>DBYM01000026.1:38764-38898 GCA_002309875.1 Cyanobacteria bacterium UBA1186
GCACCGCAGCCTTTTTCAATTGCCCTTTTGATGTTATCGTTGGGTAATCCTGCCGCCTTGGCTTTTTCTATTGCCGTTCTCAGACGGAAGTTCCCTGCCGGGTCGCCCCCTCCAAGTTTGGACGCAACAATGAT
>DBYM01000042.1:0-3115 GCA_002309875.1 Cyanobacteria bacterium UBA1186
GAGCCGCCTGCCCAACCTGTGTTTACAAGGTAAACCTTTGTTCCGTATTGGTCAAGTTTTTCACCCAACATTCTTGCATAAACTGAAGCGTCCATTGGCATGAACGGCTCGCCGAATAATGTTGAGAAGGTCGGTTGAGGCTCCGTAACGCCTCTTTCTGTACCTGCAAGTTTAGAAGTGAAGCCTGTTACAAAGTGATACATTGCCGCATTCTTATCAAGTCTTGAAATCGGAGGAAGAACACCGAAAGCATCAGCCGTTAAGAATACAACTACCTTCGGAATTCCGCCCATTGAAGGAATTGCAGCATTGTTGATGTAGTTTACAGGGTAACCTACACGTGTATTTTCTGTTAATGAGCCGTCAAAGAAGTCTAATTCTCTTGTTTCAGGATTCATTATTACATTTTCTACCAATGAGCCGAATTTGATTGCGTGATAGATATCAGGCTCATTTTCTTCCGTTAAATTAATACATTTTGCATAGCAGCCGCCTTCAAAGTTGAATACACCGTCAGGAGACCAGCCGTGTTCATCGTCACCGATTAACTTACGTGCAGGGTCTGCAGAAAGGGTTGTTTTACCTGTTCCTGAAAGGCCGAAGAATACGGCAGTTTCATGAGTTTCAGGATCCATGTTTGCGCTGCAGTGCATAGGAAGTACGTTTTTCTTAGTCATAACGTAGTTCATTGTTGCGAAAACTGATTTCTTGATTTCGCCGGCATATTGAGAGCCTGCGATTATGATAACGTGTGCTTCATAGTCGATTGCAATGCATGCTTCGGAATTCGTACCGTCAACTTCAGGGTCACATTTGAAGCCCGGAGCGCAAAGAATTGTGAAATCAGCATCTCCGTAGTTAGCCAATTCTTCTGCCGTAGGTCTGATTAACAATTGGTGAATGAAGAGGTTTTGGCTTGCAAGTTCGTTTATAACTCTGAACTTTTGAGTATAATTCTTGTCTGCGCCTGCAAAACCGTCAAAGATGAAGATTTCTCTGTTTTGAAGGTATGCGGCAATTTTTTCTTTGATTGAATTAAATCTTTCTCTTGAGATAGGTCTGTTTACTTTGCCCCAAGCGATGTCGTTGTGTATTGTTTCGGTATCAACGATAAATTTGTCCTTAGGCGAACGTCCTGTGTATTTGCCTGTTGTAACAACAAGAGCGCCTGTATTGGACAAAGTGCCTTCTCCGCGTCTTAAAGCAGCTTCGGTAAGCTGAGCCGGAGTAAGGTTACGATAAACGGCTTTTGGACCGATTATTCCAAATCTTTCAATTCCATAAGTTTCCATATATCTATCCTCCTATTTAAACCCTTGAAAATATACAACAATTGTACTTCAAACACTTAAAGAAGGCAAGGGTTAAACGGAGTATTTTAAATAAAAAGGATTGCAATGCCTGCAATCCTTTTTTTATTTATTTAATACTTTAGCCCTATTTACTCCTATTACCCTTATTTACCCCTAAGAGTTTTGCAGACCTCTCTTGAATTCTTCAGGTCGGCTTGAGCGTGAGAGTGCATCTTCAAGAGTGATTTTCTTTCTCAAATACAAATCTCTCAGAGCCATTTCAAGTGTCTGCATACCGAAACCTGAATTGGTTTGCATTGTAGAGTATATTTGCGCTGCTTTTGCTTCACGGATAAGGTTGGCAATAGCAGGAATAACTATCATTGCTTCCTGAGCCATTACACGGCCGCTCTTTGTGCCGTCAGCCTGTAAAAGCGGAAGTAATGTTTGCGAGAATACCGCAACAAGTGAGTTAGAAAGTTGTACACGGACCTGTTGCTGCTGACCTTCGGGGAATACGTCTATGATACGGTCGATTGTCTGTGATGCTGATGACGTGTGCAAAGTACCGAATACCAAGTGACCGGTTTCTGCTGCAGTCAGCGCAAGACGGATTGTATCAAGGTCACGCATCTCACCTACCATTATGATATCAGGGTCTTCACGAAGTGCTGATTTAAGCGCATTTGCGAAACTTCTTGTATCCTGTCCCAGTTCTCTTTGGTGGATAATTGAACGTTTGGACTGATGTATAAATTCTATCGGGTCCTCGATTGTCATAATGTGCTCTGAACGCGTTTCGTTGATATAGTTAATCATTGCGGCCAGAGTAGTTGATTTACCTGAACCCGTCGGCCCTGTTACAAGAACGAGACCTCTCGGCTTTTCGGCAATTTTTCTGACTGTTTCGGACAAACCGAGTTCTTTAAACGACGGAACTTTCTGTGCAATTACACGGAAAGCTGCGGCATAGTTGCCTTTGTCTTTGTAGATATTTACCCTGAAACGGCCAAGTCCCTGAACTCCGTATGAGAAGTCAAGTTCCCAATCTTGTTCGAGTTTACGTCTTTGTTCCTTGTTAAGCATAGGGAACAACAATAACTCAACTTCTTCAGGTTTAAGAGGCGGAACGTCCATTCTCTGAAGATTACCGTCGATACGAACAACGGGCGGCAGTCCTGACGAGATGTGTAAGTCTGATCCTCTTTGTTTAACAACTATTTCCAAATATTTTTCAACAAGCATCAAATAGCCCTCTTAATTACACAATAATACACAAAAAGTTTAACATAATAACGTTTCAATGTAAACTTGTGAAGTTATTTTGCTAAATACTCATTTATAGCCTTAGCGGCTTTCTTCCCTGCACCCATGGCATTGATGGCGTTTGATTCTCCGACCGGTGCAACGTCCCCTCCCGCATATATTGCGGGGATTGAAGTTTCTCTTGTATCTTCGTTTACAATCAGGTAGCCTTTTTTGTCGGTATTTAGTTCAATTCCGTCTGTTAAGGCAGATTTTTGGATAATCGGATTTGGGCCTGTTCCGAGTGCAACAATAACCGTATCAACGTCCAAATCAACAAATTTTCCCGTTCCGACAGGTCTTTGACGTCCGCTCTGATCCGGCTCTCCGAGTTCCATTATTTCAAATTTCATGCCTGCGACATGGCCTTCTTCTTCATAAATTTCGCTTGGAGCATGCAGGAATATGAATTCAACTCCTTCTTCTTTGGCATGCCTGATTTCCTCAAGCCTTGCGGGGAGTTCTTTTTCGGTCCTTCTATAAACGATATAAACCTTTTCAAACCCTACTCTCACGGC
>DBYM01000042.1:3219-4531 GCA_002309875.1 Cyanobacteria bacterium UBA1186
AATTCGTTTGCGGAAAATACTCCGTTAAGGTTTTCGCCTTTAATATTCATCATTTTGGGCAACCCTGCTCCGGAGCAGATAAATATTGCATCAAATCCGTCTTCTTTAAGTTGTTTCAGAGTTATGGATTTACCTACAATAACATTCTTTTCAAATTTTACGCCGATATCTTTGAGGTTTTGGATTTCCCTGTCTAATACTGTTCTCGGGAGCCTGAATGGCGGAATTCCGTATCTTAATACACCGCCGAATTTATGGAGTGCTTCAAATACGGTAACTTCATGACCTGCCTTTCTCAAATCTGCGGCTGCGGTGATTCCTGCGCAACCCGAGCCTACAATTGCGACTTTTTTACCGGTAGGCTTGGCAATTTCAATGTGTGCGGAAGTGTTATCACCAACGTATCTTTCGAGTGCTCCGATTGCGACTGCTTCACCTTTTATACCGAGAACGCAGTTTCCTTCGCATTGTCTTTCCTGAGGGCAGACACGTCCGCAGACGGAAGGTAACATGCTTGTTTCTCTGATTATTTCACCGGCTTTATTCAGGTTATTTTCTTTCAAAGCCGAAATAAAGTTTGGTATTTTAATATTTACGGGGCAACCCTGAACGCATCTCGGGTTTTTGCAGTTAAGACATCTTGCGGCTTCCCGTGCAGCCTGTTCTGCAGTAAAATTTTCTTCTACCGCATTAAAATTATGCCTTCTTTCAAATTTATCCTGTTCTTTAGCCTTTTGTCTTGAAGCAGTCATAAGCCCTCCCTTAATATGTAAAAGATAACTCCTTTATTGTATAATAAACTTATGAAAAATATTATATTTATTTTCGGGACGCGTCCCGAGGTTATAAAATTGGCACCCGTAATCCTCGAATTAAGGAAATTCCCGAAGGATTATAATGTAATAATTTGTAATACTGAGCAGCAGAAGGAACTGTCAAATCAGACTTTGAGATATTTTGGCCTGAAGGCTGATTACAGTTTGGATTGTATGCGGGAAAATCAGTCATTGTCATCAGTTCAGGCAAGGATTTTGACCTCTCTTGATAAGGTTTTTGCGGAAAATAAGATTGATGCTGCGATTGTTCAGGGTGATACGATGACCGTTCTTTGCGGAGCACTGACTGCTTATTATAACAAAATCCCCGTATTCCATGTTGAAGCGGGACTTCGTTCTTACAATATTTATGAGCCGTTCCCTGAGGAGATTATGCGCCAGATGGCTTCAAGGGTTTCGGCACTGAATTTTGCACCCACGGGGGAAAATAAAGAGGCTCTGCTCAAAGAAGGGATTGACGAAAAGACAATTCATGT
>DBYM01000042.1:4635-5997 GCA_002309875.1 Cyanobacteria bacterium UBA1186
ACGGCTCACAGACGTGAAAACCATGGCGAAAGAATTGACAAAATCATTGATGCGATTGAGTTTTTGGCGCAAAAATATGATGACCACAAGTTTGTAATCCCTGTTCACCCGAATCCGAATGTCCATGACAAAATCCATTCGAGATTGGGCGGGATAAAGAATATTAAACTTCTGCAACCTTTGGATTATCCAAACCTTGTTTATCTTATGAAACATGCAAAACTGATTCTGACTGATTCGGGCGGAATACAGGAGGAGGCGCCTACGTTTGCATGCCCGACACTTGTAATGCGTTACGAAACAGAACGTAAAGAGGGAATTGAAGCGGGTGTTTCAAAACTTGTCGGTGCAGATTATGACAAAATTGTTTCGGAGAGTGAAAAAATTCTTTCTTATAAAAAATCCGAAACAAGATTAAAGGCTCAAAACCCTTATGGTGACGGAAAGACATCTGCAAGAATAGAAAAAATAATACGGGAATATTTTTCATGAAACGCTGTTCTTGGGTAGATTTAAAGAGTCCTGTTTATGTTAAATACCATGATGAGGAATGGGGTGTTCCGAAATATGATGACAGAGAGTTGTTTGAACTTCTTGTTTTGGAAGGTTTTCAGGCAGGTTTGGCATGGATTACGGTGCTGAAAAAACGCGACTCGTTCAGAAAAGCGTTTGATAATTTTGATGTCAAAAAAGTTGCAGGGTACGATTCCGAAAAAGTTGAGGAATTGCTTAAAAATCCCGAAATAATCAGAAGCCGTCAGAAGATTGAGGCTTCGATAGGCAACGCAAAAGTTTTTATGGAAATTCAAAAACAATTCGGCTCTTTTTCAGATTATATTTGGGGTTTCACGAAGGGTGAAATAATTAAGAATACTGATGACAATTTCAGGGTTTCCTCTCCGCTTTCGGATACGGTTTCAAAAGACCTCAAAAAGCGGGGCATGAAATACGTCGGCACGGTAATAATCTATTCCTATCTGCAATCAATAGGAATAATCAACGACCACGAGAGAGATTGCTTTTGTTACTAAGCAAACAGGCTGAATTTTTCGGCATCTTCTTTTTGCTGTTTTCTGATTTGTTCAAGCATAGCCTTTGCCATTTTGTATTGAAGGCTGTTTGTAATCATTTCCAACTCATATTGGGTATCCATGTATGCAAGAGTGTCTAATGAGCCGAAACTGATGTTGCTCATAGGTGAAGATATCAGATTCATGCGTGCATTAGCCGCATTCATCATATTTAGCATAGAATTGTTAGCCATAGCAGTATAACGCATAGCCGAAATTGCCTGAATTGCTGTCATTTTTTCTCCTTACTCGCCTACATTTACATTTTAACACATGTTTTGGATTTGTCTAT
>DBYM01000005.1:0-227 GCA_002309875.1 Cyanobacteria bacterium UBA1186
GTTAATCAGATGACAAGCGACAAACACCTGCAGCAACAGATTACTGATTCAATCGATAACCTCAATAATACGATGTGTCAGGTTTCCAAAACCCTCGACGCAATCAACGGCAAGGGCGAACAGGATAATATAAAACAAATCGTTGAGGATACAAAAGATACGGTAGAAAACCTCAAGAAGTTCTCCGAAAAACTCAATAAGAGATTCCTGCTCTGGAGATTGATGTT
>DBYM01000005.1:319-4684 GCA_002309875.1 Cyanobacteria bacterium UBA1186
GACCTGCGAGCAGCCGAATGTTTTTTCCCCGCCCCTTGAGGGAGGGGTTAGGGGTGGGGTTATACTTATATGTCATTCTGAGGCTATCGCCGAAGAATCCAGCCTATTGGAAAATCTCCGAGCAGGTAAAACAGGCTGGATACTTCGCTTACGGGCTCGTTCTGCTCGCCCTGCTCAGTATGACGAAATTGTTGTGGGTTAAAACCTATTCACTATTCACTAGTCACTAGTCACTATTCTACATTTACCCCCCCCTTACATTTACCCCCTGTTAATTTAAGGAAAAATTAACATTTCCGCTATTTAAATTTCCTTCTCTTTGTTATAGAATAATCGTGTAAAATATTACACACGAGATATAAACAAGTGGGGTAAGTATGTGGGACTATTCAGAAAAGGTTTTGGATCACTACAGAAATCCGAGAAACGTCGGAACGATGGACGATGCCGATTTAATCGGTGAAGCGGGCTCGCTTGCCTGCGGTGATTCGCTGAAATTATTCATAAAACTTGACGGCAACAAAATCAAAGACGCAAAATTCCTGACTTTTGGCTGCGGCTCTGCGGTTGCGTCATCAAGTATTTTAACCGAAATGATAATCGGCAAAACTCTTGATGAGGTTAAGAAGATTACGAACAAAGATATTGCCGATCAGTTAGGCGGACTTCCGCAGCAGAAGATGCACTGCTCGGTTATGGGAAGAGAAGCACTTGAAGACGCTCTCAAAAAATTCTACGGTGAAGATTCCGACGAGTGGAAAGAGATAGATTTGAGCGGAAAAGCAGAAAGTGCCGACAAGGTTATCTGCAACTGCTTCAACGTAACCGAAAAACAAATTCTTGAAGCGATTGAAGTAAACAAACTCAAAACTGTTGAAGAAGTTACCGATTATACAAAAGCGGGCGGTGCCTGCGGTCAGTGCAAAGGTCTGATTCAGCATATCATTGACGAATATTGGGAAAAACAAGGGGAAGCAAAGCCTCTTACCCAAACGCAGAAGGTGCTTCAGATAAACAAAGTTTTGGTACAGCAGATTTCTCCTCAACTTCAGAAAGACGGGGGAGATATCGAACTTATTGATATCGACGGTGACAAAGTTAAAGTCAAACTGACGGGAGTTTGCAGCGGTTGCAAAAATGCGTCAATGACTCTGAAAAACTTCGTTGAATCAATTCTCAAAGAAAAAGTCGATTCAAATATAGAGGTAGAACAGGTGGGGTAAAGGGCTAAAGGGGTAAATGTGTAAATGGGTAAATGGCAGCAAAAAGTTTCGCCCTCCCGATTAAACCTCACGATAAGGGATAATAAAATGATTTATCTTGATAATAATGCGACAACACAGGTTGATGAAAAAGTTTTGGCGGAGATGCTTCCTTATTTAAAAGGTGAGTATGCAAATCCTTCAAGTATGTACGATTTTGCGAAAATTCCCGCTCAGGCATTAAAAGAAGCACGGGTAAAGGTAAGGGATTTCTTCGGGGCAGAGGACGAAAAAGAGATATTTTTCACCTCCTGCGGGTCGGAATCTGCAAATATGGCGATAAAAGGCTCACTTGCCTGCAACAAAGAAAAGAAGCATATTATTACGACCAAAGTCGAACACCCCTGCGTTATGAATACCTGCAAATCCTTTGAGAAACAGGGTTATGAGGTTGATTATATCGGAGTTAATTCCGAGGGTGTTCTTGACCTTGACGAATTAAAATCCAAAATCAGAAAAGATACCGCACTTGTTTCGGTTATGTGGGCAAACAACGAAAACGGCGTAATCAACCCTGTCGGAGAGATTGCGGACATCGTAAAATCACGCAATTCCGAAACGATTTTCTACGTTGACGGAGTTCAGGCTGCGGGTAAAATTCCGATGGAAGTGAAGAATACCAAGATAGATATGGTGGGGATTTCAGGGCATAAATTCCACGCACCGAAGGGTGTCGGAGCGCTCTATGTAAACAAAGGGTGCAGAATTACCCCTCTGATTAACGGCGGACATCAGGAGCGCGGTTTGAGAGCCGGAACTGAAAACGTGCCTTATATTGCCGGCATGGGTAAGGCTGCTGAACTTGCTATGGACAATATGAAGTTTGAACTTACGGAGGTTAAACGCCTGCGTGACAAACTTGAAGCGGGAATTTTGAAGAACGTGTTTAATTCAAGATTGAATTCTTCCGCACAGGACAGGGTTCCGAACACGACAAACATCGGGTTTGAGTACGTTGAGGGCGAATTAATCCTTCTTCACCTGAGTGATTACGGAATTTGCGCAAGTTCGGGAAGTGCCTGCACATCAGGCTCATTAGAGCCGAGCCATGTTCTCAGGGCAATGGGTATCCCGTTTACGGCGCTTCACGGCTCGATAAGATTTTCTCTCTCAAGATTTAACAAAGAAAGTGAAATAGATTTGGTAATTGAGAAAATGCCTGCTATAATGGATAAGTTGACGAAGATTTCTCCGTTTCAGGAGGAGTTGAACAAACTGAGAGCAAGAAGATAGAGGAAGATTGATGGAACACGTTGATATAAGTTTCGGAATGAAATTTCTTGAGAGTATTGGAACTTTCTTTGTAAAACACTCGGGTTTTATTTTCGGAGTGCTGATAAACATTGCGATAATTTGTGTGTTTTGCAAAGCGCTTGATATTTTTACTTCAAAAATTGAAGAACGGCTTAAACAGAGAAATTCGGACTCGCCTTTGTTAAATCTTATGCCCGTTTTGTCGAAGATTATTAAGTCGATTGTCGTATTTATGCTTCTTGCGGGATTTTTACAGAGTTTCGGCTACAACGTTTCCTCCCTGATTGCAGGTTTCGGAATAACAGGTTTGGCAGTAGGTTTTGCCGCTAAAGAGGCAATCGGAAACATTTTCGGCTCAATCGGACTTTTGGGTGACAAAGTTTATAAAATCGGCGAATATATTTCTTTTAACGGTTACGAAGGAACTGTCGAAAAAATCAACCTCCGCTCGACCACAATCAGGACTCTTGCGGGTTACCCCGTTAATATTCCGAACAACATTCTTGCCAATGAAGAAATTACGAATATTTCCAAGGTTAATAAAAGAAGAGTGGATATTTCCGTTGATATTGAATACGGAACTCCGAACGAAAAAATCGACAGAGCGCTTGAAATCCTTAAAGAGATTGCCGAAAACGACGAAAAGATTGTCAAAGGTGCTCAGGCATTCATTGACAAACTCGCTGCAAGTTCAATTGTGGTAAGACTTTTCGCCCAGACTAAGGTTACAAACTATTATCAGTTTCTTGAATACAAAGGAAATATTATAAGAGAGATAATCCACAGATTCCGTGCTGAAGGGATCAATTTTGCATTCCCTTCAACAAGTGTTTATATTGAGAAGATGTCAAAGGAGTATAAAAATGATTAGACTTATTTTAATTGCGGCTGCAATTTTTGCAATTTTCTGGTGCTTTAACAATGTTGATTTTTCACATTTCAAAAATGATACCGAAGCATCAATGAAGAATGCCAAAATTATCAAAACCGTAAGCGACAGGCGTGTTTCTGACAATAACGAAGCAGAAACGACCATGGACAAATACTAGTCTATGAAAATAAGGATTATTGCACTCGGAAAAATCAAAGAAAATTTTCTGAAAGAGGGGATAAACGAGTTCTTAAAACGGATTAAACCTTATTGTCCCGTAGAGATTGACGAACTCAATCCCATTGAAATAAAGGACGAAAACCTTACCCAAAAAGTTCTTGATGAGGAGGGAGAAAATATCCTTTCCCGTATCAAACCCGATTCTTATGTCATAACGCTTGAAATTCAGGGCAAACAGTTATCTTCGGAGGAATTTGCCTCGAAAATCAACGAGATTAATATATCGGGGGTAAATGATTTGGTCTTTGTAATCGGCTCGTCGTGCGGACTTTCGCCAAAAGTTTCCCAAAGAGCGGATTTCAGGCTCAGTGTTTCAAAAATGACCTTTCTGCACCAATTTGCAAGACTTATTTTGGCCGAACAGATTTACAGAGCATTCAAAATCCTGAACGGCGAAACCTATCACAAGTAGTTTGCCGGGTTTTAGTTCTGCAGTTTCTTCTCTTCCTGCCTTAAAAATTCGCAATCGGCCTCGAGCCTTTTATCTTCCATTGCGTCAATAAGTTCGTGAATGTCCTTAATCTGCCCGAGTTCAAACCCGACTTCGGCAAGGAGAACGCAGTCGTTACAAAGTCTGTGATGCCCGTAAAGCATTGAGCCGGCAAGCGGTTTTGTATCTCCGCAGGCGTCGCACTGAAAAAATTCAAACTCGCAGTCGGGGTTTTCTTCAATGTCGTCGAGCCTCATCTGCTCAACAACCAACTGCATTTCTTTTATAACTTCTTCTTTTGATTTCAT
>DBYM01000005.1:4758-6049 GCA_002309875.1 Cyanobacteria bacterium UBA1186
TCGCAAAGGGCTTTCATCTCTTTAACCGCCTGTTCGAGTCCGACAAAAATTGAACGTGCAATTATTGAATGTCCGATATTTAATTCGACCAAATTCGGGATTTCGTGCATTCTTCTGACGTTTTGGTAATTCAAACCGTGTCCTGCGTTCACTTTCAGCCCGTAATTTTGGGCAAAAATTGCGGCACCTTTTAAGTCCTGAAATGCTTTTTCTTCCTCAAGAGTGCCGAAGGCTTCCGAGTATCTTCCCGTATGGAGTTCGATAAAAGGCGCTCCCGTTTTTGAAACTGCGGAAATCTGATGAATATCAGGGTCAATAAAGAAACTGACTTCGATGTTTTTTTCAAGTAAAGGTTTTGTGAAGGCGATTGCCCTTTCCATTTGTCCCGCAACATCAAGTCCGCCTTCGGTTGTGAGTTCCTGTCTTTTTTCGGGAACTATGCAGACTGCGTGAGGTCTCAGCCTGAGTGCAATCTCCTGCATTTCGTCAGTCATTGCCATTTCAAGGTTAAGCCGTACTCTCGGGAGCATTCTGATTGCCTCGACGTCTTTGTCTTTTATATGCCTTCTGTCCTCTCTGAGGTGGGTTGTGATTGAAGCAATCTGACAATCTTTGCATATTCTTGCGGCCGTAAGCACGTCAGGCTCGACTCCGCCTCTTGCGTTTCTGAGAGTCGCAACGTGGTCTATATTTACTCCTAATAACATAATTATCTCCTTTCGACAGGGTTTATTCTCCGCTGAGGAGAGGTTACCCTGAGGTGTTAATGTCTCAAAGTCCTGATTTTATTCAGTTTCAGTAATGCCGTATAAGTCGGCAGTATCGTAATATCATTATCGGCCGTTTTCCCGATATAATCAACAGCCTTCTTTAAGTCAGGTATAATCTTTATTTTGTCCGCAGGCACTCCCGCATATTTAAGTCTCAGAGCCATATCACGGGCACGTGTTCCGGATACGGTAATTTTATTTTTGGTTTTCATAAGCAGGTCAAAATCCGCGTCCCAAAGCCAAGAAACGTCACGTCCGTCTGCGTAGTTGTCGTTTATGGCGATTAGTATGTCCGAATTCAAATCGACGGTCTTAAGCACCTCGTTTGCGCCAATCGGGTTTTTGATGAGTTGAATCAGAGTCCGCTTTCCGTTCAGGTATTTAACCTCGCTCCTTCCGAAGGCGACCTTGAAGGACGGGAGATTTTTTTCGATATCTTTTATCCCGAGTTCAAGCGCAAGGGAGAGCGCACCGAGGGCGTTATATGCGTTAAAAAGTCCGACGAGCGGAACTAAGTATTC
>DBYM01000005.1:6092-8446 GCA_002309875.1 Cyanobacteria bacterium UBA1186
GGCTCGGGCCTTTTGTATCCGCATTCGCAGTAATAATGTCCCTGTTGTGCGTAAAATTTCTTTTCGTATTTCAGAGGCTTTCCGCACGGGCAGGAGAAGGCTTCTTCCGTTTCGGATTTTTCGGGTTGGGGGATATCGGCATAAGTAACCGAATTTACGCCATAATAGATTTTTTTGTTACCCTCAATTGAAGCAACAAGCGGGTCGTCTGCGTTCAAAACCAAAGTCAGTTCGGGTTTTAAATCGATACCTTTCTGAATAAATTTCTTTGTGGTTGCAAGTTCGCCGTACCTGTCAAGTTGGTCTCTGAAAAGGTTTGTTACGAGAAGATAATCGGCATCAAACTTTTTATAAAGGAGTTCAACGTTGGCTTCATCAAGTTCGATTACGGAATAGTCCGTTTTTCTGAACGGCTCTATTTCAAGGGCGAGCGTGTTTACAACTCCGTTAAGCATATTTGCGCCCATTGAATTGTTGATGACACTTTTTCCCGAACGTTTGATGAGGTGGGTTATAATTCCCGAAGTCGTAGTTTTTCCGTTTGTTCCGGTTATGTTGATTTTCTTCTCTTTAATATATTTGTTTGCATAAACCAAAAAATCAGGGCAGAGTTTTCTTACAATCAGGCCTATGATTGATGTTCCGTCAGAGATTTTTGTCGTTCTCATAACGAAATAAATCAGTTTTGCGATGTAAAGCGAAAAAATAAACCTCAAAATATCCCTCTGCAAATAGTCCTATAAACGTATTCTATTTTTGCCCGCAATAGAATATAATTAATCATAATACAAAGATAACAGGAAATATATGGTTTACACAATCTTAATATCAATCGTTTTTATTGCGGAATTAATAATCCTGACTGCGGCAATAACCTCTTTGCTGAGAGTTGATAAAATCATTATTTCGCTAAATGAGACGGTTGATGAGGCAAAACCCAAAATTAAAGATGTGAGCGAACTTACAAGAAAAATTTCCGAACAGATTGTTGAACTGTCAGAGGACTTTGTCGGGCAAATCAAAGCAAAACAGGAAGATACACTCATCAAGCATTTGAATAAAATCCTGATTGCGGTTTTGCTGTGGAAATTAAATTCAAAGACGATAAAAAGAATAAGACGTTCAAAATTCGCTAAAAATACACTCAGGGCTTTTGCCCTCTTGCAAAGCATGGTATAATAATAAACAAAAATAAAGAAAGAGGTTAAAAATGTGTAAGGAAAAATCCTCAATAAGTTTCGGAATGGGCCTGATAGCAGGAGTTGTAGGCGGAATTATAGGCGGAATTTTATGTGCGCCATGTCCCGGCTCCGAAACAAGAGCAAAGGTTAAAAATACCGTATGCGATTTGGCAGAAAAATACTCGCCCGAAGTTGAAGAAGCAAAAAAACAGGCTTTGGAATCCATTGATCTGCTCAAGTACAATTTGGAAAAACAGTACAAAAAGTTCGGCAATATGCTCAAATCAAAAAAATTAAGACGGGCAAAAGAACTTGAAAGTACAAGCGATTACGATTTGAACTAAATAAGAAGCAGAGGAAAAACAATGGAAACAACACATTTATATCACGGTCTTACTTTCTTGTCCTATGCCACGGGAATTATTATTATTCTTGTGGGTGTAATGCTTACCAAAGTGCTTTTTGACCTTTCAAAACTGACAAGAAATATTGACGACACAACAACAATTGTCAAAACAGAACTTGAGCCTACGCTGAAGAACGTTAATAAATCCGTTGAAATAGTGAGCGGAGTAATTATAAAGGCCGATGAAGGAGTGAAGAAGGTTAAAGAAATGGTTTCAAAAACACCTCTTAAACTCGTCGGGAATTTGTCAAAATTTACGGGCAAGGCTGTAAAAGGGTTCTGGACCGGTCTTAGTGCGGCAATAAAAATGTTTGCAAAAAAATAATCATTTTTATAGTACTATTTACGGATAAAAATTCAGAGAAAGAAGTTAAACTTAAAATGAAGGAGAAAATAATATGTCAGTAGGAAAATTTATAGCAGGTTTTGCAGTAGGTGCGGCAATCGGCGCAATTGCAGGAATACTTTTGGCACCGCAATCCGGTGAAGAAACAAGAGAAATGCTCGGCGAAATGGCTGACGATATCGCAAAGAAAACCGATGCAAAAGTAAAAGACATTCAGAAGAAGGCAGACGATATAGTTTCAGATGTTCAGGAAAAGAGCGAAGAAATTATGTCAAAACTTCAGGACATGCTTGGCAAAAAAGAAGAAACCGAAGCATAGTTTTAAAAAAAAATACAAAATGAGAGGCTTTTTGCGGCCTCTCTTTTTGTTTGACTTTGGGTGCTGTTTATAATAATATTAACTAGCGAGACGAGCAGAATG
>DBYM01000004.1:0-2802 GCA_002309875.1 Cyanobacteria bacterium UBA1186
AACAAGAAATCCGCCTTTTGGGGCGGACTTCTTGTTTTATTATAATGATTATTATTAACCGAGACCGAATTTCGGAGCTGAATCTTTTGCTTCCTGTGAGCAGAGTTGCTTGTAAGATTCGAGTTCTGCTTTGAGCCTTGTAAGTCTTTCTTCTGATGCTTCTTTGTCGAGTTCCATCATTGTTTGTTCGTATTCCAAAGGCTCTAAAGCTGCGTCTTGTTCGTCTTCTATTGCCTGTTTCATCATTTCTTTTTGTGCTTCCATCATTTGCTGATGACTTTGTGCCATCCATTGAAGTTGTTGTTGCTGATATTGTGCTCTGTAACGAGCATCTGTCAAGTCAGTTTGGAATGCCTTGATTTGTTCATCAGTATAATTATCGTACTTGCCATCATCGTTAGGTTTAAGTTCACCATTTTTATAATCTTCCCAGATGCTAGCACTTCCACTCTGTTTCATTAATTTTTCGACTGCATCATCTGCGTTATTCTGTCTCAGCAAGTTATTTCTCCAAATTGAGCATTCTGCGTTGCAGAGTTGATCCAATCTTGTAAGTTTACTTGTGTAGAACTTCTGGACATTTTTAATGTTTTTTGCGATGCGATCTACCTTGCTGCTAAAGCGAGCTACGTTCAAGGTCTCTTTGTTGACCTCGCGTATCAATCGCATTTTTTGGTAGATTGCTAGTAACATTGCCATTTTTACATGCCTCGTGTTTTTTTACTCTTATATATATTAAGTATATTTCGATTGTCAAATTGCACTATTCAGGCTATTTTGTTACAAAACTTTACAATTAATTGTATTTACTTAGTATATACTATTGCTATAATTATATATATATAAGGGTTTAAGCCATTTGATAAAATTTTCAAAAAATTATAGAATTAAACCATAATGAAGTATAAAAAATTAACAAAAGAACAAATTTTAATAACATTAGACCGTTTAACAAGATTTAAACCGACAAGAGAAAAATATTTAAGAGTATTTTCCGATATTATTACATGCAGCCTGATTGAGCCTAAATTGAAGAAAAAAGAAATAGAACTTATGGATTATTCGGAACTTGCCAAAATTGTCTCCGAAATCTTTAATAACTCAGTAGATAATGTACCGGCTGATAATAAGATAAATAGTATTTTAAAAGAATACGAAAACAATGNNTAAATGATGATGATACTCAAAAACTTTTAAACAATACAATTAATTATAAAGCGGCATCGGTATATATAGGTGATAGTGATGTATTGAATTTAAGATGGCTGAAGAATATATGCGATAACAGTTCAATAAATCTGAAAAACACACGAATAAATAAATGTTTAAAGTATCCGATTGAAAAAATCATAATAGCGGAAGGAATTACCGAAGAAATACTTTTACCTGTATTTTCAAAAGTATTGGGATTTGATTTTGATAAACATGGCGTACAAGTAATAGCATCAGGCGGGAAAAATCAGGTTGTGAAAATGTATTATAGACTTGCAGAAACGGTAAAACTTCCTATATTTACCCTGTTAGACAGAGATGCAGAAGAAAATATAAAGCAAATCCGTCCGAAATTACGGGCTAAAGACAAAATTCACCTTGTATCCTGCGGCGAATTTGAGGATTTATTACCCAAAAAGTTAATTGTAAAAACCGTAAATGCGCATTTTAAAAACTTCCTGAAGATCACGGAAAGCGATCTAAATTCGGATATTCCGACAGTCAAAGTTCTTGAAGAGTTGTTTAAAACAAAAGGATTACACGAATTTAAAAAAGCGGAGTTTGCAAAACTTATAAAAGAAAATATAACCTCGGTTGATGATGTTTCTGATGAAGTCAAATCAATAGTAAACGAGATCTTTAGTTAAACAATCCGCTTGACACTAAAACGTGTTCTTGCTACCATAACACTTGTGGCCGAAAGGTTGCACAGCCGAGTAATATAGCATATTCGGTTTGGAAAATTTAATAATATGCGCCTGTAGCTCAGTCGGTAGAGCAATCCCCTTTTAAGGGAGAGGTCGCGCGTTCGAATCGCGCCAGGCGCATTTTGTTTTGTTTGTACTAGAATATAAGTATGAAGAGAAAAATTTCAATACTCGGATCAACAGGCTCAATTGGCAGACAGGCACTTGAAGTAATTGACAAACTTAATGACAAGTTTGAAATACTTGCGCTTACAGCAGGTGCCAATTCGGAATTATTAAACAGCCAAATCAGCAAATATAAGCCAAAATACTTCTATGCAGAAGACAAAGAGGATATAACAGGTGCGGAATACAGAACGCTTGAAGAAATATGCTCCGACAAAGAAAATGACATAATTCTTGTTGCAGTTTCGGGCAGAATAGGCTTAATGCCGACTATTACCGCAATTAATAACGGTATTGACATTGCTCTTGCCAACAAAGAAACACTTGTAATGGCAGGAGACATTGTAATGCCTTTAGCGAAAGAAAAAGGCATTAATATTATTCCAGTAGATAGCGAACATAGCGCAATTCATCAATGTATAAAGGATATCAATCAGGTTGATAAGTTAATTATTACCGCATCGGGAGGGCCGTTCTTACACAAAACTCTCGACGAAATGAAAAATGCAACCGTAGAACAAGCCTTAAATCACCCGAGATGGCATATGGGCAAAAAGATTACGGTTGATAGTGCTACTCTCATGAATAAGGGTTTGGAAGTAATTGAGGCGCATCATTTGTTCGGTATGGATTATGAGGCCATAGACGTTGTTGTCCACCCGCAAAGCATTGTACATTCAGCGGTTGAATACAAAGATGGAAGTGTAATTGCACAACT
>DBYM01000004.1:2923-46547 GCA_002309875.1 Cyanobacteria bacterium UBA1186
ACGATGCCTGTATGTATGAATGCTGCCAATGAAGAAGCAGTTTTTGCCTTTTTAAACGGGCGCATTAAATTATATGAAATTATCAAGACAACAGAACTGATGCTTGAAAACCACACAGTAATCAAAAATCCTACGCTTGATGAAATCTTTGACACAGATAATGAAATCAGGATAAAAACCCGCGAACTGTTTCTAAAACTTGCTTAAAGTCGTCAATATTTGTGTCAGAAGTTAATGACAACCGTAGTCTTGAAGTCCCCTCAGGCACGGTTGGCGGTCTTATAGCCGGAATATAAAAGCCTTTGGCCTTTAATTCCTCAGAAATAGTATTGGTTGCGTCATTCGAGCCGATAATTACCGGAATTATCTGACTTACCGAAGTCGTATTTAATCCGAATTCTCTCAGTAATTCGTGTGCTTTCTCAATGATTGACTTTAATTTATCTCTCTGCATCTGTAAATAATGCAATTTTTCCGTAAGAAGCCAATTCGTCCACGCTATATTTATCGGCGGTATTGAGGTAGAAAATATAAATGAGCGTGCCTTATTAATCAAATATGTTATTATATCGTTATTTGAAACGCAAAATGCCCCAAATGAACCAAGTGATTTACCAAATGTTGCAGTTATAATATCAACGTCTTTCCCGTATGACAGGCCCGTAAGATGATCTCCAAAAGCACAAAATGCATGCGCTTCATCAACCATTAATATGCAATTGTATTTATTTTTAAGGCTTATTAATTTATCAATATCAGCCGTGTCGCCGTCCATTGAAAACAATGATTCGGAAACAATTATTGCTCTTTGGTAATTGCTCCTTTTTTGTATTAAGAGTTTTTCAAGATTATCATAATCAAGATGTTTGTATCTGATAAAATCACCTTCAGAAAGGCGCATTCCATCGATTATACTCGCATGATTAAGTTTATCTGAAAAAATAACATCACCTTTGGCGCAAAGGGCAGAAAGAACGCCCAAATTGCACTGATAACCGGTATTAAATACAAGGCAGGCTTCCTTCCCAAACATATCGGCAATCGTCTTTTCTAAATCAGTAAATTCGGAAGAACTGCCGCTGAGAAGCCTTGCTGAGGCTGAAGAAAAGCATTTCGAAATGTTTTTCGATAAGAATTCGCCAACAAGTTCTTGTTTTGTACTAATTCCAAGATAGTCATTTGACGCAAAATTTATGTAATTAACTCCGTCAATTCTTATACAACTATCGGATTTATACTCAATTTGCGGTATTCTCCTTAATTGCCCAATACTATCCAACCTGTTTAATTCTTCTTTAATTCTTTCCATTAATTTCTTTTTCTATAATACTTTTAGCCGTTTCTAACTGTATGTCTTTTGAATTTGAATCTATATAAAAGTCAAAATCATTACCTATTTCAATATCCGGTTTAATACCCAATTTATTGATATCAGTACCATTCGGAGTCAAATATCTTGCTATCGTAACGTTTAAACCTGTTTGATTCGGTAACGGCACGACTTTTTGAACAAGCCCCTTTCCAAATGTCTTTTTCCCGACAAGTTTTGCTTTTTTATAATCTTTTAATGCGCCTGAAAGAATTTCACTTGCACTTGCACTTGCGCCATTAACCAACACAACAAGGGGTTTCGTGCTGATATCGCTGCTCAGAAGATTCTGTTCGGGATTTGCATGAATTACTTTTTTATAACCGTTCTTATAAATTATTTCAACAATTTCACCATGTTTGATAAAAATATTTGCAATAAACACCGCATTGTCCAAAAGTCCGCCCGTGTTACCCCTAAGGTCAATAATTATTGAATCCGCATCTTTTGTGTTTCCCAATGCTTCCAAAAATTCACTTGGAGTTGTCCCGCCCATAAAACTAATTATTTGTATATAGCCTATGTGATTATCAAGCATAGAACTTTTTACATTCTTAATTTTTATTTCTTTTCGCTTAATTTTTTTAACTATTTTTTTATCATTTCTTAAAATTGTCAGTTCAACCACACTATTTTCGGGCCCGCGTACAAGAGACGCTACGTCAGAAACATTCATACCGTTAATGTCTTTACCGTCAACCGCCAAAATAACATCACCCTGCTTTAATTGTGCATTGTCAGCAGGAGTTGAAGGCATAACATTGAAAATCTCAATTTTGCCTGCATTCGAATATATATTAACCCCTATCCCAAATATTTTTGAAGATATAGATGTTGCGAGGTCGTCAAAATCTTTCTTAGACATAAATTTTGTGTACGGCTCATTTAAACTCGCAACCATTGTATCAATAGCAACTCTTGCATCTTCGTCAGTTTCTAATTTACCCTGATATCTTGTTTTCCACCTGGACCAGTCCTGATGATTCATTGTCGGCTCGTAATATTCACGATATATTACCTTCCAAGTCTTATCATATAACTTTTGCGGAGTTGAAACTTCGTTACTTTTAAGTGACTGCGTAGCAAAATACACGTTTGCACGGCTGAATGTGTCCTGAAAAACGCGATTAAACATTACTAAAATAAGTATCAATAATAACGGTATTATTATCTGCTTAACTCTCATATGATTATTTAACCGCAATAATACACTTATATCAATATGCTCAAAGTATCAGTTAACATACTGATTCGAATAAAAATTAAAAGTTTACTGCTCGCTGAAACCGGGAGATGTTATCGGTAAACCTTTATATCCCTCATTTGCATAAACAGTCTTCTTTATGTACTTATTTGTATAATTTCCCTTTTCAAGCAGTTGTTTTAATATGTTTTCACGTGTCACAAGCGAAGATTCAAGATTATTTGACTCGGGAAATCTCTTCAGCATTTCTGTCCAAACCGTTGCCTCCATTGTCCAGGCATAGGTTTCTTCACACAAAGAGTTATATTCGTCCTGATGCAGGGCCTCATGGGCTAAAAGTGCCGCTAATGCTGCCGGTGGAGCAGATTCATGCTTGGGATTAATATAAATGTACAAGCGTCCTTTTCTCTTCCACCCGACCGCATCAAAACTGGAATAAGCCTGATTTAATTCGGACAAATCTCTGAATTCAATTTTAAAAGGCTTCTGAGTCAGATTATAACCTAAGATTGCCTTTCTTGAATAGTCTGCAGTTGTACCTTTCATCATATCCAAGGCAACGTGGAATATTTGATCATTTGCAATTTTTTTGTACTCAGGTGAAATCAACTCCAGGTATTCATCTGTATATTTATCTGGAAGTTTAACGTCAGACGGGACCGGAACAAGCGCTGCGGCTGCGAATCCCGCATTAAAAGCCATCATCATTAATATAGTTAATATTTTTTTCATATCCAAATCTCTCGCTTACATTATTATATACTTTTGTCGATAATAAAGTCAAAAAAAACTATTAAGAACTATTGCCCTAACCCCAAAACGCTGGTATAATGTGGATATGAGGGATTATGATTTTTACTATACTCAAGACGGGTCCGTCGGGTTGTATTCTTATGCTGACGACGATGTTTACCATTCCAAATATGGCGCGCTGACTGAAGCATGGCAAAAATTCGTCATACCCTCAGGTATAACCTCCCTCCTTAACACTAAGGAGAATATCCGTGTATTAGATGTATGCTATGGTGTTGGATATAATACAAAAGCATTAATGAGTTATGTAATCAGTGCAAATGAAAATCTTTTAAAAATAAAAAATAAAAAAAAATTTATAAATAATTTCAAAAAATCTTTAAAAAATTTTGGAGAAGAATTAAAAGAAGAAATAAGTATCGACACGATAGATAACAATAAATTTAAATATTGGCTGTCTAAATTATTATTATCTATCGAAACGGAAGAAGAAGAGACTGTATCTAAAGTTCATATAGACTGTTTAGATATAAATGAAGAATTAGTTAAAATTTCTCCTTATTTAAAAACATTAATTACACCCCAGGAAATTTACACACTGATTGTTCCAAAAATTTTTGACTGTTTTGATTTATATTGGAAAATCAAAAATTTGATTTCAATTATTGGTTTATTTTTTATGCCACATAACAAGGCAAAAATAACAGAGAAATTAAATTTAAAATTTAATAATGATTATGACAAATCAGACAGGGAGTATCGGATTCATAAATTCGTAAATGTAATCATAATAGACCAACTCTTAAAACTGTATAAGGACAACTATATAACCAAAGACATATTAAAAGTATTGAAAAATCATGAAAACAGGAGATACCTGAATGTCCCCCTGGCCAAATATGCCATTTTAAAGCAGAAAATCAAGTATGATTTTATCTCCCGATTCAATTTAATCGTCAATTTACATAATATATATTATGACTATTTATCTAAACGATATAAAAATGCTAAATTTAAGCAGGTTAGCAGGCTGTTTGACGTGAATTTCTACGTAAATGATGCCAGAAAGACTATTTTGCAGTTAGAAGGCGAATATGACTTTATGTTCCTCGATGCCTTCACATACTCTAAGGCGCCCGAGTTATGGACAGTTGAGTTTATTGCTGAACTGTATAATAAACTTTCAAGAAACGGGGTTATTATGACCTACTCAACCTCAGCACTTGTCAGAAACACCTTTATAGAAAATAAATTTTATGTCGGTAAAATCTTAGATGAAAAAACAGGAAAATTTATAGGAACAATTGCAGCAAAAGAAAAATCAATGATTGAACACCCTCTCTCAAACTATGAATTGGGACTGTGCTCAACAAGAGCAGGAATTCCATATCACGATACAGGACTTGGTTTGCCAAGAGATGTAATATTGGATAAAAGGGAATTTGTCTTTAAAAACAGTGATTTATTGACCTCTACACAATATATAAAAAGACGCTTGCGCAAGAATAACGAGGACGATGATGATGGTGAAGAATAAATATGATGTAATTATTGCAGGAGGAGGAACATCAGGCATAAGTTGCGCCTGGAATTGCGGTAAATTAGGGCTTGAGACATTGCTTGTCGAGCGAAACTCCTTCCTGGGCGGCTCTATAACCTCATCATTGGTTATTCCGGCAATGAAAACAAGTGAAAATGCGATAAATACCGATTTTTATGATAATTTTTATAATAATTTAAAAAATGTTGGCGGCGCTATTACTTATTCTGACGGCAATAGAGGCTGGTTTAATCCCGAATTAACAAAGATTATACTTGATTCAATGATGAAAGATGCAAATGTTGATGTAATATTTGAGTCATGTATAGACTCTATACAGACAGAGAACAAAAAAATATTATCAGTAAATATTGATACGATATATGATGATAACTCATTAAATAACACAAATATATTATCGCAACCTATCGAAACGAAATATGTTGTAGATGCGACCGGCGATTCTAAAATTTTTCAAAAATTAAATTTAGAATTTTTGAAAAAAAAGGAAAATGATTTTCAACCAATAAACTTAAGATTTATAATGTCTGGAGTAAATACAAAAAAATTCGCAGAATGGATAACAAAATTTGATACGAACAGGGAGGTTACAACAGCCTGTACAGAGGGCAGTTACACCTATGTATCTACTGCTTACACCTGGGATACCAATAAAAATTGGGCTCTAAGGCCTATATTCAGACGGGCAGTGGAGGATAATGTGCTTAAAGAAGAGGATACTAACTACTTTCAACTGTTCTCAGTCGCCGGAACACAGGATTCTGTAGCGTTTAATGCCCCAAGATTAACAATCACCGGCCTGAGCCGCTCTGATTCTTATATAGAGGCGCGTTCAGCCATATTCAGGCTCTCAAATTTCTGCAAAAAATACCTTAACGGTTTTGAAAATTCATATATATCATCTATTGCAAATACTCTTGGCGTAAGGGTTTCAAACAGAATTCGCGGGAAATATGTATATAGTTATGAAGATTTAATATCAGGTAAAACATTTGACAGACCTGTGCTTGTGTCAAACTACCCAATTGACATACATTCCGATAAAAAGGATTCGTCAACACTGCAAAAAGTGTATAAAGAGTACCAACTCCCTTTGGAATCGCTTATGTCCGCCGATTATGAAAATCTATTTGCAATAGGCCGCTGCATTTCTGCCGATTTTAAAGCGCAAGCTGCCCTAAGAATAATTCCTTCCTGCTTTTCGATGGGAGAAGGGCTTGCTAAGTACCTTGCGGAGATTAAGCACTAATAAAATTATTGGTTATGGTATGAATATATTCAAGTAATTGCATGAAATAATCCATATCAGTATCGCCATTAAGCACCAAATCCGCATACTCTCTTGCCGGCTGAACATATCTGAGTCCTGCACCCAATATATAATCCCAATGTTTAAGTGCATTTTTTAAGTCCTGGTTTCTCTCCGTATAAGCACGTCTTAAGAATCGGTCTTTTCTTGTGTTCAAATCTGCTTCAACATACACTTTTATATCAAAAATGTCTTTAACGCCGTCATACATCGAAGCAATACCCTCAACAATAATAACCTTGTTGGTTTTAACCAATTTTGATTTTGGAAGTGATACCCCTGTTCCGTTGGGCAAATACTCCGGAGCATATATATCCAAACCTTCTGCTAACGTCTTTAAATCGTTCTTTAGTGTGTCCAGTTGAAAACTTTCCGGTGCATCAATGTCATAACCGTTATCTCTCAGTTTGTCAAAACTACCGTACTTGTTTATCAACGCAGAAATGTCGTTAAAATAATTATCCGTTGTTAAAATACTGACAGGCATATTAAAACTTTTGATAACATCGTATATTGCACGGCATATTGTCGATTTACCTGAAGCAGATTCACCCGTTATGCCAATCATAATTTTTTTATCCGGATTAGATATTAATCTTCTTGAAAAATTCTGTATAAAATCATTTCTTACTGATGCAATAATAGGCTTAGACGCCGTGCTATCAAAAGCCTGCAGTTGCTTAAACTTTGCCTGTAAATAAAACGCAAGCAATTCTCGGCCGTTTCTTTGTGAAAAATCAGGTTTTAAAAATTTATCGTTGGAGTTTAATTCTTTTTCAATAAGATGCTGCAAGGCATCTTTATCATCTTCAATCATATTGCTATTCCAATTTGTCTAACTATTATACATAGTAAAAATTTTTCGTAAAGGGCAAGTGTAAAATTGACATTTAATATGATTAAGATTCAAATAACTCGCTTATTTTATCCGCTATATCTTTAGGATCAATTTCCTGAGTAACTTTATTAATATCCTGCGCAGACTGATAGAGTTTAGCCGCTTCAACCTTATCCCCGACAATTGCAATGGACCTTGCCAAATTAAAGTGAGCAAGTGCATAACTCGGATTAGCCTCAATTGCTTTTCTAAAGAGTTCTATTGCCTTATTTACCCTGCCTAAATCGTCAAGATATATGACCCCTAAGTTATTATATGCAATATCGTAATTCGGATCATATTTAATAGCCAATTCATACGATTTTATTGCTTCCTCAGTATCGGCCTTACCCCAATACAAAAAACCCAGGTTACAGTGTATTTTGGGATTGTGCGGCTGAAGTTCAAGAGCCTGCCTATATACAGTCAGGGCATTGTCATAATCCTCTTTATCATAGAATGCACTGCCAAGATTAACATAAATATCAATATCTTCAGGCGTAAGTACGTATGCAGTCTGATATGCAGAAATTGCAGCATCAGGGTCAGATTTATTTTCCTGATAAACAAAACCCATCGTTTGCGCAATTACACTAGTCCAAGAACGATTAGGATTAAGTGTTATTGCAGTCTGATAATTTGATATAGCCAGGTCAAATTCCCCTTTAATATAGTAAATATTGGCCACGTTAGAATACAAATCGGGAATATTCGGTGCCATCGCAATCAGTTTGGTATAAACATCTATTGCCTGATTATAATCGCCCTGCTCCTCGTATGCCCTGCACAGGTGTCTGTATGCCGCAATATTAAATGCATCAAGCCAAATAGCCATTTTATATTCGGTAATTGCGTCTTCGAAATAGCCCGTTGCCAGATAAATATCACCTAAAACGCAGTAAAGAGGGGCGAAGCCCGGGGCTTTTTCAGTGGCATCTGAGTACAGTTTTATCGCCTTACCATAATTTCTTAATTGTATTGCATAGAATCCGTTTATAAAAAGGAACAAAAAGCGTAAATAAGTTACCGAACGCCATATATTTTTAACCGCTGTCTTATCGAACGGTATCAATAGTATTGATACTATCCTTTCATACAGGGATTTTAGTTTAACTCTTAAATTCTTGAATGATGCGGCATCATACAATTTGGATAAAAGATAATGCGAAGAAGATGCCCTCAGAGGTGAGCACTTAATAGCAGAGTCTGCGGCATCAATTGCATCAGTAAAATGAGCCTTTTTAACAAAAGTTTCTGCAATCATATAATATGCATCATAATATCTGTTCTTCTTCTCAAGTGCAGTTGTCAGGTAATTGAGAGCCTTATCCAATTCCCCTTTATGATAAAAAGCAACTCCAAGTTTGTAATATATTTCAGGAGAATCAATTAAGGACTCCATTGCAAGTTGATACTCAGTTATTGCATCATCAATATACTGACCGGAATTAAAAATATCCAAGTGCCATTCCAGATACAAATCGCCTAATCTGACGTGCAGCGATGCGTTTGAAGGGTCTTTCTGCAAGTCGATTTTACAGCGCTCAATCTGGTTATACATCTTGCTGTTTTTATGTACATCTGCAGTTTTATTTTCTTCTTCAGCTAATTTTTTCATGACTATTCCCATTCTTCCGACATGTTCTCATACATGTACATATAATACAATAATGCTTGTTTGGCATTTTCTGTAATTGTAGTAAATACCGCCGTATATTCATTTTCATATATCGGGTCAATTTCACTGATTTCAGCCCTGAATTTTATTGTACCGTATCCCTCAGGTAAAATCAAAGCACAATCAATATTTTCACCTACTTCGAATTTTTTGTTAGAGTCAAATTTTATGTACTCCGTTGATAACTCAAACGTTCTTAACTTAATAATACCGTCGTTCTTAAATACCTCGAGTTTTTCTGTTGCTCTTGCAAAGGGGATTTCATCACCCGGAGTGAGTTTTAACGCATTATAATCCAATTCAATAAAAAAGACTTCATTATCCAAAGGCGAAGATATTACTATTGTATTAAAATCTATTGTTCCCAACTTGGTAAATATCTTTGCAGTCAGTTCAGCGCCTTCATTAAAGAATTCAACATATCTCATGAAATATTGAGGCAACTGTAATGCAAGCCTGTCGTCATAGACTTTCTCAATAATACAAGTCATTTCAACAATATTTGTTTCTTTTTGAAAGATTAATGCAATCTTTTGTCCTGCTGATATTAAGTCCATAGTTATTATTATAGATAATTATGCGTCAAAAGGCAACAAAAACTATCTAATAGGGCATTTCTTCAACGAAAGCAGGAACTTTCGCATTTGGAGTTGGTAAATCCCTTTGTTTTAAAGATTTTTGCGAATATGAAATCCAGTTAAACAATTTAACAGATGAAGGTTTATCAATCACACCGTTAATGACAGAGCGGAACTCCTTAGTATTCTTCATAGGCAGTTGTGGAATTTTCTCATAATCTTCAACGGAAACGCTGCCCTTTGTTTCTTCACCCGTTAACATAATCATCAGTTTATTCAACGAGAATTCACCAAAGAAACCAAGCCCTGAAACAATTTCATCAGACAAACGCCCGAGTACTATCAGTTTACCGTAATCATTTTCAGGATTATACTGTCCCTTTATAAACAATGACATCAAAGGCCCCTGAGACTGTATAAAGTTGATATTGGCAATGCCGTTCTGCACAGTTATGTCTCCCCTGAGATATTTGAATAATCCTGTATCTTTTAATGTTATTGCCTTTGTAATAACACTCAGAGATGTTCTCAGCATATTATCCGCTATTACGTTCTGCGCATACAGCAAATGCTCAAGTTTTCCTAACGAAGACATTCTGCCGTTGTGTATTTTGAATTTAATTTCTCCGTTTAAGGACTTTTTAGAATTCAGGTTCCCCTTAATTTTCGAATCGAAATCCATTGTACCGCTTATTACATCATCTCTTGGAGAAACAATGTCAAATATCGGAGCAGCACTGACACCTCTTGCCATAATATTAGAATCAAAGTCTTCATCTTTAATATTAAACTGGAGATTTCCTGCCAATTTACCGTTATACGCTTCTGCGGAAATGTTTTTAAGACTGACAATATTATTAACCAAAGACAAATCACTATTAACCTGAGCAAGATAGAGCGACGAGCCGTATATGCTTGCAGCAAGACGTTCCGAATAGAATTTACCTTCCTGAACAACAATGTCTGATAATTTCATCATCGGACTGTCTTTATACATCAGGATTGTATCAGTATTCAAATACTTCGATTTGATGTTTATATTTTTGACTGTTAATTTATCCGCTATATCGGTCAAAAATACAGCATTCACGCCCACTGAAGAATCTCCGATTTTTACAAGCGGTGCATTGAGATTGGCAACGTTTTTATTAAAATCAACGTTACAGTTGGATATCGACAACTGCGCGCCCTGATTAAAGAGATTAACTATTCCGAATTGTCCGATAATTTCAGGAGTTTTTATCGGTCCATTCAGGAATAAATCGCCTTTAGCCTGTATCATTGTATCGGCTATGTTCATATTTAGGGTTTGCGGAATCAGAATTCTTAAATTTTTAAATACAGGGTTATTAAAATCTTCAATATTACCGTTGATTACCAACTTTTTGCTGCCCTTAAGATTCGCTTTAAATTCGTTTGAAAATTTACCGCTGAAAGCAGAAATGCTTAAATCTTCAATTTTGACAGAATTCTTTTCGGATTTAGCCGATATATTTATAAGCGACGGCTCATCAAGAATATTCGTTTGTTCAACAAGTATCTGAGAATTTAAATTTTGTACGGCTTTGTTCCCGCCAAAAGTTATATTTAACGGGTACCTTGCGGAAATTGAATTTAAGAATTTTAAGTCTTTTGAATAAACCGCGCCATTAAGTGCCGAATTAAATATTATTCCGTTATTACTGTAATTCAGAACATCACATTTTGCCGTAAGTTTTGAATTTGGCATATATATGCTTGTTTCCGGAATCGTTATACGATCGTGTTCAATATTAATCTTTAAAGACGGCATTTTAATTATTTCTGAAAATTCGGTCTTGCATAAAATATTGCTTATATTTGCACTGTTACTTTTGTTTGTATCCAAATTTACAGAATCAGCCGATAACTCAAATTTGTCATTGATGACTTTAAGGTTATCAATATGCAAATTCTCTTTATGAACAATATTATCAAGTGTTCCGGTAAAATTAGCAGCGAGCGATAGAATCCCGTTTTTGACTCCCCAGGATTCAGGACATAAATCAGCCAGAGCAACCTTGTCCATTATGGCTTCAACGTTAATATCTTTACTGATTACCCCTTTTGCAAAGATCGGAGACTTATCCACATAGCCTGTTGCATTTACAATATTTATTGAATTACCTGAGAAATCGATGTCTGAATTTATCTTATCTATCTTTAATCCCGAGGCCTTTACTGATGCATTTGTTACCTTCATATATCCGTTTGATTTAATTTTATTAAGGTCGCCTTTTAAGGTGAAATTAGCATTTAGGCCTCCGTTAAGCGAATCAATTCCTTTGAATTTAGAGAAATTCGTTAAGATTTTCAGTTTTTTATACATTGTATTCAGGTCGATATCATCTGTCTTAACCTTCAAATCTACAATCGGTTTATCCGAAGTGTTCACATAGCCTTCAATATAAACCTTATTCTCTCCCTGAGCATATATATTAGACAGAACACTTGCCTTATCCCCAAGAAAAGTAACATATATAAAACTTTTAGGATTTCTGTGTCCGTAATCAAGCACAGACATATTATCAATATTGATTAAACCGTTTGTTTGGGTTTCACCGTCTGCGTTTTTCTTTATTTTTAAATCTGCTATTACATCAGTATGGAAATCCAATTCCTTAATCTGGCTTATAAATGATTCAAAATCAATTTTCGCATTATCAACACTGCCCTGAAGTTCAAATCTCGGCAAAACAGCAACATCATAACCTATATGTTTCTTGTCATTGATACTAAAATCACCCTGTGCTTTAACCTGAAAATTTTTGTAATTTATTAATTTACGTGACTCAAAGTTTTGCCCTTTCAGGTTGTATTTATCACCATTCCTGAAGTTGTTATATGTTATAGAGTATTCTTTAAGTTTAATGTTCGGGATTTCCGAGAACGGCTTTTCTTCAAGTTTACTGAGTAAGTCCGGCAAATATTTGTCATTCGAATTTACTCTTACATTGAGTTTCTTTGCAACAATTTTATTTATTACCGGTTTCTTTTTGGCCACAGATGACCATGGAATATAGAATTTTACGATATCAAACTGAGAGAATTTTTGTCCGTCCTGATACATTACGTGCATAACAGGCGCTTTTACCTTTATTTGAGGGCCTATACGTAAAATTAATTTTTCAATATGGACATCGACACCGAATTCGTTCTTAACCTGTTCTTCTACGGTTGGAATAAAACTCGAAATACCAATCGGGACAAAACATATCGTAACAAATGCCGCTATAACCAATAAAATTGCTATTATATATTTGCTATATTTTTTCATCATTCACTTCTTATTTATACAAAATATTTAAACCGCTGTCGTTGTCAAAATAATACATATCCTTTTCGGATATATGCAATTCGACGAAATCTGAGCAAGGATAATCTATCGGAACTTTAGCAACACATTTCGCACCGTTCATATTAAAATAGATATTCCGCTCCCCGCCACTCATTTCAACAATATCAGCATTTACATTAACAGTCTTATCTCCACAAATCATCTTTTCGGCCCTTATACCGACAGTAAGTCTTTTTTGAGTTATATTATCAGGCAGCACAAATTCAACATCATTAATTTTTATTTTACCGCCGACATTTTCAACTTCAATAAAGTTCATAGTACCAATAAATCCTGCAACAAATTTGTTTTTAGGATTATTGTATATTTCCTCAGGCGTAGCCGACTGTTGTATAACACCTTTATCCAAAACAACTATTCTGTCGCCCATAGTCAGTGCCTCAGTTTGATCATGAGTTACATATACGAAAGTCGTTTCCAATTTCTTATGCAAACGTTTAATTTCTGTTCTCATCTGAACTCTTAAGTTCGCATCAAGGTTTGATAACGGTTCGTCCATTAAAAAGACTTTTGGGTTTCTCACAATAGCCCTGCCCAAAGCAACACGCTGACGTTGTCCGCCCGATAACTGTTTGGGTTTTCTGTCAAGCAAATCTTCCAAATTTAAAGCCTTTGCCGCTTCTCTAACCTTTTCATCTATCGTTGTTTTGTCGTATTTACGCATCTTTAGACCAAATGCGATATTATCATATACATTCATATGCGGATAAAGTGCATAACTCTGAAAAACAAATGCAATATCTCTGTCCTTCGGTAACACATTATTTACCTTTTTATCGTCAATAAATATTTCTCCGCCCGTAATATCTTCTAATCCTGCAATCAGACGCAAAATGGTTGATTTTCCGCAGCCTGACGAGCCGACAAGGACTATAAATTCTTTATCATTAATCTCCAGGTTAATGTTATCAATGATATTTCTTTTGCCGTCATAACTTTTTACAAGATTTTTTAAAATTAATTTACTCATAACTCTCCACGATACATTAAACCTGCGGTATCAGCATATTGAAACTTGTACTCTTCAATATCTTGGATTCAACCCAGAAATCGCCTCTCAAAGCCTGTACAAGATTCTTTACGCAGGCAAGAGTCATCGCTCTTAACAAGTTCTTTCTGTTTGCACTGTCAATCACTCTGTACGGGTCAAACAGCCCCTCCAAATCACTCTCTGAAAACAGCAGTGAACTGCAGGATATCGATATATAAAACGGATTAATTCCTTTAAAATTTTTAACCTTTAAAAAGTCTTCATCAGGAATTGAAAGTTTTATTGTTATATCGCCCATCTCTATTGTTCTTAATACAACCTCAAGCAGATTCTGAAGAATTGCCCTGAGCATATTGTCATCTGTTGATATTATACCCTTTGCGCCTTCATCAGCACTGATATCCCACCTTATTTCTTTACCTTTATACAACTGCTCATTATACTTAACTACCGAATTTATCAGATTTAAAGCATCGAATTTCTTACTTTCCGGAACGGGAAGTGCCGACTCTGTCTGAGAAAGTTCGATAAGTTTTGATACAAAGTACATAAGGTCAGTCGAATTTTTTCTTATGATATTAAGATATTTCTCCTGCTGAGAAGACATATTACCGCCCAAACCGTCAGCCATTGCCTGTGAAAACCCAATTATAGACTGAAGCGGGGCTTTAAAATCGTTGGAAAGTTTTGAGAGAAAAATATTCTTTTCTCTGTTTACGGGAGTGTCAATATTTTCGCAAACTGTGTCTTCTTCGGACTCCTTTACCGTATCCCTGAAATCAAATACATAACCTTCGTTAATTTCTTTTACCGTGGTATCGAAATACATCTCCTTACCCGTACATTTTGTTATAAACGGTTTATTTAAAGAAATTGCATTGATTGCCAAATTTATCGGATTTTCAATGAAATCGGATATATTTGAGGTCATCAGATTTATTTTGGAAGTCTCAAATATCTCGGACGCTTTCTCGTTCACCCATTGTATTTTTCCGTCTTTAGCACAAAAAACTATCGCATCAGGCAAGGCTTTTTCAACATCAATCTCAGTTGTCTTAAATAAAATTTTCTTAAAATCCATATTACAATCCTTAAAACTACAGACATATTTTAACACAAAAGAAGTATAAACGATTGAGTTTTATTAAAAAATAGTTAAGTTTATTAATAAAACGTAATTTTTATATTAATATGCTAGTATAAGGACTTGTACGATTATGAAATATAAAGATTATTACGAAACACTTGGCGTAAAACGTGAGGCAACAGAGGCCGAAATCAAATCGGCATATCGTAAACTTGCCAGAAAATACCACCCCGACGTAAATAAAACTAAAGAAGCAGAAGAGAAATTTAAAGAAATAAATGAAGCATACGAAGTGCTCGGAGATAAAGCAAAACGGCAAAGATATGACAGTCTTGGCGCGAATTGGCAGGGAGGTGCAGATTACACTCCCCCTCCGGGGTTTGAAAACTTCAGTTTTAATTTTGGGCAGGGAGGTAATGCTCAGGGATTTGATTTTGGCGGAGCAGGCGGCTTCTCTGATTTCTTTGCATCATTATTTGGCGACATGATGAGCGGAGGAACAGCATCAAGAACTACCTCACAGAGTTTTGGCGGATTTGATTTCGGCGGAATGAATATGGGTAATATGAATTCAGGCAGAACGTCCGCTAGGAAACAAGCACAAGCGGGAGAAAATTTAGATATAACAAAGACACTCAATATAACAGCAAAAGAAATTTTTGATAAAAAACCCGTAAGCATAAGTTATACTGAAATGGACAAGTGTCATAACTGCAACGGGAACGGATATTGCTCTCATTGCGGGGGAACAGGATTTGTATCAACTCCTAAAACCGTAAAAGTTAAACTGCCTTCTGAAGTTAAGGAAGGTCAAAAAATCCGTCTGAAAGGCGAGGGTAAAAACAACAGTTACGGGCAAAAAGGGGATTTATACCTGATTATACACATTAAAGACCCCGAATACGAAATCGACGGATCAACCCTGACAAAAGAGGTTGAAATCACTCCTCCTGAGGCGGTGTTAGGCTGTTCTAAAGATATTCAAACTCTACATGGCAAAATCAACATAAAAATTCCGGCCGGAGTTTCAAGCGGACAAGCACTTAGGCTCAAAGGGCTCGGGCTGCCGGAAGGCAAGGGCTACGGGATATTAAATGCCAAGATAAAGATTGTAATTCCGAATAATTACAGTAAGGAAATTAAAGACCTTTACAAAAAGATAGGCGAACTAAGTCAATAATAAAAATCGGAAGTTGAATACTTCCGATTTTGTTTTATGCAGATTATAAAAATCTGTAGAAATTCTGTACCACTTTTGATAAGTCAACCGTAATAAAGAAGTCAGTCTGTCCGGTACCGTCTCTGTACGCCTGCAAACCTGTTGAATTATCGGAGAACTTTTCGGCGCCCTCACGATAACTATCCCAGGCATGATTATCAGTGTAGTAACTTATCGTTTCAGTTACCCTTTTACCGTTATTTTCATATTGTATGCCCGCAGTCATTCTTGTTGTGTGTTTACTGTCACTTGAAGGTTCCTGCATAGCATTAATTGCGGCAGAATAGTAACTTATGCACGCCTTTTCTGCCTTTGTAACCAAATCAGAATCATATGCTTGTGCCATCGATACCGAAATATCGTGTATTAAACTCTTAACATTTGCTATCGCTCTTGTCTTATATTTACTAAAGTCTTTACCGTATGCACCAAAATCAACCAATGCAACTGTCTGAGATTTTGTACCATTAATTAAATCCTGTAATGTTATATTCATTGAATCTGTCTGATGGAGATAATCTTCGCCCTCTCGTCTCTTGTCGTTTACATTGATACCTTTGCCTTTAACTGAAATTTGTACCTTTGATTTATCAACATTATCAACTGAACTGTCTTTGACTATTTCGTCATTATTAACCGAATTTATCAATGATCCTTTAAAGTTAGCATTAAACTTATCGGTAACCTCTTCAACCGCATTGGTCATATCTAAATACCAATTACGTCCCAATGTCCAATCCAGTTCATTTGTCAAATTATTATCAACTGCTTCTGATATAGCATCACCCAAAACACCCATAACAGCATTGTTTGCTGCATCTGTATATTCAAGTCCTGCTTCTTCAAAACGTTTCTTAACCGCTTCAGTGAACTTGTCTTTTAAATCAATCGTAAGATTATTTACGGCTATATACCTTGCCTGACTCCTACCTTTTTCTTCAGGTGTCAGTGCGTCAGAATACATAATATACAATTTTGAATTATTGTAATTTTTTACTTCATCAAGATTATCTTTTTGAATATCTAGGTCTTCAAAATTAGAGATTGCTTTCTTGTAATCAATTTTTTCCTGTTCTTTGTCTTTTTCAGGCTCAGGGTCTTTTATATCTTCCCCGTTTTTAACTTTGTCATAAGCATCTTGAAGCGCTACCTTAAAATCATCTGCAATAGTTGATGCTTTGCCTGTATATGAATTAACCCAATTCTTAACGTAGTCTAAAATCTTATTGACTGCTTCGGGTAATTTTTCTGCGTCAAAATCATTTTCAAGATTGCTTTCGTAAGAATTCAATATCTCCTGCAATTCGGCTTCTTTTCTTCCGACTTTTGCCTCACTCCAGGACAATTCGCCGTCACCATTCAAATCTAATGTTGACAGTTCAAGAACATCTAGTCCTCCTGCGCTCTCTTTGTAAGCGGTAAATTCTTCCTGCGAAACCTTTTTGTTCTCGTCAGTATCCATCTCCTCAAATGTGCTCTGCGAGAAGTTTAGCGGTATTTTCCACGCTGTTAATTTTCCGAAATCTGTCATATCCTAATCCTTTTTCTTTATTCTTTATTATGCTTAACGGCATAATTTGGCTAAAACTTTAATGCAAAAACATAAAATTTTACAATTCTTTACAATTAATTTTTTGATGTAAATATCTTGACACTAATATGGTTTATGGTGACAATATTTATAGTTAGGGAGAGAGTTAATGACAAAACGAACATTTTTACACGATAATCACGTTAAATTGGGCGCCAAAATGGTTGATTTCGCAGGCTGGGAAATGCCTGTGCAATACACATCAATAATAGAAGAACACAAAACAGTCAGGGAAGCGGTCGGATTGTTTGATGTATCACACATGGGCGAAGTAATTTACAAAGGGAAAGATGTACTCAAATTCCTTAACAAGGTTCTCCCGCAAAGGATTGAAAAACTGACTGACGGCAAAGCCGTATATTGCCAATTACCAAACAAACAAGGCGGACTTATTGATGATTTAATAGTATATAAACTCGAAGAAAACAAGTATCTTATAGTCCATAATGCTTCAAGAATTGACGAGGACGTTAATTGGCTGAGTTTAAATATCGGAGATTTGGACGTAGAAATAATAAACGAATCTCATAATTATTCGATGATTGCAGTTCAGGGGCCAAAAGCCTGCGAATTTATGAATGCTATGGGTGTTCAGGAATTGCCGAAATTCTTTTCAATCGCAAAAGGGCAACTGTTTGGTACCGAATTATGGATTTCAAGAACAGGATACACCGGCGAAGACGGCGTTGAACTTGTTATTAAGAATAAATTCGTAAGCAAGATTTGGGACAAACTTCTTGAAGAAGGTAAAAAGATGTCATATCCCGTTAAACCAATAGGCTTGGGGGCAAGGGACACCCTGAGACTTGAAGCAGCACTTCATCTTTACGGAAATGATCTTGATGAAACGACAACACCGATTGAAGCAGGTCTAAGTTGGTCTGTCCCAAAAGATAAGGACGAAGATTACAACGGAAAATCTGTTATAATGGACCAAATCAAAAATGGAGTATCAAAAAAACTTATAGGTCTGAAGATGATTGACAGAGGTATTCCGAGACACGGTTACGAAGTCTTTTATAACGGTGAAAAAATAGGTACTGTTACAAGCGGCGGGATTTCGCCAACAAGCGGAAATAACATAGCGATGGCTTATATTAAAAATCTTGACAATTTAACTGTAGGCTCTACAATTCAAGTATTAATAAGGGAAAAATACTACAATGCTGAGATAGTTAAAAGACCATTTGTTGAAAAAAGGAATAAGACTAATATATAGGAGAATAGTTAATGAACGAAAGTATGTTATGCACAAAAACTCACGAATATCTTTTAGAATTGAGCGAAAACACATATGAAGTCGGCATCACCGATTATGCTATTGAACAACTCGGCGATATTGTATTTATTGAATTACCCGAAGTCGGCTCAGAGTTCGTTAAAAATGAGGTTTTTGCAACAATCGAATCGGTTAAAGCAGCATCTGAAATATATATGCCTGTAGGGGGAAGAGTTATTGCGGTTAATGATAAAGTCGCAAACAGCCCTGAATTAATGAATGACGAAACCAATGAAGAAAAATGGCTTGTTAAAATCGAATCTGCTGCAGACCAGGTTGAATTTGCAGACTTACTTGACTACTCAGATTATAAAGAAGAAATTGAATAATGAAGAATTTTATTGCCCATACGAATGACGAACGCAGGGAAATGCTTAACAGTGTTTCCTGCAACACTATTGAAGATTTGTTTAAACAAATTCCCGTGATTTTCAATGAATTTAAAATGGATAACCCGTTGAGCGAACTTGAAACACAGAAAAAAATCAAGGCTCTCGCTCGTAAAAACGGAACAGAATATTCATCGTTTTTAGGCGGCGGAGTTTATAACAAGTTTATCCCGGCAGGAGTAAGTTATCTTGCGGAAAGAATGGAATTCTTAACCGCATACACTCCTTATCAGCCTGAGATATCACAGGGAACTCTTCAAATAATCTATGAATATCAGACAATGATTGCACGGCTTACGGGAATGGATATCGCAAATGCTTCAATGTATGACGGAGGCTCTGCATGTGCCGAATCAATCTTAATGGCACACAGAATTGCCCGAGGAAAATTAAATAAATGCCTGGTGTCAAATTCTGTTAACCCTGAATACAAAGAAGTTATTAAAACATACTGTTGGGCTCAGGGAATTGAAATTGAATGGTTTGACAACCTCCCTGACTCCTGCAAGGATTATTTCGCGGTACTTATTCAATATCCAAACTATTATGGAGAGATTTGCGAAATTTCGAAACCTGATACAACATTAATAGTTTGTGCAAACTTATCGGCTCTCTCAGTCATAAAACCTCCTGCTGATGCTGATATAGTTGCGGGAGATATTCAGCCGCTCGGTATTGCAGCAAGTTTTGGCGGACCTCATGCGGGGTATATGGCCTGCAAAGAACAATATATGAGGCAAATGCCGGGCAGATTGGTAGGTGCGACCGTTGACAGTGACGGTAAAAAGGCTTACACTCTCACAATTCAAACGAGAGAACAGCATATTAAAAGGGAAAAAGCAACAAGCAATATTTGTTCAAACCAATCTCTGATAGCACTTATGGCTACATTATATCTCAGTCTGCTCGGAGAAAACGGATTCAGACAAGCCGGAATACTTTCAGCCAACCTTGCCCATAAGTTATCAGAAGGTTTAAAAAGCAAAGGAATAAAGACTTTAAACAAGAATTTCTTCAATGAATTTGTTATTGAGACAGATAACTCTGACAAATTCCTTGCGAAATTAAAAAGCAACGGTATTTTGGGCGGCATTAAGATTAATGAGAGAAACATTCTCGTCTGCACTACTGAATTAAATTCAGATGAAGAAATTGAAAATTATATTAAGTCTTGTTAAAATCATTAAAAACAATTACAAGGAGTATAAATGGACAGATTCATCGGAATTATAGGAATAATAACTATATTTCTAATATGCTATGCACTATCAAATAACAGAAAAGCAATCAACTATAAAACCATCGGACTTGGATTTTTACTTCAGGTTTGCTTTGCAATATTTATTTTTAAGGTACCGCTTGGACAAAAAATCTTCTTGTTAATAGGTGCATTTATCCAGAAAATTCTTGTTTTTGCGTACGAAGGGGCGGCATTTGTTTTCGGACCTTTGATGAACAACACAAGACTTGAGGAATTATTTACCTCTAACTATTCGATATTTGCACTTCAACTTATTGCTTCAAGTATTTTTATGATGGTTTTGGTGAATATTCTGTACTACTACGGAATTATGCAAAGAGTGGTCGCAATTCTCGGTAAGGCAATGAATAAAATTATGCGCGTATCGGGTGCAGAAGCGCTTTCTAACGTAGCAAGTGCATTTGTGGGACAAATCGTTGCACAAATTATGATTAAACCATATTTGGAAAAACTTACACGCTCGGAACTTTTAGCATCAATGTCAGGCTCAATGGCTTGTATTTCAGGTGCGATAATGCCAATATATATCGGAATGGGAATTCCTGCAACATATATTTTGGCATCATCAATCATGGCAGTTCCGGGTGCTTTAATCTTAGCAAAAATCGTTTATCCGGAAACAGGAGAGCCTGAAACCCGAGACAATATAAGAATATCAAGAAGACGTACATTCGCAAATGTATTTGACAGTATTTCTTCGGGGGCTTCGGAAGGTATGAAAGTTGCCATAAATGTAGTCGCAATGATACTCGCATTAGTTGCACTTGTTGCCTTCATTGATTGGATTTTAGGCCTTTCAGGGAACTTCCTGTATAACTGTGTACCCGGATTTTCGCATTTTGCATTTTTACCCGACCTGTCACTGAAATTTATACTCGGCAAAATCTTTGCCATATTTGCGGTAATTATCGGGGTGCCGTTACATGATGCTTCTACGGTAGGGGCGCTTATGGGAACGAAAATTGTTCTTAATGAAATGGTTGCATACGTTGATTTATCACATATCGCTTCAACGTTGAACACAAAGAGTTTTATGCTTGCAAGTTTCGCTCTTTGTTCATTTGGTAACTTCGGCTCAATCGCCATTCAGATAGGCGGTATCGGAGAATTGGCACCAAATCAAAGAAAAAATTTGGCAAGGCTCGGTCTGAGAGCATTAATATGCGGTACCCTCAGTTGTTACCTCTCAGCGGCTATCGTTGGCATACTGATATAAAAATCTTATTTGCAACTGATAAAAGCATTCAGATAACGCATCAGTTCATTAAACGTAATGTCATTAGGAGTATTTGTTCTGTTCTTGAGGTAGTCGGTTATCGTTGACATAATTTCCAAAAACGTACCTTCAGTCAGGTTGCCGTCTAAATAATCGGAATATATGCCGAGCAGGTACGCATATGTATCTTCACCGCCATACATCTTTATCTGAATAAATGCATCTTTAACCTTTTTGTTTTCAAAATTCACATTTAATATGTCATAATATATTTTTGCATCTTTTAACATGTTCTCCATAATCACTTTTGGCGACTGATAAATCATCATAGTGTCGAAGTAATTCGTGAACATTTCATACAAACGTTTCTTATCGTATTCTTTGAAATTGAATTTTGTGACAAAATAATCTTTGAAAAAGAGTTCGATATCCGATTTTTTGCCCTTATATATTGCCTCAAGAGCAGCCCATTCGTCTTTAATACCGTTAGACTTCAGATAATTCTCAATCAACGCAGGCTGATTTAATTCCCTCTTATCCTTATTCAGGTTGTAGTACAGGTCTCTGTACGGAATCTGTTCGGTATCAACAACTGTAACCCTGATTTTCTGAAGCATTTTAAAGATATTTGAAGCCTGAAGTTTTTCTTCCTTAATCTGACTCCAAAAACTATGCAGCAAAATAAACATTGGGTGTTTCTTTTCGATTCCCGACAGACGTTCTCCGTAGATTATTTTTTCATATATAGACTGAGATTCTTTAGGCAGTCTGAGTTTTGTTTTTGTCCCGTTAAGCAAATATTTGCTTCTTATAGTCCTGATGGCTTTATCGTTTCGCTGAGAAGTCTTTTTATAACACTCACATATGGCGTGTAATAACAATGAAAGGGATAACAGTCTGTTTAAGCCGTCAATAATTGTATATTGCTCAGAAGTACTGCAGAACAGGTACATTACACCAAAATCAATGCGATAAGTGAATTGCTCGTCCTCAGACATCAGATCAAGAAAATTCACAAGCCTATTATCAACCTTTGCATACTCCAAAGCCGTTAAAATTTTTACACTATTCAAAAACTCTAATAAATTTAGGATTATCATTAATTACTCTGTTAATATAAACCCGCCTGACGGCACGTTTTTCAGTTTATCGCCCTCAATCTTCGATCTCAAATTTTTGATATATTTATAAACGTAATCTCTCGGCAATTCGAGGAGTTCAGCCAAATCCTTGGCGAATACGGGTTTCCCGATATTATTAAGAAAATATTCAAAAACAAGTTGTTCACGGTCAGTTAAAGATTTTTTAAGAACAATATTCAATTCCGTCTGAGACGAATATTCTTCAACTTTATCCAAAACGGTGTCTGCTTTGGTTTCAGCCTTCGAATTACCAAGTGTTTTATTAATAATATCTTTTATTTCACTGTTTCCTGTCTTATTTTCACTCGTTTTGGGAATAGCATTTAACTCTTCGAACATTTCCTTCTTATTTATGGAAAAAGGTGTATGTGAAATCTGTCTTTCACGTCTGAAGGCTCTTTCCGCTATCGCTGAGAAACTGTCGCTCACACTGTTGCTTGAATTTGATGAAGTGCCTTTTGTCATTACTATATCAACAACGTCATTTGTAGATTTACTCTCTTCAACAGTTTTCCCTAATCTCGCTGCAAACTCCTCTAATGTTATTTTCTCTAAAGAGCTTCTCCATTGTCTAATCTCTTCCTTAGTCAAATAATTAGGCATTCAACACATCTCCTATTCAACTGTGATAGTCTTACTTAATTCCCCGTATGGATTAATATACTATAATGTAACACAAAACATTTTAAATTTATCAAAATATTTCACGATGTAAAGATTTTGTTGCAAAAATTTAATATTCCTGAACAATTCTTCCCGGCAGGTGGTTCTGTTGTACGGTACTTAAAAGAGCTTCTGCACCTGCCTTGCTTTTAAATATCCCGACCTGAAGCGTATAGTTGTTAGAGCCTATACACTTAACAATCGGATTTAAATTTGTACCCGATTCCTGAATAATATCTTTTGCTACTTTTGCCTGTTCGGCAGAAGTATAAGAGCCTATATAGACTTTGTACATCGGGTCCTGAGCCAATGTTCTGACCTGAACCTTGGGTTTATCTTCCTGTACAGGCAACGGCTCGGCTTTAACTTCAGGCTCAGTCTGAACATCTGAAGCACGTTTCATTATTTCCGAAAAATCGCGGCCTCTGTCCTCATCTTGGATTGCAGCCAATCTGTCATCAACATTTACTATTGTTTCAGGTATGTCCTGATCTTTCTTATAATCTCCTATTGAAACGTCAACCGTTGGAGAGAATGATTTTATAAGAATAGTAAAGACTAACAGCATACCGAAAAATGAAAGAGCAAAAATCTTAAGCAATGAATAGTCTTTGCTTTGAGCGCTCTTTTTCATATATTTTTTGTAACCGTTATTCGTCATCTTTTATACACCACGTACTTTGGTACCCGCCATTATTATATCATCAATTTCTTCAGAATATCGTTTCATAATTTCAAGAGCAAATTCTTTTACATCTTCAATACCCAATTCACTCGATAATCCTGCTGCTTTAACAGGCGCACCCTCAGAAATAATATTTAAACCGGTATGTATAAGCACTGAAGTCACCGATTTTGTCGCTATTGATACCGATAATTTACCGCCGTTAATAATCAAATCATCACCTTTTCGGGAAACTGCAATTCCTCTTTCTTCCAAAAGTTCCTTGATTATGCAAATCAGAAGTCTTTGCCTGAAAACGCCTTCCGTCATGGATACCCCGAACTGCTCCGTTATAAAACTCAGCATCAATTTACTGTAAATAGGCTCATTATTGATAACATCTTCTATATCGACCATTTCCGTCAACTTAACTTCACACTCGCCGACAAATGCAACTATAGAATCTCCCTGAATGTTGAAATTCTTGTAAATCCAATGCGGAGAAAGTTGTAGTCCGTTATATTTGATTTTATCCTCAATAAATTTAGTCTTCATTTTCGAACAATATATCTACGTATTTTTGGCAGCCATTTGCCAATAAGGCCTCTTTCAAGTGATAGCAGGATTCGCACTTGCCGCAATGTTTTTCCCCTAATCTGTAACAACTTCTTATATACTCTAAAGGAACGGCATCTCTTACTGCAATTTTTACTATATCATTCTTGTTATAATTAATCAAGGGTGCCAGAACCTTTGGTTTTAGAAGGGTTGAGAACTCAAAAGTTTTGTTTATGGCCACTCTGAAATCTTCGGTATTGTCGGGGAACGTCAGTCCTTCCTCTTTATTTGCACCAAAAATTATATAATTGTATCCGTAACTGTCGCAGAATGACGCGGCGATATTCAGAAAAAGACCGTTTCTGTTGGGTATCCAGACTGATTTCATACTGTCTGATGTCATAAAATCCGAGGTTGGAATCTCCTCACCGGAAACCAACGATGAATTAGTAATATCACGAAGCCAGGGTAGTTCTATAATTTTGTGGCTTACTTCGTAATGCTCGGCAATTTTTTCAGATGCGCTTATTTCATTTTCAGCGGACTTTTGCCCGTAATCAAATGTTAAGGCAAGTTCAACATCGCAATCCATATGTTTTTGCGCATAGCTTAATGCGACAGTTGAATCCAATCCTCCCGAGAGCAATATTATAGCCTTATTCTTCATCGTTATCCTCATATTCTTCCATTAAAGATTGTGCTTCTTCCCGCAAATAATCAGAATATATGGGCAACTCAAGCACTTCGTTCAAAATATCTCTGCCGACAAGATTATATAAAGCAACTAGGGCATTCCTTTTAACCTCATTATCCTCATCATTTAAGCAGGGCCTTATAAGTTCAACGGCATCTTCGTCTTCGCTATTCATAATTGCTTCAATAGCATTGATCCTTACAAGCGGAGAGGAATCCATCAGTGATTTCTTTAAAGCATTTATAACTCTCTTGTTATTAAAATTCAGTTTACCAAGTGCTTCAACAATTTTTTCTTTCAGAAATGAAAATTTATCAAACAAACCCTGTTTTGACTCAAGAATTGCTATAAGAGGGTCTATTGCACTTGTGTCACCGAGCATTCCGAGTGCAAATGTAGCGGATTCTTTCAAATATACAGACTTTTCCTCCTCGTCTTCCAGAACGTCTATTAACGGCTTGACCGCATATTTATCTCCAATCCTGCCCAAAGCATCGGCACACGCAAGTCTGACCTTATAATGCTCGTCTTTATTATTCAGGCAAGACAGAAGCCGCAATACCGTGGAGTTATCCTTATAATTCGCAACGGCTTTAACACACATTACTTTATAATTAATAATTTCATCATCATCATTACATTTCAGCGCTTTCAGAGTATCGCACAGAATACCGAGTGTTGAAGGATTTCTGTGGCTATCCGTAAGTCTTACAACCTGAATCAAGATTTCGTAATCCTCAACGTTGAGCAGCATGCCATTGTATATACTTACAAGGTCTTCCTCATCATACGTGTCTTCAAGCGTTGACAGGTTCTTTGCAACCACGGAAGACGGCATACTCCCATAGCCTAAAACCTTTAGTATTGCATTATAATCCAAAACACTATTTCCCACTCCCTTAGAATACAATAAACACCGCTAATAATCAATTTTTTGAAATTAAACTTTTTAGTTAACAAAACTTTACATTTGCAAGAAAAAAGGCAATTTTTGAAAGTGAATATACTTTATATATACATAAGGCAGTTAATAAGGAGCTTCACGCATGAAAGAAGAAGAATTGAATGCGGCTATGTCAGTCGTATCAGACCCCATAAAAAATGTTTACAGACTTGATTCAAGAAAAGAAATCGAAGAAATTAAACGCATTTGCAGAATTTTCAAGATTGCGGAAGAACAGGGAAATAAACACAGAATGCTTTCTATAAAAAATCTTGCAACATTCAGATTGGTTTTAAGCAACAATTAATAAACTATAATTCAATGAAAAAGCGGACTTCTGAAGGTCCGCTTTTTTATTTGTTAAAAAATATTAAGCAAAAACCCTAAAAGTGTAAAAATTACATATTTTCTGATTTTTATAGTAAGATATAAAAGTTAGTAAAAATGGTTAAGCCATGAAGGAGGCACATGAATTGGCAGTAATTTCATCTTCTATTGAGGCTCTTGAAACAGAACATCTTGAAAGAGTTAACTTGGGACAGCACGTTCTTGCAGAGTTTTTTGAATGTGATTCAAATGTTTTGAACAGTATAGATAAAGTAGAGAAGCACATGATTGATGCAGCACTCGAATGCGGTGCAACTATTGTACAAAAATGCTTTCATATGTTTAACCCCTATGGAGTCAGCGGAGTTGTTATTATTTCCGAAAGTCATTTGGCTATTCACACATGGCCGGAATTAGGATATGCGGCAGTAGATTTATTTACATGCGGTACAAAATGCGATCCGAAAATCGCTTATGAGTTTTTGAAGAAGAAATTTAATTCGAAGAAAGCCTCATTTACAGAACTTAAAAGAGGTATAATAGACCGAGAAACCCTAAAACTTGCAGAGCAGCCTTTTGAAGTGGCCGAACAGTTTGAAGAATAATAAAAAAACGCTTAACAAAGCGTTTTTTTTGTAAAGATTTGGGCAATTTTTGCAGGTTTTGTGTTTTATATATAGTATGGTTAGAAATGTGTCAGACATATATTCGGTTATGTTTAGAAGTCTTCCGGTGAATAATATGCCAAAAGACAAGAAAACAAGCCCGTCTTCTCAGGAGTTATCCAACATAACTCCCGATTTTAATATTAAAATCCCGCAAAAATACGCAAAGTTAGGAGAGAAAACCCTGCCAAACGGATTGGTTATCCACTCATATGTACTTGCAAACGGACATAAAGTCAGTATAGTTCCTATGCAGGGCTCACCTGCCACGGTTAAAAATTACGTAAATGTCGGCTCAATGAACGAAACTGACGATATTAAAGGAATCAGCCATTTCCTTGAGCACATGGCCTTCAATGGTACAACAGGTGAAAACGGATATACAAAACTCGTATGGGGTGATTCCTTTAAAAAAATTGAAGAACTCGGCGGGTGGACAAATGCAAGCACGAACTATGCAATCACGGATTATGTAAATTCAACTCCGCTTTTGAACGATAAAGACATTAACGAGCAGATTAAAATAATAGCATCAATGACAGAAAATTTGGCATTAACAGATGAGATGATTGAAAAAGAAAAAAATCCTGTTTGCTCGGAAATAAATATGATTATGGACAGGCCCGAAACAATTGCCATAGACCAAACCGTTCGCTCACTGTTTAATATCAGAAGTTCTGCCGATGAACTCGTTGCAGGCAGTACCGAGCACATTCAAAATCTTAACAGAGACAAGGTTAAAGCCTATTACAACAAATACTATACTCCCGACAATATGAACCTTGTAATCACGGGCGATGTAAACCCTGATGAAATTATAGAAACAGTCGCAAAAGAATTCAGGTCGCAAAAAGTATCAAACGGTCATAAATATGAGGAAAAACTAGTACCGTTAAGAAGTACCGTAAGAAAAGACTTTATATCCGATAAAGCAGATTCCGCCATAATTACACTTGGATTTGAAGGCCCTGCGAGCAACGATGCCAAAGCACTTGCTATAACAGATATTCTGGATGCATATCTTGCAAGTGAAAGTTGCGGTATCAGAAGCCAATTGGACAAATTAAACACCTACGGATTTGGTTATAACGAAAAAATCAGTTCAAATCCTTATAACCCGACTATCAATATTTACACTTTATCCTGTTCCGAAGATTCGGCAGATAAAGCATTAAAAATACTTTTTAACAAATTCTCCGGACTTCAGGCGCCCGATGAGAAAACATTAAATTCAATTAAAAAGGGCCTGCTGATGGATTACCAGGATAATTTTCAGTACAGTCAGGCCGTAAATAATGCAATAGGGAAGGCCGTTTTAAGCGGTAATTTGGAATATTTGACCGAATACGAAAAAATTATCAAAAGTATCACAACTGAAGATATAAATGATGCAATCGGCAAATACTACAATATTAACAAGGCCGCCCTCACGGTAGTCCACCCCGAAAAACCAATAAAAGAAACAAGTTTTAAAGGAAGAAACCGCAAACCCGTAAATATGGAAAATGTTGAACTGTTAAACCTTGATAATAACTACCGGGTAGCATTTCAGGAAGACAATAACAAGAACATTACATACAGAATGGTACTCTCTTATGATTTACCGAAAGGCATTAATCCTGTTGCTGCAGATATATTGGGGATACTATACGATAAAGGTTATAACGGCATAACTGAGGAAGAATACAATAAGTTCAACGAAGATAACAACCTTTATCAAAATATACTTGTATCTAATAACAAACTGAATTTATTAGGATATTCAAATTATGAAAATTTTGACACCAATATTAAACTCGGAACAAAACTCCTGCATAATCCGAAAATAAATCAGAAAGAATTTGATACTGCCGTAAACAGAATCAAAGATATATTATCCCGAGAACAAGATACTTCGGAAAGTATCTTAAGTGATTATGAATACCACAATAACCCCTATATTTCTTCAAAAGAACAAACCCTTAAAAGTCTTGAAACAGTGACAATAGATGATGTGAAGAAACTTCACGAATATATTATGAACAATTCTCAGGGAATAATTCTGATGAACATACCGAAAGGGGACGAAAATCTAAAGAAAGATGCAATAAGTCAATTTAACCGTCTCGATTGCGTTAAGCCGCATGAATACAAACTGAATAACGTTTATGTTCCCGAAGACAAACCTGTTTTATTAACCAAAGCAAGAAGTATCTCTCAGGCAGATATTACACAAACTTATAAATATAAACTTGAAGATACAATAAAAGAATTTGCCGCAATAGAAGTTATGAATAAAATACTTTCATCGTCCGATTCAATAGGACTGTTCAACAGCCTGAGAGAACGAGACCATTTGGCATATTCGGTACATTCCGAAACATCGTACGTTGAAAATACAGGTTACATCTCCTTAAATATACTTACTACTACGGACAATAAAGATACCGGAGAAATTTCTTACGATAATTTACAAAAATCAATAAACGGATTCCATCGTCAAATTCAGATGTTACTTGATTCCAAATATACGGACGAGGATTTGGAAAGCGCTAAAAAGAAACTTAAAGCCGGACTTTTGAACCAGGAAGGTACGGATAATAAACTGTCTTCCTTATGTGCAGGACTGCAGTCTAAAGAAGGTATTGATTACAAAAACAAGTTATACTCAGTCATTGACACAATTTCAAGGGAAGATATTGATAATTACGCAAAGAAAATATTTGCAGCCAAACCTGTATATTCAATAGTAGCAAGCCAAGATACCATTGATGCTAACAGAGATTTTTTGGCCGACCTAACTGTATAAATTGCTTCTGAAACTTTTAATTTGTTCTATTTTTGACCTGTAATCGCCCGACAAAAGTTCTTTTACGGATTCATTAAGCATCTCGACCGAAAGTTTTATATTATCATTGTTCAAATTGACCATATCTTCCGCCATTTGTGTATTGGAAAGAGCCAATCTTGTCGTATCTTTAAACCCGGAAGATGCAAGCATTTGAGCCAATTTGTTTCCCTTAATATTATTACACAAAGCCTGTGCTATAAGCATCGGCATATGAGAGATAAGAGCGACAGCCTTATCGTGTTCTTCGGGAGATGTTATAACAACTTTAGCGCCCAAATCATTTATAATCTTTTCTAGAATTTCCTGTTCAGGCAAAATTATCCCGTTTATGGGAGTTATGACCCATTTTGCACCATGAAACAATTCGGGAAAAGATGCGGACCAACCGCTATTTTCAGTCCCTGCCATCGGGTGGGAAGGAATAAATTTATAATTATAAGTTTTGGCTGATACAAACCCCTTAAGACTGCACACATCAGTCACAATCGTTTTATCCGTCAATATTCCGTTTAATTTATCAAGGATTTCTAATGTTACACTCATTGGTGTACAGACAAAGACTAAATCACAATCCTTCAGTGTACCGTAATCTTCACTTACACCTTGTTCTTTTACCGAACGGGAAACACCTGTAACATTATATTTCCCCTTTAAAGCCTTAAATATTGAGCCTCCAATCAGGCCCAAGCCAACAACACCTATCTTCATATTAAATCCTTATGATGAAATTGTTTTCTGCCTTCAACGTAATCACTCACAATATCTCCGTTACCCTGAAGTTTATATTTATAGATTGTAAGGCCATCCAGACCGACAGGACCGCGCGCATGAGTTTTATTGGTAGAAATACCTACCTCAGCACCAAAACCATACCTAAAACCGTCTGCAAACCTTGTTGAAGCATTATGATATACCCCCGAAGAATCAACCATATTCATGAACATTGCAGCATTTAATCTGTCTTCAGTAATAATGGCTTCCGTATGCCCTGATGAATATTCATTTATATGCTCAATTGCCTCTTCCAAAGAATCAACAATTTTAACGGACAATATCGTATCGGAATACTCTTTATGCCAGTCTTCAGGTTCATATATCAAGGTTATTCCCGCCTTCTCCAATTGTGAAAGAAGAGTTTCTCTGCGCATAAAACGTTTGTGAATTAAAAGTGTTTCAACAGAGTTGCAGGCACTCGGATATTGTGTTTTTGCGTCAATTATTATTTTTTTAGCCTTATCCAAATCTGCCGATTCATCAACAAAAATATGACAAATACCGTCAGCGTGACCTAAAACGGGTATTCTTGTATTCTCTTTAACATAGTTTACGAGTTTATTTCCGCCTCTCGGTATCATCAAATCAATATATTTGTCCTGTCTGAGCATTTCGGCGACTTCTTCGTGCGAATATATCTGACTGAGGACATTTTCAGGGAAACCGTCAACCTTAAGCAATGCCTCCTGAATAAGTTCCATAATTTTTTTGTTCGTATTTAAGGATTCTTTCCCGCCTTTTAATATAACTGCATTAGCGGATTTAATTGCAAGCGCGGAAATCTGAACAATAACATCGGGCCTTGCTTCAAAAATAACACCTATTACACCAATGGGGCAGGTAATTTTACTCAATATCAAACCGCTGTCCAAACTTCTCTGCATCAAAATTTTTCCGACAGGGTCTTCAAGATTATAGACATCAACAACACCCTTAATCATATCCCGCATCTTATTTTCATCAAGTTTAAGTCTGTTATAGACGGATTTTGTTATTTCTCCCCTGTCTAACATAGCCTGAGCATTGTCCAGGTCAATCTTATTGGCATTTAATATCTCGGACTTGCCGGATTCCAGCGCTTCAGCAAGAGCCATGAGTGCCTTATCCCTGATATTTCCCGTTATTGATGCAAGTTTCTTAGATGCAGTGTCCGCATTTTTTGCAATATTAAGTACGCTATTTTCTGCCATTACGATATTCCTCAACAAGTCTGCAATACTGCAATCTTCTTAAATTTATCATAGTTGAGAATTTTTTTCTTAGCAAGTGTTCCCTGAGAGACCTGGCAGGTAATTCATCTTTTATTGTCGGTCTGTTCACTACATATCCCGACAAATCCATGAACGGTACGGTATTTCTGTAATCCATATAAGGACTTCTTCCCTCATATTCGGGCATTTATGCTCTCCATAAAACGATGTGTGATAATTGTAGTTTAGCAGTCTAAATATAAATCACGCGTGGAGGGATTCGAACCCCCGACCTTTNNAATTTTTTTCTTAGCAAGTGTTCCCTTAGAGATTTTGCAGGGATTTCATCTTTAATTGTCGGCTGATTTACAATATATCCGGATAAATCCATAAACGGAACTGAATTTCTATAGTCCATATATGGGCTTTTACCCTCAAAGTCACGCATTTAAGCTCTCCATAAAAACAATTTGTGATAATCAAATAGCACTAAGGCTTTTAATAAAACACGCGTGGAGGGATTCGAACCCCCGNNCCTTTTGGTTCGTAGCCAAACGCTCTATCCAACTGGGCTACACGCGCTTATTAATAACTGTCTATATTCCGAATATATCAACAACATGAAAAGTTTTCAAGACTTAAGAATGAATAGGATAATTGTAAAGTTTTGTAAAATTTTTTCATAAAAGTGAAATTTTTGTTCACAAAAATACTTTATATATATATCAAGGATATATACTCATAGGAAATTTATAAGAAGAAAGGATATAACTATGGCATATTCAGGAGCAATTCATTTCGGCGAAGGAAAATCCGCAGGGTTATCTTTATTAAACAGCCATAACAATGATGGCAACAAACATGTTAAAAAGAATTTTGCGCAAACATACGGCTCTAATAACATATTCGGAGCATACGCAAATGCNNCCGCTTCATACAACAAGTAATTGATTAAACGTAAACAATAAAAAAGATCGGCTTATAAAGCCGATTTTTTTGCTTAAACTTTTTGCTTGAATACGTGACCTTTTCTGTCTTCTTCAATATTTGGGGTATCAACTTCAAACACATATGCTCCTGCAGGAGCGAGGTCAACTCTTAACTCGTTTTCAGCCACCTGGAATTTACTCTTGTCACCATAACCCGGAGCCATATTTACGAGTTTCTGATTATTCTTTAACCCCGGAATTACTACAGTTCCCGTTAAATGTCTGTTCGGATTTTTATTTGCAATAACAACCGCAGTGCGTCCGTTATTATGACGGGCATAAGCAATTATTCCGTCCTTTTTATCACCTATTTTATCAAGTTCTATAAAACTGCTGTTTCTGTCAGCAAACAAGTCTTTATTATCATTTCTCATTTTCAGAGTTTCTCTCAAAACTCTTTCCATATCAGGGCAATCACCGCCGGGTTTTCTTGACAGGTTAAATATATCCAATTGGAATGAATGATGATCCATTCTGTGATTATCGGTAAAGGTTTCTTCGCTGTAACTGTCAGAATAGCCGTAATTGTAATAATCACCTGTCTGAAAACCGTCAACAAAATAAGGATTACACATCGGAATAGTTGACTGTATAACTGTTGTCATATTTGCATAGTTCTCACCCCCATGAGTCATCGCTGATTTATCATCGTGTGTCATAAAAGAACCTATACAGGTTTTACCTGAAGGTAATTTTTGAGACAGTTCAAGATTTAATTTTACATAGTCAACAAAGTCTTTATTGGTTGACCATTCATGGAAAATATGATACTGACCGTAGTATTCGTCAAATCCTGCTCTTAACGAATCTTCAGGTCTGTCATAAGGCATATTAACCTGAGGAGAAGCACATTCATAAGTATATGTTTCTGCTAACCATGCAAATTCAGGGTCTTTTTGATGTGAATAAGGTATTATAATATCCCAAAATTCGGGAGGTTTCGCTCTCGCAACATCAGCCCTGATACCGTCAATTCCTAAATCTATACAAGCATCGACATATTGCTTATGGAGTTCCAAAAGTTTCGGATTTAACGTTCTTTTTGATTCGTCGTCCCAGGGATCAAACATACGGATATCCGCCCAGCCCTGAGGGGTCTTGTCTTCACCGTTTCTTCCGAAAGCCATTAACTCGGGCTCTGCTTCAAACCAATCTACCGATGCACAACTCGGTAAATCAAGCATTACCTTAATATTACGTTTATGACATTCGTCAATAAATGCTTTGAATTGTTCGCTTGGAGTACGAGAATCGTTTTGGTCTATTATAATTGGATCTATGGCAAGGGTTCCGTCTTTTTCGAGGAATTTCGCAGGGGCATAAAGAGAGCCTGCAGTTCCCATTGCTTTCTTTTTCCCTGACGGGTGTATCGGAAGTATGTGTATTGTATTAAAACCGTCATTTTTAAGTTCGTCCAATCTGTCAATGGCACTCAACAATGTACCGGGTTTTTCACCGTGAGATATTGAAACAATTTCATCACCGTTTAAATCAACTGCCGTGAATGTTCTCGGAGCAATCGCAAGCATTACGGATTCGTTGTTTTGAATCATTGTTCTCAAATCATTATGGTAGGTATCCGTTTTACCAGAATTCTTAACGACAGGAATATTGGCAACAGCAAGGCTTTGCATATAATCATCAAAAGAATCCGTTCCTTTGAACGGAACACGGTACTTTACTCCTGTTTTATTAACAGGGGAGTATAATATGGGTTTGCTTTGAGAAATATTAGTTATTTGAATCATCTTTCACCTGTCTTTGAATATTATGAGGATTACTCAGTTTTCCAAAAGAGATTTGTGCGAGGAATGCAGTTCCCAAAACGCCTGCCAATACGCCTGACATTATTCTTAACCATTTTTGCGTACCGTATTTTCTGCCTGCTGCTTTTCTCATGTATTCCGTAAAATTCTGCAATCCTGATATATTGGACTTTGCCGTTTCCGTCTTTGTCATTCTTGAATATGCACCGTCCAACATATCAAGTTTGTAACTTAATTTTGTTGTATCAGTGCCGTCATTTCCAACAACATTTCTGTATTTTGCTATGAATTCCTTGAATCGTCTAACAATATCGCCTTTTTCAGATGTATCATACCCCGATAATGCTTCCGAACTAAGTTCCGTAATTATACCTTCTTTCGGATTTGCAGAGGAACCTTCATAGAGCCACGACATCAGGGTTTTATAGTAATCAGCACCGTTTGTAATATACAGTTTATTAAAGTCATCAGAAGTATTTGAGTGCAAAAGAACATCTTTTAATTTTTGACCGAATTCAGGATATTTTTTCATAATTGAGTTCAACGCATCTTTTTCCGTATGCATTTTTCTGTAAGCATCAAGAGTATGCATAGATCTGAAATATGTGTTAATCCCGTCCTGATAGCGGTTAAATATTCTGCTGAGGGCATTATACTTATCCGAGCCGAGGCCTCTGCTGAATTCTCTTACATAATCGGCTTCACTGCCTGCTCTTACAGGCTCAGCCATACCGTCAAGAAATCTCAGCATATCGTCAAATGTATTTATTCTCACTTGTGCTGATTTAGCATCTTCGCCGATAAGACTTCTTACGGTTTCCCCAAAACCGCCGATGTTATCAAGTCTTTTAGCCGTACCATTATACAGATACTCAAGCGAATTTATAAGTTTTTTGAGTGATGATTCTTCAGAAACGACACCATTCAACTTTATCTCTGTTTCGGAAACGACAGATGCTAACTTGTCCATAAATTTCTTAAATTCTGCTTCATTATGCGAAATCTCGGTAAGTTTTGAATCTAATAATTTTTCGGCATATTCCTCTGAATCACGCATTTTAGCCAAATCTTTATATTTTATGCCCAAGCCTTTTAAAAATTCTCTTTCAAATTTTGCTGCTGATTCTGCAAGTATAGTTCCCGAATCCGCTTCAAGTTTAAAATGCTTGCAGGCTTGAATCTTTTGCTTTTGTGTATTAAACTCACCCAAGACTTTTGCAAGGTCGCCTAACTTGGTAATCTGCTCATCTGTAATCTTTGACGCACTCCCTTTTTCCAAGCCGTCAGTTATTGTTCTGATAACACGTTTATAATCTTCCGCAAATGTCCCGGTTTTGCTTATACCTGACTCACTGACTTTTTTATCAATTAAGTCCGTCAACGCTTCTTTAAGTTTTGCGCTGAATTCTTCTTTGCCCAAATCTGCATATTTCCCGTTCAAATCATTAACTAACCGTTCTAATTCCTCAGCACTCGGAATCAGGACCTGAATTCTTTCAGGTTTACGTGAATTTACACAACTTTTGGCACGTCCCAAAATGTCTTCAAAAGAAATATTTTCTGAAGGATTAAGCAATACCCGCAATTCGGTTTTTAACGCATTTGCCGATTGACTACTCATATCAGCAGTTAACAATTCGGTAATCTTACCAAAAGCATCAGAAGTAAGAGATTTATCCTTGTATTCGGATATAATCTTAATTACTGATTTGCTTAACTCATTTTCCTCAGCATTTATCCCTTCTGCTCCATTCCACTTGCTAACGGTATTAAATACTCTATCAATTGCTTTGTTTGTTTTGTTATTTTTAATTTTTGAAACCAAAGGAGTTACGACATAATTTTCCAATCCGCAGCATGCCAGAGCGGTGATAACCGGGGTTGCAAATCCTGCAGTAAGCATCCATAAGGTATTATTTTGTGTAGCAATTTTGCGCATTTGCTCACGAATTACATCATGTCTGTTTTTAATGTCACGCGGAATTCCCATCTTGTCACCGATGAAATCCAAATCTTCATCCTTCTTTGCTCCAATATACATGTCATAAGGAACGTAGTTACTGTCCTGCTGTACCGACTTCTTTCTTCCCTGATCATCAATGTACTGTTTATCAATATCATAACCGTGCAATAATCTCGCAGGAGCATTAATGGCCAACTTAGGATAAATGTTCATTGCCGTTAAAAAGGTTCCCAAACCTACGTATTCCATTATCCTTGTTTTTGGATTTGAAGTCCTTGAAGCCAAATATATTGCAATTGCAATTCCGCCGAGACGTAAACCTACATCATTCAGCCTCCCCAACTGATGGTCGTTTGCAACACCTTTATAACCGTTACGGACAGACTTCATATCATAACCGATATCTTTGAAGAAATATTTAACTCCATCTGCAAAATTATCATCAACAAGATGTCCTTTTGGAGGCAAAGGTTTAACATTGTTATCTGTGTTGACCGTCCCTTCTGCTTCCAAGTACGATTTATATCCTCCATCATTTTTAAATGATGGATTTATAATCATTTTATTCAATTTTACTAATTCAATAGCCATGATTATAAAACCGCACTTTCTTTCTTGTTATCAATAGTATTTTTGTTCTTATTTTTAGCCATGTTTTTGGCTCTTGTAATTGTGTTTAAGGTTAAAACTGAAGTCAGAAGGGTTGTTAATAAGACAAGTCCTTTACCTGCATGCTTCATGTATCCTTTTGTTCCCGGCTTACCCTGCCAAAGTTCCTTACAGGATTTTGCAAATGATTTAACGAATTCTTTACTGATATTCCAAGTATTCAAAGCAAAAGTTTTAAGTTTTCCGCAAACTTTTTGCGTGAAACCTGTGTTTTTATCCGAGATAAAATGTTTCTTTTCCCTGAATGCGTTAAAGAATTGCGTCCATGAATCCTGTGCCGCAAGGCAAACACCAACAGCAGCCCAGCAGTATGAGGAAAGACTTTTTGCCGTATTTGTAGTTGCGACAATGTTTTGTATAATCGGGGTTGTCTCTGTTATTGAATCATTCAAATCAGTTCCCAAACCTAATTTTTGAGCAACTTTATCGAAATATGCTCTGTCAAGCAAATCTTTCCTGAAGAATTCTTTACTGTCATAAACTTTTCTCTGCTGATATTGAACATCAATATTTGCAGCCTCACCCGCTTCTTTTGGCAACGGATATACTATGTTTTCGTATGGAAGTTCCGTATCAACTCCCGTAGCATGCTTAACCGGTTTAGTAACCAAGTTCTTTGAGAAGGTCTTAAATAAGCCGTATAAAACAACACCCAGGGCAAATTTATATCCTCTGTCGGCTGCTATCTTTCTGCCTTTTGATTCAAGGTATTTGTTTACACAGTTAAACACGACCATGAACATTGCGCTTCCTGTCAAATAAGGAACAATACCCATCGTAAGAAATTCGTAGAAGTTTGAGTTAATATCTCCCTTTAAGCCCTTTATAGGATAATCAAGAAAAGCATTCGTTGTCTTATGGAAGTCTTGTTTTAATCGTGTTTTCGGAGTATCGGGCAAAATACGTGTTTCCGGAACAGGCTGCTGGGTTTCAGCCTGCTTTGATGAAAAACCGGTATTATATTGCGCAATTCTTATCGGTTCTGCCATACAAACTCCACACGATACTTATATATATAAAGTCATATCAACTGTTTATTTTGCTATTTTTAGGGCCCACAATTTACATTTATTTACAAAACGTAATTGGACAATAAAAGCTCATAACAAGTGTAATACACAAGGACTATCTTACCAGAAAAATATCAACTTTACATGATGACTTTATGCTCTTGAAAATACCTCGACATCGATGTCGTCATATGTATTTTCAAAAAAGAATGCAGCACTTGCAACCATCGAGGCATTATCCGTGCAATACTTCATGATTGGTGCATATACATCATACCCTTCGTTCTTTAAATCAAATATTTTTCTTCGTATTTCGGAATTAGCCGCAACTCCGCCCGCCAAAACAATTTGTTTGCAGGAATATTCTTCCGCAGCACGTTTAACTTTCTTCAGAAGAGTCGAAGACACACACTCCTGAAAACTTGCACAAATATCTTCAACAGGGAGTTCTTTATTTTCAAAACTTTTAACCAATCTCAATACCGCTGTCTTCAAACCGCTGAAACTGAAATTATATCCGTCAACTTTTGCTTCGGGAAGTTTGAAAGCATGCGAATTGCCATTTTGCGCCATTTTATCTAATTTAGGTCCGCCGGGATACGGTAAGCCTATTAATCTTGCAACCTTGTCATAGGCTTCTCCCACCGCATCATCAATTGTTTCGCCAATTATTTTCATTTCCGAAAAAGATTTTACGTATATAATTTGCGTATGACCGCCGCTTACAAGAAGTGCTAAAAAGGGCGGCTCAAGATTTGTATCAATAAAATTCGCTGCCAGATGAGCATTTAAATGATTTATTCCTATAAAAGGTTTGTCATATGCAAGAGCAAGTGATTTAGATGCATTTAAGCCAACTAAAAGACACCCAACAAGTCCCGGACCGACAGTTCCTGCGAAGGCAGATATATCTTCTCCTCTGACACCTGCCTGCTTGAACGCCTCATCAACAATAACATTTACCGCTTCTAAATGTTCTCTTGCCGCAATCTCAGGAATCACACCTCCGAATTTCTCATGAATCTCTATCTGCGATGCAACAACATTTGCCAACACCGTACGACCGCCTTTAACAATAGCGCAGGCCGTTTCGTCGCAACTCGATTCTATTGCCATAATTAAGGAGTTTTCATCTATTGTAACAGGTTTGTTACCGAATAATGTATTTTTAATCTTTTTCATATTACCATTATAGTATAAGGGAAAAAGAATGAAATTTATTGATAAAGCAAAAATCAGGGTTGTCTCGGGCCATGGCGGAAACGGTATGGTCGCATGGCGTCGTGAAAAATATGTTGACAAGGGCGGGCCTGCCGGAGGAGATGGTGGTAACGGCGGAGATATCTACCTGATTGGCGACGAAAATATGTCAACACTCCTGGATTTTAAAATGAAATCAGTATATAAAGCATCTTCAGGGGAAAATGGCGGCATCAAAGGTATGCACGGAGCCTGCGCTAAGGATTTAACAATAAAAGTTCCCTTAGGTACAATCGTCAGAGATACAAAAAACGGTAAAGTTATTGCCGATATAACCGAGCATGAGCAAAAAGTCCTTGTTGCCAAGGGCGGCAGAGGCGGACGCGGAAACGCAAAATTTGCTACTGCTCAAAAACGTGCACCTCAATTCTGCGAGCCCGGAGAACCGGGGATTGAAAGAGTATTGGAACTTGAACTTAAACTAATGGCAGATGTCGGACTATTAGGAATGCCTAATGCAGGCAAATCAACTTACATAAGTGCCGTAAGTTCGGCCAAACCAAAAATTGCCGATTATCCGTTTACAACACTTGTTCCTCATCTTGGAGTCGTTAAAAAATCCGACGGGGGGGCATACGTTGTCGCAGATATCCCGGGGTTAATCGAAGGGGCTTCGGAAGGAGTAGGATTAGGCCACGAATTTTTGAGACACGTTGAAAGATGCAGATTCTTAATACATATTGTAGATTTAACCGCCGAAGACCCGATAAAAAATTACAAAACAATTAATAACGAACTTGAAAAACATTCAAAGGGATTGGCAAATCTGTATCAGATAATCGTTCTGAATAAAATTGATGCCATATCACCTGAAGACAAAAAGCAATATTTTGAAGAATTTAAAAAGTTTTCAAAAGATGTTTATCCGATTTCTGCTGTAACAAGAGAAGGGATAAACGACCTCTTGTACTTTACGGAAAAGAAAGTTGACGAAATTCCAAAACCGGAATTTGACATTGATATAGAAGATGATCTTGGCGCTTATGATAACGATGACAGTTCTTTTGAAATAATTAAAGCAGCAAAAGATGCCTATTTTGTGACGGGCGGGAAAATTAACAGGCTTGCCAAAGTCACTGATATAAGAAATACCGAACAGGTAATCAGGCTCCAAAACATTATGAAAAGTATGGGTGTCTTTGAAGAACTGCATAAATACGGACTTAAAAACGGCGATACGGTAATCGTCGGCCACCTAGAATTGGGATATTATGATGACGAGGTTTGGGGCGAAACAAGTACTAAAATTTAAGAGGATATAATTACGAAATCTGCTATCGAACAGGCTCAAAAATGTACGATTGACGTTCCAATCGGCTGTGTAATAAAAAAAGACAATAAAGTTATAGCATCTGCTCATAACAGGCGTGAACTCGATAATGACATTACCGCACACGCAGAAATTCTTGCAATAAAAGAAGCACAGAGAGTTTTAAACACTTCAAGGCTTGAGGACTGTGAGTTGTTTGTAACGCTTGAGCCCTGCCCGATGTGTTCATGGGCAATAATTCAGAGCGGAATTAAAGCAGTTTACTTTGGCTCATACAATCCTCAATACGGTTATATGCTCTCGCATAAATTTGAAAACACACCATATCCAAAAATATACGGCGGGATTGAAGAACAGGAATGTGATAAAATATTGGGTGAATTCTTTACAAGACTGAGAGAGGGAAAATGATTACCAAATCAGAATTGGATAAACTTGTAGAAAAGTATGAAACACCCGATTTTACTGAAAGCGACCCGATACAGTTTTTAAAATGCGGGAAATGCAAACAGGACACTGAACTGTACGGCTTTATTGCATCGCTTTTTGCCTACGGAAACAGAAAACTTTTTATAAATAAGTTAAATGAAATTTTTAAAAAAGCCGACGGCGACATGCTAAACTATGTTAAAAACGGAGATTTTTCATCATTAAAAGGAATTGAATACAGATTTTCAAAAGACTATGACATAATTCCGATTTTTGAAATTCTCTCCAAACTGTATAACGAATCAGAAGGACTCGAAGAACTTTTCGGTTACGGGTGGGCAAACTCAAATGAAGATATGCGGAAGTGCCAGCAAACGGTCGTTGATTATTTTTATGCACGTGCGCCTAAAACCGCAGGCCAAGGGTTTTATCATATGCTCCCAAATCCGCAGAACGGCGGGGCGATGAAAAGAATGAATATGCTCCTTCGGTGGTTTGTCCGCAAATCACCCGTTGATATAGGTATATGGAAATTTATTAAGCCCAAAGATTTGTTAATACCGCTTGATGTCCACGTTGCAAGAGTATCAAGAAAAATGGGATTAATAAAAAGAAAGAGCAATGATTTTAAAACTGTGTTAGAATTAATGAAACCGCTCAGGGAATTTTGTCCCGAAGACCCGGTTAAATATGACTTCGCTATGTTCGCATACGGTATAGAACACGGAAAAGATTTGGAGATAGAAAATGGAAAAATTTGACGTAACAAGATACAAGTATCAAATCATACTTATTTTAGTCGTTATGACTTTTGTCCTCGCAGTATGGCACGCATTTACGTACATACCTGCAAAATCCGATACAAAACCGATTGAAGAGCAGCCGGTTGAAGTCGTTGTAACCCCAAATGCAGTTCAACCCGCAGTTGAAGAAGAGACTGCCGAAGAAGAAGAAGAGGCGCAGGTTACACGGGAAAAATCTCAGCCGTCAGACGAAGAAATCGAAGAATACAGAAGATTTACGGGCTCAAAAACGGCAGATTCGGACGAATACATACGTTCAACCCGTAACAGACGTGTCGGAGATTATTAATAAAATTTAACAGAAACTCTTGCAATCGGAGCATATCTGTATTATATTCAGTTCATAAGCTTGCCGAAGGGCGCAGACCCGAGGACAGTACTACCGGCCGAGAATATTTCATTACAAGCGTGAAATACGGCGTAATATAAGGATTTACACTATGTCATTAAATTTGAAAAACAAACAGGAAATCATCAAAAAGTTTGGTGCAAACGAAAAAGACACAGGATCTGCTGAAGTTCAGATTGCTATGCTTACTCAAAAGATTACCGAACTTACCGAACACATGAAGTCTAACAAGAACGACTTCGCAACAAAAAGAGGTCTTTTGATGATGGTTGGTAAAAGAAAAAGACTTTTATCATACCTGAAAGAAAAGAATCTTGAAGGTTACAGAAAACTTATCAAGAAACTTAATATCAGAGGTTAAGACAAAAAAAATACCGAATCAGATGATTCGGTATTTTTTTTATTATTTACTGCATTTCACTTATTTCTTTTTCTTTAATCAGTTTCAGCGCCTGACCTATTGAACTTGATTCATCATATGCGTCTTTTATGCTGTCCCAATTACTGTTTATATAGTCTTTTATCTGTCCTTTTTGCTTTGGAGAGCCTTTTTTGTAATCGTTAATCAAATTTCTCCAGTCTTTGTCTTCAAATTCTTCTCCGGTTTTCTTAACGCCAGTTTCGTCGATTTCATAGCGTTTATTTTTCTCTGTTCTTCTGTTGAGGGTTGTACCGTCACCTTTTTCCAATATACGTTTGTCTGCTTTTTCCTGTTCTTCTGCCGCAATTTTATCCAATTTTGCCTGTGCTTCATCTCTTTCTCCTGCAAGTGATGTTATTTCGGCCTTGGCATCATTAATCGCTTTTTCTCTTGCGTCTTTTGCCTTAATTGCATCTTGATGTGCCTTGTATAATTTACCGTTAGGCTCTTTTATATCATTTTCTAATTGTCTAAGTTCTCTTTGCTGCTGTTCTAATGTAGCGTTTT
>DBYM01000004.1:46683-47486 GCA_002309875.1 Cyanobacteria bacterium UBA1186
TCTTAGCAGCATTTAACTCAGTTGCTGCATTAGTTACTGCCTCAGTATATTTTTCTTCAACGTTAAGATTATTTACTCCTTCTTCGCTAGCAACACCAAGTTTTTCAAGTTGTGCGTTGATTTTCGTGTTACAATCTTCAACTTTTGCAGTCAAAGCATCTTTACCGTTTACTGCAGCATCTGCAACTTTTGCTCTGATAAGTCCGCCCACAACTGATGCGGCATATCCTGTCAAAACGGTTGCGATACCCCAGCCTGCCATTCTGCCAAAATTCATTCCGCAGTATGAGCCATAATTGTAGTTATAATTCGCATAAGTGTTTACACCGCTAAAAAGCGCACTAAAGATATTACCGCAATAACCGCCGCCATAGTTATAACAACCATAGCCCATTCCGCTATTCATGTAATACCCTGTGCCAAGCATGTTCATCATATTGAATTGTGTAGCCATCTTTTTATACCCATCTTTGTTCTTACATTTATATAAAGTATATATAAATTATCTAATTTCAGAGGGAATTAATATTGTTACAAAAGTTTACATTTAATTTTTAGGGTGTGATTTTTGACAAAAACATTTGCTCTTGTTATATTTATTCTGTTCATAAATGGCAAAGCGGTTTTGACAATATAATATGGGCAGGGGTAAATGATTCGTTTTATTTATCCACTGCAAAAAATTCAAGGGCATGTGGTACTCTGCCGACGAAAACGATTAAGTATCGTTTGAGGAGAGGTGGTAGACACGCCAACTGCGAAGCAGTTTTGACAATGTAATATGGGCATGTGGTGGAATGGTA
>DBYM01000078.1:0-4502 GCA_002309875.1 Cyanobacteria bacterium UBA1186
ATTTCAACCAATTCTAACAATTCAGGGTCATCAACCATATCGCATTTGTTAAGGAAGATAACCAAGTTAGGAACACCAACCTGTCTTGCTAACAAGATGTGTTCACGAGTCTGAGGCATTGCACCGTCAGTTGCAGCAACTACGAGGATTGCGCCGTCCATCTGAGCAGCACCTGTAATCATGTTCTTTACATAGTCAGCGTGCCCTGGGCAGTCAACGTGTGCGTAGTGTCTTGCATCTGTTTCGTATTCTACGTGTGCCGTAGAAATGGTTATACCTCTTGCTTTTTCTTCCGGAGCAGCATCGATTTCATCAAATTTCTTAGCTTGTGCTTTTCCGGCTGCAGCCATAACACCGGTGATAGCTGCTGTCAATGTTGTTTTACCGTGGTCAACGTGGCCTATAGTACCAATGTTAACGTGCGGTTTTGTACGTTCATACTTTTCACGTGCCATGAGATTAATCTCCTTCTTTGATTAAATATACTACGTTAACTTACTCTCTAAGTTATATCATTTATTTTAGTATTTAAAAAAATATTGTCAATCACTTTGGAAGCGGGAGCAGGTGAGTAAGTCAGGTAAGTAAGCCTGTATTTTTATACAATCCTAAAATATAGCCACTTGCGTAATAGATTATTTTTTCCCGCAGAGATTAAATATAAGTATTAAATCTTTTTCATACTTCCAGCTATTCTTAATTCCAACTGCCCCTTACGGGGCTTTTTCTTTTTGAATTTTGATAAAAGGACAGTTTACGGTCTCAGAGTTTTACCCAAATAAAAAGGTGCTCGTGTGTACTCAAGCACCGATTACATAGTATAGTTTTATAAAAAGATTGTTGTTTAACTGTTTTAAAATTCCTTCGGGGTGAAATCATAAATTGACATTAAGGTTATCTTTGCACCGGATTATCCCTATTTACCCCACACCTATTTACCCCACACCTATTTACCCCTACTTGAGAGTCTTGTCCAAACTTGCCTTTAATCCTCTTGCCAAGTCGTGGCGGCCGCTCTTTTCATATATGGCAGTCATTGATTCCAAAAACTTTAAGTTATCTACATTAGGATTAGACTGATTTACGGGTGCCGTATTTACGGGTGTAGTCATCTTTTTAGGTGCAGTCTGAACTGCGGTTGCAGTCTGCTGCTGAGGAACAGGTCTGCTTACCGTCTGCGTTACGGTTTCCTGCGGAATCGGCTGAGAAACGTAATTTCTCAATCTCGGATTATGTAACTGAACAGGCTCTGATTCATAAGGATTTCTGCTGCTCTTTTGATATGCGTTTAAACCGTAATTAATCGTGGTAAAGGGTTTTTCTGCCATTGCTTCAACCGGAACAGGCTGTACTCCTCTGTATAAACCCATTTCTCTGTCGTTAAGAGATTGTGATAAACCGATTTTCATTTCAGGCTCTTTGCGTTTGAATAATCTTGATACCGCAACACCGAGTAATATTAATAAACCGAATGATATAAGTTTATTAGGACCTTCGCCTGTTACTTCATCGTCAATAGAATCCTTCAAGCCTGCAACTGATGAAGATTTTTTCAGTCTGTCAAACAGATTTGAAGTTTTTACCCTGCCCAAATCTTCTTTATAAATAGGAGCATAACTTTCAATCGGGTGGCTGAGTTTAATATTCTTACCTGCAGGTTTTACAACAGGCGCAGGTGCTGCAACCGCAAGCGGTGCATCAAAAGTTACCGTTGCTGCCGATGCATTTTCTGCCTGGAAAAATATGCTTATACCGTTACCCTGAGGCTCTACCATAACGGTATCTACGTTTGAAACATTGTTATAAATAGTATTAAGAGTCTTAGATGCTCTTATATCTTTCAAATCCAAAGTGATTTTATTCGGCGCCTGAACGGTTTTACGAACATCAACAGCACTGTCAGATGTCAAAACGATATTATACGTATCCTTTACAGGCTCAATTTCAATAGTCTGAAGCACATTATCAACCGCCATAGCCGGTATCATGGAAAATGCTATACCTAATAACAACAATACTCTCTTCATAAAAATACTCTCTCTCCCTTGATTAATAGTGTACATGCTCGGCATGCCCATGACATCAATCAGGAGGTTGAAATTTATATAGACCATTTGGTCTATATGGGTTAAATGTTGTTCCCCAAAAATTCGGTTAAGTCATCAACTTTATACTTGCCCGACGAGTATAATTTCAGGGCTGTATCGCACCCGAGACAGGAAGAAAGGACGATTTCCGCTCCGGTTTCAACAATATTTTTTCTTTTTTCTTTGTATATTTCTTTCAGTATTTTATATTCGTTAAATTTATCAAGACCGTTAAGTCCGCAGCACTTGTCAAAACCTTTCATCTCAACATATTCGAGATTTTCCGTGTTTTTAAGGACCTGTTCGACATCTTCCCAATTCTCAAGACTGCAGGGTTTGTGATATGTAACTTTTCTCGGAGTTTTAAGTTTCAGTTTTTTATCCCTAAGGTATTCAAAAATGTTTTTGACAGTAATGCCTGATAAAAACTCCTTATCCTCATCATCTACCCATTTAATATAACTTTTTATTGTTTTTTCGCAACTTGTACAGGTCGTTACAACTTCTTTTATATCGTATTTTTTCAGAATGTTTATATATTTCTTCATCTGATCTTTAAACCCGTCAAGATCGCCCATAGCAAACAATGGGATTCCGCAGCAGTGGAAAACGGGGTTAATAACCTCCATTTCGGCTTCATTTAATAATTTTATTACCGCTTTGTCGGTACGGAACTTTGACGAACACCCTCCGAAATACAAAACTTTTTTACCAAAAGTCTTCGATTTGGCATTTCTTTTAAACAGGCTCTCGAAACGGGGAATAAAGCCAAAAATGAAATATTTTTTGATAAAAGCGGATAATTTTTCGGTAAAATGTTTTCTGAAATACTCATACTTTGCCGTAACAATAACATCAACGACATCAACTCCGCTCGGGCAAACTTTGGAACATTTGCCGCATTTCAGGCATAAGTCAAGATAGCGGTTAATGACCTTTGACATCTTCAAATCGCCCTTGACGACACCGTTAAGCATAACAAACTGTCCGCGGGAAACAGTGCAGTCATTCCCCGTAATCTTATATATAGGGCATTCCGACTGACAAATACCGCATTTCGAACACTTATGTATTTCTTCTTTGAAATCCTGAAGTCGTTTCATATTAATATATTAACATACAAAAACAAAGGCAGGATTTATAAAAACCTGCCTTTATTATCATACATTCCCCAATAGGGAATTTTATTTATACTCTTGCCATCTTTGCTGCGCTTTCAAGTTGCAAAGTAACGGTTGTAATATCACAAACAGATGACGGCCCGAAGTATTGGATTGCTCCCGGGAACAAATATCTGTCATTCAGCGCCCAGTCTTCTCTGTTGATTTCTAATTTCTTGAATACGGGACCGTCGAGTTCAACAAGAGCCTTCTTAATTACAGGCTTCATTTCACCGTGGCGTTTTTCCATATTCATCATCATTGTCAGAGGCACACCGCCCGCAAGCCAGTCATTTGCGGTTTCAGTCAGATTTCTGACTGATGACAAATAACCCGTCAGGCCGAAATTAATCAAAGCAAAGGCATTAAATCCCAACGAATAGCAATAATCCGCATCAAAGTTTGAAGGGAATGCACATCTGCCTTCATAACCGAAGAAGTGTGACTGTGTTGAGAATTTACCGTTGTATTTGCCTTCTTTTTTAAGTTTTGCGAGTTTTTCTTCAACCATAGAAATCAAAAGTTTTTCAGTTTCGATCTTTGAAACCTGAACATTACCGTGCGGGTCTCTGTCCATCAGTAATTGCGCTTTAATCAACGCTGGTAAAGATTTGAATACTGCGGAATTTTCGCTTGATAAAGTATTTTCAATAATCGACATTTTTTCTGCAGCAGTCCCGTTCATATAATTAGAATCTTTTTCTAAAGACGACATAATGTCATTGAGGTTTGCAATCATTGATTTAAGTTCTGGAATAAATTCAATCAGGCCTTCAGGAATTACTGCGATACCGAAATTTTTGCCCATTTCGGAACGTTTTACAACGATATCCGAAATATAGTCAATAATTGAAGAAAGCGACATTTTCTTTTGTTCAACTTCTTCGGAAATCAAAGTAATATTTGGCTGAGTCTGAAGTGCGGCTTCCAAAGCAACGTGAGATGCGCTTCTCCCCATAATTTTAATAAAGTGCCAATATTTCTTTGCGGAATTTGCATCTCTCTGAATATTACCGATTAATTCGCCATAAGTCTTTGTTGCAGTATCAAACCCGAACGAGATTTCGATTTGTTCGTTTTTCAAATCGCCGTCAATAGTCTTAGGGCAGCCGATTACCTGAATGCCCGCATTATGAGCAACAAACCATTCTGCGAGAAGTGCTGCGTTTGTATTCGAGTCATCACCGCCGATGATAACAACTGCCGAAATATTCAGTTTTTTGCATACTTCCCAAGATGCCTGAAACTGTTCTTC
>DBYM01000078.1:4552-6594 GCA_002309875.1 Cyanobacteria bacterium UBA1186
TCGTTTATAAATTCATCGTTAAATTCAACATACTTGCCTTCAATAATACCGCTAGGTCCGCCAAGAAAACCGTAAAGATTGTTTTCCGGGTTAGCCTGTTTTAAAGCATCGTAAAGTCCTGCAATAACGTTGTGTCCGCCGGGAGCCTGTCCGCCCGAAAGGATAACACCTACGTTTCTCTTTTCGCTGTATTTAGATTCCGTAGAAGTCTGGAAAGTAACCGTAGGTTTGCCGTAAGTATTCTTGAATAATGCTCTGATTTCGTCCTGATTTGCAACAGATTCGGTTGCAGAGCCTTCAATAGAAATAAGATTATTAATTCCGCTTGCCAATGAAGCAGGAAGTTTAGGCTGATATTTCAGTCTTTCAACTTGTAATGGTGATAAGTTTGTCATAAAATTCTCCCTTCCCTGTTATACCTTTGGCTAAATTATACACCAAACGGAAGGAAATATGAACAAATTATTTGCCCGTATCAATATCATCTTTCATAAAATATATATCGCGGCCTTTTTCAGGAATCCATTCGGCATCAACAATATAAGGATTACATTTCCTCAGAGCGCCGTCTTTTAAATGAAATTTCGCTTTAATATCATTGACGGACTCTTTGCCGTTTGCCTTATATGTATATTCAGACCTCTTTTTAAACAAACCTTTTTCGCTTACTTTTAAAGTCTCGCCGTCAGGCACGGGATAGCCGTCTTTGTCAAAAATCAATTCAAACTTTTTCGGTTTGTCATCTGAATCTTCTCCTGCCAAAGGTATAACTATTTCTTTTTGGTTTGCATTTACCGATGCCGTACCTTTTATATCTGATGATTTGTCTGAAGGAGAAATCCCTGAAATTTCCATGCCTATAGTTCCTTTATTTTCATGACTTACGGATTAATAAAACCATCGACTAAAGGGTTATTAATACTTTTGCCATATGCACCGCCCTTGTTATCTCCGGTTGAATCCGTACTCGGAGTATAATTGACAGGTACGTATGTTCCGCCCGAACTCGTAGAACTACTTGATGAACTTGAAGTACTCGAAGTGCTTGAACTGCTCGAACTTGGTTGAACCGAAGAACTTGAACCACTTGAAGTGCTTGAAGAACTCGAACTGCTTGAAGTGCTTGAAGAACTTGAACTGCTTGAACTCGTTATAACACCGGGCAATTTACATTGATATGCTCCGGNNAACCGCTTGTGCTCGTTGGATTCGGATTGGGAGTAGGATCAGGATCCGGATCCGGGTTAGGATTCGGAGTTGGATCAGGGTTAGGATTCGGATTTGGGTTTGGATTCGGATTTGGAATAACCCCGTTTGATGAACCTGACGATGTAACACAAAAATCCCTATGACCTTTTTTGCACATGCATTTTTTTATGGCAGTTGCGCTACTGTTGGCTTTTTCACATTCACAACTGTCTTTTAGAGCCCCGGTCTTACCGGCACATGGATCCGTCGTTCCGCTGCAATTCGTTCCGCCGTCACAAGTACACAAACATTCTTTGTATTTTGCAATACCCAAATCCGTACCGTTCAGATGTGTTCCGCAAGCACTCTTGCACGCATTACCGCCCGAACCCGTTGAAGTGCTTGTCGGGACTCCGCCCGCAGTGTTTGCATTCGTATTACCTGTCTGGTAATTAACATTTTGGTCAGCAATATCGCTGGTCTCATTGAACTCAACTTCACTCTTTGGAATTAGCGCATTCGGAGTGTTATCAACTGTCTGATTTACCAAATCAACATAGTTATTTAGTTTTGACGCCTCATTCTTGTTACGCATTAAACTTATTCTGTGATCTACATACAACTGTCCGCATTGGTCAGCAGGAATTACTCTGCCGTCTGCAGTGATATAAAATACAAATCTGTCAGGGTTAGGCACATTTGCACTGTAAGTAGAATTAGGCCCTGCGCTGCCGTTCACGTCTATAACTACTTTGTTTCTGAACTTAAATCCGTCCGCTGCTGTTGCAGGCGGAACTATCTCGCTGGCTGATATATTCCATTGAACACCGTTGCTTGTTGTAAAGTCTGAAATA
>DBYM01000031.1:0-839 GCA_002309875.1 Cyanobacteria bacterium UBA1186
AGAAACAACGGTGAAAGCAGAAAGTTATATATTAATATTAATCCGCAATTTTATCATCTCGCTTTTGCGTCAGACGAAAACCTGAAACGCAGAGGGGTTGTAATTCCTCAAAAACCGCCGATGTTTTGTATGCTTTTGAGAAAATATCTTGAAGGGGTAAAAATATCAGACATTCTTGCGGTTGAAGGCGAAAGGGTATTCGAACTCCATTTTGATATTATTGACGAACTTTCCCAAACCCGCTCCCTTTGTCTTGCGATAGAACTGATGGGCAAACATTCTAATGTGATACTTTATGACAGAGAAACCTCCGTTATAATCGGCTGCGCTCATAATGTCGGAGCGGAAAAGAGCAGATACAGAGAACTTCAGGGCGGAATGAAATATATTTATCCTCCGCTTGTCAATAATAGCGAAGTCGGGGGTAAATACGGGGGTAAATATAGAATAACAGAACAGGGCTTTGCACCTGCCGAACTTGATGATTATTTTACCGAAATTCAGGCGGGGGTAAATCTTAAGTCCGAAAAAGAAAAACTTCTGAAGATTGTTTCCGCAAAAAAGAAAAAAGTCAAAACCTCGTCGGATAAGATTTCCGCACTTCTCAGCAAACGTGATAATACCGAAAAATACAGGCTTTACGGGGAACTTCTGACTTCAAACATTCATTTGCATAAAGATTATTCAAAGGAAATCGAACTTTTCGATTATATGAATAACAAAAATATTCTGATTGAACTCGATGAAACCAAAACAATGAGCGAAAATGCGCAGAGGTATTTTAAGTTATACACAAAATCCAAAACGACCAAAGAAAAATCCGAGAAGATGCTTGAAGG
>DBYM01000031.1:929-3912 GCA_002309875.1 Cyanobacteria bacterium UBA1186
CCGTAAAGACAAAAAACAGATTAATATTGAAAAAAGAGAAATTAACGGATTTACGGTTTATATCGGCAAAAACAACAAACAGAATGATTATATAGTTTCAAAATTGGCAAAAGACGAGGATTATTGGTTTCACGTCAAGTCGTGCGCAGGCTCTCACGTGCTTATGAAGGTTAACGAGAAAGAGCCTGATGAAGGAACGATTTTCGAATGCTGTAAACTCGCAAGAGAGTATTCTTCGGCAAAAATGCCCTCAAAAGTCGGCGTGATTTTTACGAAAAGAAAATTTGTGAAAAAACCGCCCGAGTCGCCTTTGGGGTATGTGATTTATAAGAACGAAAAAGAGGTTTTGGTCTAATCCAAATTTTCGTGAGCGGCTTCAACTATCTCTTCAATATTTGGCAGTTCCGTTTCCGCTTTTTCGGTGCTGAAGCGGATTAAGTATTCAATATTCCCCGCAGGGCCTTTAATTGATGAATACGTAAGTCCCAAAATCGTGTATCCGAGATTTGTTACGCAATCAGCCACGTTTTTGATAACTTCTGCGTGAACTTTCTTATCCCGCACGACTCCGCCTTTTTCAACCAAATCTTTTCCCGCTTCAAACTGAGGTTTTATAAGGCAGACCATTTCGTGAAAATCAGGATTCATAAGAGTTTTTAAGTTAGGCAAAACTTTTTCAAGCGAGATAAAGGACAAATCCGAAACCAAAAGGTCTGCGACAGGCTCGTTTTCGGAATAGATGTCTTCAAATCCGCACGTTCTTAAATTTGTTTTTTCAATAACTTTTACTCTCTCATCACTTCGGATTTTCCAATCTAATTGACCGTAACCGACATCAGCGGAATAGACAAATTTCGCCCCGTTTTGCAGCAGACAATCCGTAAACCCGCCTGTTGAAGCGCCCGCATCAAGGCAAATTCTGTCTTTCACTTTTATATCAAAACTTTCGAGTGCTTTTTTGAGTTTAAATCCGCCCCTTGAAACATATGGCATTGATTTGATTTGAAAATCGTATTCTTTACCCGGGTCAATCTGATAACCCGATTTTGTGATTACTTCCGTTCCGATTTTGACATTTCCTGCCAAAATTGCGGCAGACGCCTTGCTTTTTGTCTCAAAATAGCCTAAGTCCGTTAATACTTTGTCCAAGCGTTCCTTTTTCATATTCCGAAAAATTCCTCCGCATTCTTTGTCGTAATTTCGGCTATTTCTTCATAAGAAACATCTCTCAGTTTCGCAATTTCTTCCGCAACATATTTTACATAAGCGGGCTGATTTGGTTTCCCTCTGAACGGAACGGGTGTCAGATAGGGTGAATCTGTTTCAAGAAGGAGTTTTTCCAAGGGCATTTCCTGCGCAATTTCTTTCATTTTTATTGCGTTTTTGAAAGTTACAACCCCGCCTAAAGCAATATACCACCCTTCTTTCACGCATTCACGCATAAATTCGACACTTCCCGAAAAGCAGTGGAACAAAACTTTTGAATTTTTATTATGTTCTTTTAGAATATCAAAACAATCTTTGTGTGCTTCTCTGTCGTGGACAACAATCGGGAGCCCGAGAGAATTTGCGAGTTTTATCTGCTTTATAAATACTTCTTTTTGTATATCGCAGAAAGTTTTATCCCAATAATAGTCGAGTCCGATTTCCCCGACTGCTTTTATATTCTTGCTTTTGGCAAGTTCAAGCATTTTCGCTTCAACTTCTTCACTATACGTTTTGGCTTCCGTCGGAAAAATTCCGACCATTCCGAAAACGTTTTCGTACTTTTCGGCAAGTTCCGCAATCCTTTCTAAAGTTCTCACATCAACTGCGGGAATCAAAACTTTTTCAACTCCGTTCTCTTTCATTTTAAGCAGAATTTTTTCGACCTCGTTATCCGAATAGTCGATTTCTCCGTTTTCCGAGAGCCCGAAATTTATATGTGCGTGTGTATCAATCAACTTTGTCATAACAAATAATCCTGTATTCGCAAGTTTTGCAGTTTGTGTGTTTTGCGGGGTATATGCCTTTATTGATTTCCTTGGTGATTTCCGATAACTTGTTTTCGTATTCGAGTGCCAAATCTTTAGTCAGATCAATTACGATTTCTGCTCTGTTTTTCAGGTCAATATAAACAAAAGAAATATTGTCCGTTTTGAAAAATGCCCTGACTGCGAGCATATAAATCATAGTTTGAAAATCGTATTTTGAATTTTTTGGTGCAGAGCCCGTTTTGTAATCAAGAATATAATATTTTTCACCGTCTTTAACCAAAGCATCAAGCCGTCCGCCAAAGAAATGCTTTCCGATTTTAACCGCAAGGTTGTATTCCGTATGAACGGTTTCGTACGAAAAGTATTTTGTATTTTTAAGATAATTCCAGATTTCCTTCTCTTTCGGGTTTAAAGCAGGCTCAAGATTATCGATATTTTCTTTTTTTAAATAATAAGATGCGAGTGCGTGAATATTTTTACCGGTTTTAAAAATCTCATTATTAACAGGCACGGATAAACTTTTTTTGTACCTGAAAAAATATTTCTTCGGGCAGAGTTCAAAAGTTTTCAGCATATTTGGAGAAATTATTTCGCTCATTACGTCCCTATGCAATCAAATAAGTGTATTCCGGTCTGCTTTTGAGTGCTTTTTCGATTTCTTCAAAAGTTAAAAGCCCTTCTGTTGCACCGAATTTTGAGACAACGGAAGCGGAATTAACCGAGCCGTACATAAGTGATCTTCCTATATCCATATTTGTTCTGACCATAGCGGCGCAGAAGGTTGAAGCAAAAGCATCGCCCGCTCCGAGTGTGGATACAACCTCTGACGGGAAAGTTTCGCAGAAGTAGTATTTCTTGCCGTCGTATGCATAAGCACCCTTGCTTCCGTCAGTTATTACAATTACCTGATATTCTTTGACTTTCAGACTTTTAAGCATCTTTTTAATATCAGGGTGAATTAATTCGTGTGAAAATTTTTCGGTTTTGGTATCGGACCTTACGACGGT
>DBYM01000031.1:3964-5402 GCA_002309875.1 Cyanobacteria bacterium UBA1186
AAGATGTTTGTATCCTTTTTTAAGGCTTGTTGTTCCTGCGTTAAAGCAGATGCTTGTATTGTGTTTTTGTGCAAATTCGACAATCGGTTCAAGAACTTTGTTCGATTCGCCGTTCAGAGGTGCAATATATATAAAATCGGCATTTTTTATTGCGTCAAAATCTATTTCATCAACGAGGATATTAGCGTTTGCTCCTCTGTGAGCAAGGACTGTTCTGTCTCCCTGAAAACTGACGAGAATTATGGAAAATCCGGTTGAGATGTCGTCTTTTTGTATTATGTGTTTCAGGCTGACGTTTTGGGTTTTGAAGAAATCCAAAATTCCGTCAGAGTAAAAATCTTTCCCTATTTTGAATATTGCGGAGGTGTCAAATCCGAGATGGCCGAAATTGCAGGCCGTATTAACTCCGCCTCCTCCGACATTTGATGAAAAGTTTGAAATATCAATTTTAGCCCCGTAGGGATAACTCATAAAATCTCTGCTTGTGTCTTTTGTGCAGACAGAAACTATATTTGCTTCATCACATTCTACGAAAACGTCCATTGTGGCACTTCCGATTGTAATAATTTTTGCCATAAAAACCCTCCTTAATATTAATATTTTATTATAAAACAACGGTAAAAACAGGGGTAAACTCGGATTGTAAACAAATGTAAAAAATATTATACGGCATGGTGTACTTTTTATAGACTTCCTCTATAATGTTTGTATGCAAGGATATGTGGTTTATATATAATTTTTGCATGTTTCACAAATTAAGAGTGTATAGTTTTACAAGGGATTTTAAGGCAGGGATTTGCCGTTAGAGAAAGGTTTTAAGGAAGATGAGTCTAACAATTAACACAAACATTTCCTCTTTGATTGCGCAAAGAAGTTTAAACAACGCTACCAACTCGTTGAACTTATCAATGGAAAGATTAACAACGGGTTATAAGATTAACCACGCAAGCGATAATGCTGCAGGTTATTCTATTTCAAAAATGTGGGTTACACAGTTGGGCTCACTTGATATCGTTTCTGATAATGCCGCAACAGGCGCAGATATGCTGACTACGGCAGAAGATACATACGGATTACTGACAAGCCACTTACAGCGTGTAAGAGACTTGACCGAACAGGCTGCAAACGGCACATACGGTTCACAATCTTTAAAAGCAATTCAGTCAGAAATTGCAGCAAGACTTGAAGAAGTCAATCGTATTTCCGCAAATGCAGAATTTAACGGAATTAAACTGATGGCATATACACAGAACGGTGACGGCTCAGGTATAACTTCAGCAGGCCTGAATCTTCAGGTTGGTTTGTACGCAAATGCAGACAGCAGAATTAATCTTGCAGTTGATTTATTCAAAAATGCAAGCATAAGCGGCTTGTTCAAAGGTTATTTGACAAGTCCGACTTCCGAAAGCGGTAAGACATTAACTCAGTTGGTTAATGG
>DBYM01000031.1:5409-11917 GCA_002309875.1 Cyanobacteria bacterium UBA1186
GCAGGCGGTACCGCATCATCATTGAATACAAGTATTGAAGCATTCGCTGCTGCTTGCTCGGGATTAAAATATGACAGTGCAACTAATACGTTTACTTTGCAGAGTGACGCAGACTTGCAGGCAAAGGAAATGCTGAATTTCTTGGATTTGGCAATTAATGAAATTTCAGACAGAGTTACCAAGATAGGTGCGGCTCAGAACAGAATTACATCTGCAATATCTGCACTTGATGTACAGTCACAGAATTTGACTTCATCATTATCTACTCTGCGTGATACAGATGTTGCACAGGAATCATCAAACTTTATACAGGCTCAGATATTGCAGCAGGCATCTGCTACATTGCTGGCAACAGCAAACCAGTTGCCAAGCGTCGCTATCAACCTTATATAGTTGATGTTTTAAGATTTGTTGTTGATTGGGATATGTACTTATATGTGGGATTGAGTTTTCAATCCCTTTTTATTTTTCTAAATTTATTATTGCAAAAATGCCGTATTTTTGTTACCATAGAGCCTGTAAGGGATATATAAGAGGAGTTTTAAACATGGGAATAATGTCCGGTAAAAAGGGAATAATTTTTGGTGTATCGAATACCCACGGAATTGCGTACGGTATTGCTGACCAATTGTATAAAGAGGGTGCGGAAATTGCATTTTCTTATGCAGGCGAGGCTATGGAAAAAAGAGTTCGTCCTATAGCGGAAGCAATGAATGCAAAACTTTGCCTGAGTTGCGATGTAACTAAAGAAGATGAAGTTGCGGCAGTATTCAGAGAAGTTGAAAAAGTTTACGGGAAGATTGATTTTGTTGTTCACGCCGTTGCTTTTGCTCCTAAGGAAGCATTGATGGGAAGATTTATTGATACTACAAAGGAAGCCTGGGATATAGCGATGGGCGTTAGTGCATATTCACTTGTAACCGTTGCTAAATATGCCGAGCCGATTATGAACGAAGGTTCTTCAATCCTTGCATTAACATATCTCGGCTCGATTCTTTCAGTACCGAGTTACAATGTAATGGGTGTTGCCAAGGCGGCTTTGGAATCTTCAATGAGATTTTTGGCTGTTGATTTGGGACCAAAAGGTATAAGAGTAAACTGCTTATCTTCAGGCCCTGTTAAAACACTTGCATCTATGGGAATAAGCGGTTTTTCAAAGATGTTAAAAGCAGCGGTAATGAGAGCACCGTTGAAGAGAAACGTTTCATTGGAAGATGTTGGCAAGGCAGGTTTGTATTTGGCATCTGATTTGTCGAGCGGTACAACGGGTGAAGTTATTTACTGCGATTGCGGCTGTCATTCCGCTTATGCGTCTGCTGAAGAAATGGACGCTCTGACGAAGGAGGTCTGATATGAAAAAAATATTTGGTATAATTTTTATTCTTTGCCTGACGGCGGTTATTTCGTTAAAGGCAACTGCAATGACTTTTGAAGAAGCATTTAATGTTTCTAATAAAAAGCCTATGCTCGTTTTGATTTATGCTGAGTGGGCGGATAATTATCAGAGTTATGTAACGGCTTTTGATGCTGTTCAGACCGAATTTGACAATGATTTTAATTTCATCAAACTCAATATTGCAAGCCCGGAAACGAGATTCTTTAACTCACGTTATCATATTTACCCGAATCTTCCGTATGTCCTGATGTTCAGAGACGGCGGAAAGGTTTCGAGGTATATTCAGAGAGATTGTGTTTTGAACAGCACCTGTATGGTTTCAAGAGTAAAATCCTTCATACAGTAGCAGGCTGAATAGCAAATTTGTTTTTTTTCGGGTTTTATTTACCATGAGGGAAACAAATGATAAGTTTCAAAGCGCGTTATATCGACAAAGTTAATGTTCTGCAATTGGCGGACGGAGGGAATACGTACAAAGATTCCAAAGTCTCTTTTGTCGAACTTTTGCCCTACTCGCTGACTGATGAATCAACGCTTAAAAAAATCTCAGGGAATTGGAGTTTATACGGCAACACGTATGCCGATTCCATGGCGCAGGATTTTAGCTGCTTTTATGCCGACAGATCGTATTATAAACAGTTCTTTGCTTTGACTGCGCAAAAAGGTGCGTATGCCAAATTGAATCCTGATGAAGTGCTTGGTTTGGCTCAGGTCAGACAGATTACAAGCAAAAAGTGTTATCTTGATTATCTGCAGACGGCGCCCAATTACGCTTATACAAGTGCGGAACGCATATATAAGATGGTTGGTGCTTCAATGCTCGATATGCTGAAAAAATATTACAAAGATATGGAAATCGGCCTTTATTCGACACTTAGTGCAATAGACTTTTATGTTAAACAGGGCTTCAAGGTTATAGGCGAGAACAAAATTTTGTTATACAAACCGCCCAAAATTTAGTCTTTGGAACTTGTTCTTTTCGCTATAATTTCTTCTTTTCTCTCAAGTTTTTCGTAGAGTTGGGAATTTATTTCTCCGCCTATCAGGATAAGAATTGAAGTATAATAGAGCCACATCATCATTACCGCAAACCCTGCGATTGTACCGTAAACAAAGTTATAGGTGTGCAGATTGTTGACGTAGAGCGAAAATCCCCAGGAGCCGATTAACCAGGAAATGCAGAAAAATATTGACCCCGGAAGGGCACTGTGTCTTCTGAGTCTTTCGTCTCCCGTAAGGTCGGGGAGGATATAGTAACTCAGATATGCCATTACAAACAGGGTAAAGAAGGCGATAGGCCAGCGGGCAAACAGAATTATGTTCCCCAAATGCTCCGTCATTCCGAGATATGTGACTAAGAATTTGATAATTACTTTACCAAAGACGATTAACGTAATACTCAGAAACAGAACGAGAGTATGGACACAAACCATAACAAGTGCCAAAAGCCTTGAATATAAAAAGTTTCTTGTCTCTTTAACTTTGTATGCCCTGTTCAGTCCTTTTGCAACGATTGCAAGAGTGTTTGTTGAGAGGAAAAGCGTTATGCAAAAGCCCAAAACCGCAAGCAATCCGCCTTTTGATACAAAGAACACTTCTTTAAGCACAACATCTACGATATTTAAAGCATCGGCAGGCATTATATTCTGCATAAACCCGAAAATTGCGTTCATAAACGAGTGTTTTCCGATATAACCGAACGATGCGGTCAGGAACAAAATCAGCGGGCAGATACCTATTGTAAGCATAAAGCCCATTTCCGATGCCATACCGAAGAAGTCGTTTTCGACAACGGACTGAACTATGCTCTTTATAAGTTTAATCCCGTTTTTTATATTCATAAATTTATCTCGTTTAATATCTTTTTAATTGAGTCTTTAATATTATTTTTTATTGTGCAGCCTGCGGCAAAGGTATGACCGCCTCCGCCGAACTTTTCACAGATTTTTGAAACATCTGTATGTTTGCTTCGCATAGAAACTTTTGTTGTCTTTGAATCGATTTCTTTTAAAACAAAAGAGATTTCGGTGGAGTCGATTGCTCTCAGGGTTTCTGCAATTCCGTCAGTAAAATCATCACCGCCGGAGAACTTTTCCAAATCCTTTTTATAAACTATGGTGTAGGCTATTTTATTATCGTTCAGAAATTCCGCCTTGTTTACGCAGTAATTCTGGAACATTACAAGATTTTTTGTTTTTGTTTCATAGCAGAGTTTATATAAAGTATTAGGATTTGCGCCTTTGTCAATCAGGTCTGCCGCCGCATGCATTGAACTTGAAGATGTGTTTTCAAACCTGAAATTTCCCGTATCCGTCATAATTGCGACATAAAGACAGACGGCTGTATCTTTATTTATTTCCCAACCGTATTTTTTGAAGTAATTAAACAGAACTTCGCCCGTTGAACTTACTTCGGGCTCAATAATCTGATAATCGCCGTAATTCGGGTTTGTTTTGTGATGGTCAATGTTTACCGTTACTTTTGCCTTATCAAAGAAAATTTTTGAATCCCTTGAACGGTCGATTGCCGCTATGTCAAGGGCGATAACCAAATCATATACAAGCGATTGGTCAAAATATCTTTGGGCAAGATTTATGTTCGGAAGGAATTTGTAATTATACGGAATGTTTGAAACAACAGACATGTCCGCTTTAATTTTAAATCTGTCATAAATTGCGGAATACATTGCGCACATAGAGCCGAGCGTATCTCCGTCGGGATTTACATGGCTTAATAAAAGTATCTTTTTTGACTGTTTTATGATATCATCTAAATTACATTCCATATAAGTATTTTATCACACAAATAATCAGGAGATTAAAATTAGTATATGGGGAAGGTTCTTTACACGGATTTTGTCGGAATAGATGAATATGTCGGCTCCCTGATGGATAACCCGCATTTCAAAAAAGCCATGGCAAAAACGAATTTGTACAAATTTTGGGACGGAATCCTGCCGGAGAAGTTTAAGGGTAAATCAAAGCCTTTTAGTATGCTCCCGGGAGGTACGATGGTTGTTGCGTGTAAAAATCCTGTTGTAGCGCAGGAAATGAGTCTTCACAAAGTTATTTTAATCAGCAAATTTGCTCCTTATGCAAAGGGTGTTAATATGAGAGTTACGGATATGAAGTTTGACTCTCAGAAATGGACTGAAGAAACGGCTTAGCCTGTTATCGGCTCTCTTTGCAGAATATTTATTGCGGCTTTGAATTTTTGTTCGAGCGAAGAATAATATCTTTCTTCTTCTTGGGATTCTGCGTATTTTACCCCCTCCTGTGCAACTTCACACATTTGTTTTAAAAGGTCGATTGTCATGTTTATTTCTTTAAACAGACTTCCTTCGTCTTTTATTGAGAATCTTAATTCTCCCGTGAAAATATTTTTCCAGTTTTTCTTGCTGTCTTTTTCTTCGGAATTGAGTTTTGCCCAGGTATATATGTGTTCCGTGATTTTCGGACTGAACTCAAGTTCTCTTTCGGGATAAAGTTCGCTTGTGTTTCTGTTGTAGATTTTTACTTCCGCAAATGCACGTTCGCCTGCTGTTACAAAAGTATCGTCCGGAATACTCTTCAGGTTAAACGGTTTGTTCGGAAATTCATCTTTCGTGTTATATTCAATGTTTGCCAATCCGCCTGCTATTCCCGCAATTTGTACGGGATTCAGGTTTTCAAAGAGTCTGTTATGTATAATATTTATAATAGGAATCTGTTCATATCCGTTCAGTTCTTTTATTAACTGCCCTTTAATCGTCAGTTTCCCGTCCTTAATATAGTTGTTGTCTTCGAGGATTTCACGTCTTATATGATAACGGCTCATTATTTCGTCAAGTTTTTTGTCATCAAATCCGTGTTCCGTATCATAAGCATAGAGAGATTTTGCAAGTGTTGCTCTGAGTTCTTCCTCGTCAAAAAATTCGGACATATAATTTGTTATGAATGAATAATCCAAATCCATACTGCTTATAAGCGGATTTGAAGGAGAATTGATTATATCCTCAAAAAACTTTTTCTGAATCGGGTTGCAACTTACTGCCATACAGAAACCTTCCGTATCAATTCCTCTGCGGCCTGCCCGCCCTGCCATTTGGTGAAATTCGTTCGGTGTCAGGTTTCTTTTGTGATCATCTCCGCCGTCGGAAGTAGATGCGGGTTTTCTCGGTGATGAAATTACTGTTGTCTTTGCAGGCATGTTAATTCCTGCCGAAAGAGTTTCGGTTGCAATAACAACTTTTATTAATTTCTTTTGGAAAAGTTCCTCAATCAGCATTTTTTGGGAAGGAAGAAGCCCTGCATTATGGATTGCGTACCCTTTTATAAGAGCATCAGTGTTAAGAGATTCGCCCAAATATATTCCTTCGTCTGCGTAGTGCTGAATTATGTCAACGATTTCACGCTGTTCTCTGTAAGAGGTTAAAATATCCCCTTCGGTCGAAAGATATTTAAGCAGATGCTTGCTGTCTTTTTTGCTGAAAATAAAATATATTGCGGGAAGTTTGTTTTCTTCTCCGAGTTTTCGGGTTAATGATTTGTAGAAATCATCACGGACCTGCGCATAAATTGATTGGGATTTTCTTGCACCTTCCTGTTTGGCTCTGATTTTTTCTTTCTTTGAGCCGCCTCTCGGGATTTTTATTTCCGCAGCACCGTGGACAATTTCAAAACTCAGGGGAACGTGCCTGTTTTCGGGCGGAACATTAATCAAAACGGTTTCTTTCACTTTGCTTTGATGCGGAAGATATGTTCCTTCGGGTGTGACGCTTATCGCTGGGTTTCCTTTGACTGATGCAATCCATTTGTTTATTTCTTCATTGTTCCCTATTGTTGCCGAAAGCGAAAGTATCTGAACATTTTTGGGCGTAAACATTATGGATTGCTCCCAAATTCCCCCTCTGTCAATATCGCCCAAGTATTGAAGTTCGTCAAAAATTACCGTTTTTAAATTCTTCGGAATCCCTTTTGTTTCGTCGTTGTCGTAATTGAATTTGCCCGAAGCCGCCATATTACGGTAAACTTCGGTTGTCATAATTATTACGGGGGCTTCTGTGTTTACTTTTGTATCACCCGTTAAAAGTCCGACATTTTCTTTACCGTATATTTTGCAGAAATCTCTGAA
>DBYM01000077.1:0-9167 GCA_002309875.1 Cyanobacteria bacterium UBA1186
CAATGCTCTGATTGATTCAGTATCGTTTGCCTGTTCTATCAATATCGGCTTCAACTGATCCATTGCTAACTTCATATATTCTATCTTGTCACGGATTTCAACCAATACCTTACCGTTTGTCTGTTCCTGTGAAAGAATCTTATTCAAGAGTTTTGTTATTTCTGTCAAATCAACTCCCGGCTTGTTATACAAGTTAGTCAGCAAGCTGATTATAGTTCCGCCCTTGCCGTCAAGTGCCTGAAGGTACGGGAATATCTTATTAACAGCTTCAACCACCGGAGTTAAGTCAACATCGCCGCCGCCTGAAAGTGCAAGGTCTTCAATAGCCTTAAGTATCTTGTCAGCCTTACCATCAAGAGAATTAGCACTTGCAGCAACCTTAACCATTAAGTCATAGGTGCCTTGAGCTACCTTAGTATTGCTGTTGATAGCCTTGATAATCTCAGCAAGTGCTTCCTTACCGTCTTTACCAAGACCTTCAATTGCGTTAACGATATCAGTATCGCCTGTTGTAATGGCTTCAACAATCTTCTTAACGCCGTCTTGCTGATGTTCGTCCATAGTAGCCATAGCTTTTGCTACCGCACTCATAAAGGCTGCCTGATTCTTGATAATCTGATCCTGGTTGCCAAGAGAAGTATTCTGGTTCTTAATGATTGTATTCAGGTAATCTAATAAATCGTCAGAAACACCGCCCTGATAATTATTCAAAATATCAAGAACTGCAGCATAGATAAGTTTGTCAACTTCAGTATTGTTATTAACTGCTTCCGTATTCTTATCAATCGCCTTGAGAACTTTATCAAGATTTGTCTTACCTTGTTCGGTTATCGTTTCAGACAACTTATCAAGTCTGTCAAGAACTGCAGAATAGAATTTAATCTGCTGAGCGTCCATCTTGTCGAGTTTTGCCAAAACTGCAGTAAAGAATTTAGCCTGTTCGTCGTTCATTTTGCCCAATTCTTTAAGAACTGCCTTGTAGAATTCATTTCTTTCTTCGTTTGCAACCCGGTCTTGTTCTAAATCTTTTGTTACAACTTCCAAAATTGCTTTCAACAATTCATTTGTTGCTCCGTTATTAACATTGATGTTCTGAACGGTACCGAAGAGAAGTGCAAGGTATTCATTACCCTTGTTTTGTGCTTCAATACTCAAATCCTGCTTATTAAGAATAGCCTTTACATATTCTGCAAGGTCACCCTTGATGTTATACAAAACATCAAGCATAAGGTCTTGATTTTCTGTTTGTTTTTTCATCATATTAATTACTTCAACATGATTGCCTTCAACAGTCTGCTTTAATGCATTCAAGATAGCAATTGCGTCATCAAGCTTGATATTATTTTGTTCAACAAGCATATTAAGGTAATCTTGTGCACCCTTAATATTATTTAATTCTTCATTAGTAATCTTTTGCTGCAGAATCATTTGCATCAAATATTTATCAAAATCACTGAAAGCAGCATTCCATTCTGCACGCATTCTGTTGATATTGTTATTCAGGCTGTCCAAACGAGCCTCAACTCCTGACATATCAACTTCTGCTATAGCCTTTGAATATGAATCAACATCAACACAAGACTGAGTTGCTGCAGCACCTGCCGTTAAAGCAGCGGCTACAAGTAAAGGTCTTAACGGTTTTGCAACCTTACTCATAATTCCCTGGAATGCAACATTGTTCATTCCCTGTGCATCTAACGCATTCATTTCGTAATTCTGCTGAGCCATTGGTGCAGATTGTGCGTTCTTAGGCATTTTCTTCATGCCCAAATTGTTGTTCATTTTGTTCAACAACAAAATTTCATTTGAATTAATGTTCATACGTAATATACTCCTTTTCACGATAGTTGTCTATATACCTATATCAGAGTTAAAAATCCTAAAAAAATTTTTTGCTAGTGATAAGCAATCAGGATATGTAACTTTAAGTAAATTTTATCACAAACAAGATTTCAAGCGGGTTTTAACCGTTAAACAAGTTTTACAAATCTTAATACAAGGCCGTTTTTATGCTCATTTTTACCTGTTTGAACATTTATTTTGTCATAATCGTTCTTTTAATATATAATATACAAGGGCATGCCTCGTTCATGCGGGTATTTTAGGTAACAATAAGCCAGATGAAAGATATAATAGTACAAAAATTCGGCGGAACTTCCGTCGCTGATACAGATAAAATAAAAAACGTGGCTAAAGCGGTCATAAAGGAGAAAAATCTCGGACATAGCGTTGTGGTCGTTGTTTCGGCTATGGGACACACTACGGATATGCTTGTCAAATTGGCTAAGGAAATTTCTCCAAATCCTTCTTCGAGGGAAATGGACATGCTGTTATCTACCGGTGAGGGAGTATCTATTGCACTTTTGGCTATGGCTCTTCAGGCTCAGGGGTGTAATGCTGTCAGTATGAACGCTATGCAGGTCGGAATATTTACGGAAAAAATCCACTCAAAAGCAAGAATTCTTGAAATTAAAACTGACAGAATTATACAACATCTTGAAAACGATGAAGTAGTTGTCATAGCAGGATTTCAGGGAATCACCGAAGATATGGAAATAACCACCTTAGGCAGAGGCGGTTCGGACACTTCCGCCGTCGCACTCGCAGGAGCATTAGGCGCAAAACGCTGCGATATTTATACGGACGTCGAAGGTGTCTATACTACGGACCCGAGAATTGTACCCTGCGCTTCAAAACTCAAAGAAATTTCTTATGAAGAGATGATGGAACTTGCATACGGAGGAGCAAACGTGCTTCACCCGAGAGCAGTTGAAACTGCAATGAAATACAATGCTCCCGTAAGAGTCAGGAGTACTTTTAAAACAGATGATTTAGGAACTTTAATATTAGGAGCCGATAAAATGGAACTACAAAAACCGGTTACAGGCGTAGCGTCGGATCTTTCCGGATTGCGAATTGTCGTATGCGACGTTCAGGATAATCCCGGAACTGCGGCATCTTTGTTTGACGGACTTGCTGCAGAAAACATCTCGGTAGATATGATTATCCAGTCCTACGCAAGAAAAGATTTGAATACCAACGATATTGCCTTCACTATTGACAGAGGCGATGTCAAAAAAGCAATGGCCGTTATCGAAAAAATCAAGCCTGATCTTAATTACAGTGCTGTTTATGTCGATGATGAAATTGCAAAAATATCCATCGTCGGAGCAGGTATGATTGGACGTCCGGGGATTGCAGCCAAAATGTTCAGAACGCTTGCAAATATCGGGATTAACATCAAAATGATTGCAACAAGCGAAATTAAAGTCAGTTGTCTTGTTGATAAAGACAGGGCTAATGATGCCGTTGAGGCATTGCACACCGTATTCGGGCTTGACAGTGATCAAATAGCCGACGTTAAAGGCGATTTACCCAATATATAATAGGAGAATATAATGAAAAGAGTATTGTTATCCGTTATCACATTTACATTCATTTCTCTTGCTGTATTTGCAGACAGCAAACAGGAAGCAATGACCTTCTTTAATAACTACGTAAATGCCGCAAATAACTACAGTGATGCCATTAGTTCAATGTACGCTCCAAACGCAAAAATTATACGTCAGGTCGTTAAGCCTGACGGTACAACCGCAAACGCATACACAGACACGGCAACTTATGTTAAGCAAATGAAAATTGCACAGGCAGGCGCAAAACTCAGAAAATACAAAAATGAATACAGAAATATTGCAATAACTCCGGTTAACGGCGGATTTAAAATCAGTGCGGAAAGACAACCAACCGGCGAGACATATTGGCTCAAAACCTATCAAATCGTCAAAAAACAACCTAACGGGAAATGGCTGATAACAGAAGAAATGATGCAGACAAAACAGCAAATCTTCCTGAGATATGTCGATAAAAACTAGCGGTAAATAAGGGGTAAATAGAGGCAAAATCTAATTTAAGCAATAAAAAGAGGCGGGTTGATAATTATCAGTCTGCCTCTTTTATTATTATAAATAATTAACTTATACACTCAAGGACGGTGCAATCTGAATGAATGTTCTTACCAAATCTGCGTCCCATTGTGAACCTGCACCTTCTTCAAGAATAGAGATTGCCTTTTCGATATTCATACCTTTTCTGTATGGTCTGTCGCTGATAAGTGCATGGTAAGTATCGGCAATAGCAACAATCTTAGCCGCCAAAGGTATGTTTTCACCGGTAAGGTTATCCGGATACCCCTTGCCGTCAATTCTTTCGTGGTGATGCCTTACAATAGGAATCAAATCCCTCAAACTCGGATTCGGCTGCAGAACTTTATCAACACCGATTACAGGGTGTTGCTTCATAATCTGCCATTCCTCATCTGACAACGGCCCTTCCTTCTTCAAAACAACTTCAGGAATACCTATCTTACCTACATCGTGCAATAACGCACCCAATGTAATTCTGTCAACTTCTTTTTCAGGCAGATTAATTGCCCTTGCCAAAGCCTCGGAGAATTTGGAAACAGAAGTTGAGTGGCCTTTTGTATATGGGTCTTTTGCATCAATTGCACCTGCAAGAGATGTTGCAATTTCCCATATCTTGCTGCCCTTCATGTTGTATTCCGTATGGAATTGGGAAATCAACTCGTCTTCAAAATTTATACCGAGTTGAGAGTGCCGTTTTGTAATAACTTCAGCATAAGATTTGAGCGCAACATCGTCCCAGAAATTGAAGTCAGAAGAACTTATGATTGCAGACATGCCGTCCTTATAACCTTTTGCCTGAGAAATATACATTGCCTGCTCGGCAAGAATCAGAAGTCTTTCCTTGTCCTCACCGCAATCCGGGTAGGTTGCGACACCGACAGAAACCTTAATCGGACCTATTTCATCAATGAAACAGCAGGAAAGTGAATACGTAAGATATTCAGCCACATACTTCGCCTGATCAGATGACGTATTCGGAAGAATTACGGCAATCTCGTCACCGCCATACCTTGCCGCGATATCTCCTTCACGAACGTTCTGCCGAACTTTTTCGGCAACAAGTTTAATTACTTCGTCCCCTTTTGCATGCCCGAGTTCTCTGTTAATCTTGGTAATGTTATTTATATCCATCATTATGACGGACATCTGCTGTTTGTTCGTCTGAGCACGCTGAATTTCATTTTCCAAAAGTTCCTGAAATCCTCTGTGATTGTACAACAGAGTTAACGCATCAGTATTAGTATAAGAGTCACTGCGTTCTAACAAATCAAAGTTGTGGGTAACAAGTGCAATATGGTTTGCAAGCAAAGAATACAATATTGCATTCTGTCTTGCATTTTCATCTTCAATGATGAATACGCCTATGCACTTGTTTAAGGACATCAGCGGAACAATGGCAGTTGAATAATTAGTATAATAAGATAATCTCAGGTAATCCTTCTTATCGGCAAACTGCATGGTTTGTGTCTGGAAAACCTGGACTATCGGGTTATCTTCGTCCTTCAGGAAAATCTTTGAGGAATAAAAATTGCCCAATTTATCCTGCAATTTAAGGTTTATGCAATTTGACTGTTCCTTATACAAGCCTATAGCCATAAAACTTGAATCGATATTTTGGGAAATTATTGAATAAATCTTATTATAATAATCATTTATGTTATCAATGTTTACAACTTTTACCAATTCATCAACAACAAATTTATAATTCAGAATAGGACTTTTCTCGTTATTGAAAACCAAATTTTTCGGATTCAATGACGAGTTGGAAAGGGAATTGAATGTCAAAGCATTAACCTTTGACACCAAATTATCCTGAGAAATCGGTGATGTGACAGGTTTAGATTCATTTGTTTCAGAGTTTCTGAACCCTAAGTCTGTTTGATTTTCCACTAATACTTTCCTTCAACTATGAGTATGTTAAAACATGTGAATATGAAAAATTGACTAAATTTATCCCTTAGTTTAAAAAAGTTTACATTCACCTGTTCAAACACAGTCCACGCCTATAATCATATTAACATTTTTTTTGAATTTTTCTAGTGTTTTTTGGGGACAAAACCGAAATTATTTACAATACAATTTCGCATTCGGGCATGTTAAATCTGTTCAAGCAAAGACTGCCACTGAGTCGCAAATAAATTACACCTGTTAAATGCAGGAATAAAAATTGTAAAGGTTTTCATCTTACCAATTTTACAATTCTCCTCTATTTTCCAGCCGTTTTTCTTAACATAATTTAAGCAGAAATTCTTTCTGATTTCGTTCCCCAAAGGGCCTAAAAACTGAACTTTACGGGAATTACAGACAGGCCCGCCGAAAAACTTTATATATGTTCCGTCTGCTCTTACTCTTGCTGTGCAGGTTATTCGCCCTTTTATAAAATTCTCATGCATAATATTCAGAATTATATATTTAACCAGTCTGTAAAAGCCAACTCTGTCGGCATAAAGACACAAGTCATCATCTATCCGATAATAAAAATCAAGTTCTTTTTTATCAGCCGACTTACTGAGAGATTTAAACACCAAAACCACAAGTTCAGAAAGGCTGAAAAACTCCCTATTAGTACACTTTTTAACCTCATTCGTGTCCACAACCGAATTTATTAAGTCTAAAATTTCATCATTTGCATCTCTCGTCTCGGATAATAATTCTTTATTTTTAGTTTCGGATAACATATCTAATACCCGCTTCTGTGCTAAAACAGAGACCTTTAAATCATGCTTGAATATATTAACAAAGTAATTACGCTGCTTATTAACACATCTTATTAAACTCAGGCAATAAATACCCAAACCCGAAAGCAAAAGCACAAACAATATATCTTTTACAATACTCATAGCATATCCTTTTCCTGCTGATATTGTACAAAATATATATAAGTCAAAAATCCGACAGTCGGGCAAATATTATACTGCCAGGCCGAGCAATTGTTTATGCAGTTTTACGTTATGAACACGCAAATAATCTACACCTTTTGTAATAAGAGGATAAGAAATCGCCGCTGTCAAAGCATCTTTTGTCATATTATCATCATTATCTATTCCCAAAAGGGATTTGCGGGAAACCCCAACCATCAAAGGGCAACCCAAATCAAAAAACTCTTCTATTCTGTTAAGAAGTTCAAAATTATGCTCCCGTGTTTTACCGAACCCGATACCTACATCTAAAATAACATCTTTAACACCTTTGTGCCTTGCAAGTTCAAGTTTCTGACGCAATCCGAAATACACTTCTTCAACAACATCTTCGTAATCCGGATTTATCTGCATATCCGAAGGCTCGCCCTTGCTATGCTGTAATATCAATGTCATACCGTTTTTTACCGCAACTTCTGCAACCCTCGGATCATAATCCAAACCCGAAACATCATTAATAACCTTAACACCATAATCTGCGGCAAACTCGGCAACAAATGAACTTCTCGTATCGACACTCAGCGGAATCCCGATATCCTTCAAACCCGAAAGCACCAGTTTCAGCCTTTCTATCTGGACTTCAAAAGGCACACCCTCCGAAAACGGTCTTGTACTTTCTGCTCCGATATCAATAATATCCGCACCGTCTTCTGCTAATTGATATGCATGTTTTATTGCGTCTTCCGGATTAAAATATAGTCCCCCGTCAGAAAAAGAATCAGGAGTCACATTCAGTATTCCCGCCAATTTTGTTCTGCGTTTCGGCTTATCCAAAATTTGTTTGATTTTATCACCGAGCAACTTAAGCGAAAAGGGCTGGCCCATCAACTTATCCGCAATTTTTATTAACTGAGAATAACTCCCGCCCAAAATGACATCAGATTTTTCAATATTTCCCGAGATAACGTCATGGTGAGTTGCACAATCCGCACCAACAGAAAGTGCAGTCTGTTTCAATATATTAGCCTGAGCAGGAATCAAATCAAAAATTTTAAGGTTCTTATACTTGAATTTTCCGCAGGCAACCTCACAATACCCATTATCAAAACCTATTTTCAAAAGTTCGGATTTGATATCTTCGGCATCAACACTTTTTATAATAAATTCATTCATAGTACAATTTTAACACATAAAAAACGGGACTCTTTAAGTCCCGTTTTCTCTTATATATCCTTAAATCTTATAATTTCTGAGGATTTCTCAGCGGAATCAATCTGTCTAAGTCAGAGTTGAGGCTGAAGTAGAATCTGGCATCGCCGCCGCCGTATTTCTTATAGAACGGGAAGCCGACACCGACTTGAGCAGCAAGCCAATCCGTGATGCTGAAGTAAGCACCGAAGCCTGCACTGTGCAAGAATTCTCTCGGATAGTGGTATGTATCGGTATTAGTTCCAATCCAACCCATATCGTAGAATACTGCAAATCTCAATCTGTCATCTAACCAAGGCCAAATTCTGTCTAAGAACGGAATTGGTGTTCTGTATTCAACCGTTGCTGATACACCGTAGTCACCGATAATTTCAGCAGGCTGATAACCTCTTAATGTGTAAGGACCGCCTAACTGCATTTGTTCTGCAGGGAACAAATCGTTCGGTGAATACTGACCGTTAACTCTTATGATACCCATGCTTCTTGAGAATAATCTCTGAACACGTGTTGCACCTGCGGTTAACTTGAAGAAAGTCTTATCCGATACTGAGTGCATCTTGTCTTTGCCGCCCATACCGAAATCGATACCCAAACTTCCAATCCAACGACCGTAGTTGTCATCTGTCATACCATACAAGCCTGAACGCCATACGTGAAGGTTGTAATCAGATGCATACTGTTTAGCACCAAGAGCATTCAAGTAAGTTGTACTTGCATTTACAAAATCGTAACCTGAATATATGAACAAGTCCGTCTTAGCCGTCTGAATCAACGGGTGAGTAATCTTAGTAAAGTAACTTTGTGCATTACCTTTAACTCCCTTGAACGGACCGTGCAATCTGACATGTGAATCAGAGAAGTCGAATGACAATCTTGTTCCGTAAGAAGATACCGGAAGTGAATATCCTGCCATCCAGCCTGTTGAACCTGATGATAAAATAGCACCGCCATATATCTTATCGCCAAGACCTGTTAAGTTGTCCATACCGAGTAAGAATGAAACTCTCTGAGCACCTGTATATCTTCTGCCGTAGTCGTCATAATTAACACCAATGCTGATCGGGAATCTGTCTCTTACGTTAAGGGTGATTGCGGTTTCTTCTTCGCCGCCTTCACGTCTTTCAACGTCAGTCTGAACCTGAACATAGTCTTCTCTGTTAATTTCTTTCATTGCTCT
>DBYM01000077.1:9237-13850 GCA_002309875.1 Cyanobacteria bacterium UBA1186
GTCCATTTTTCACCTTCAATATTCATTTCACCGACTTTACTTTCGATGATTTTAATTGTTGCAACACCATCAACTATTCTCTGAGGAGGAACTGTTGCATAAGAAGTCAGGTAACCTTTTGAGTGATAAAGATTTGTCACCTTTGAACAAACTTCTAACAATTCGTCAAAGTAGATATCTTCACCGATAACTTCTAATGCAAGTTTTTCAAGTTCTGCATCAGAAATTTTGGTATTACCTTCGAAGTTAATTCTGTCAAGAATAAAGTGCGGGTTATAAAGTACGCCTTGTCTTGCTAAATCTTCTTCAACCGTAGCATCATAGATTCTTTCGTCATCAGTAACGTGATCGAGAGTCTGAATATAACTCTTTTCCAACTGATAGTTGTTCATCTGTGACTGTTCTGCTTCATTAAATGCACCTGCTTCGTAAGCTCTCAATGCAGAAGCATCAATCGTTCCCGGTAGAGGATTTGCCTTTGCCTGAGATATTGAACACAGGAAAAGCGCTGCAACTAAATAACAAATTTGTTTTTTCATAGTATCCGTATTCCTAATTTTGTCAATAATGGGTTATTACTTTTGTCTAACAATTAATATTGTATGTGAAATAAAATTTCAAAACAAATTAAATTGCTATTTTGTAACAAAGTATTAAGCAACATACTATATAATACCTCATTTGTAAATTTTTGTAAAGATTGTTACAAAAAAGTGTTATTATTTCTGAAAATGTGGAATTAACTACATGTTAAGGCTTTACATTCATTAAAAAAGGAGTAAAAATTTGATTTCTGCGATAGGAGCAATAGGACATGATTATGACCCTGAATATCTGCAAATAATCAGGGAACTGAGAAAATACGGACTTACTCCGAGCGGGAACAAAGAAATTGATAAGTCCAGGCTGGCACAGGCAAAACTTAAACAGGAACAGGCCGAAGAATTTTTGCTCGAAGATATCAGTAAGCCTGACGAAAACAAAGATACAGAGAGGGCTTTGTTGGAAGAATTACGTATGGGCGCTACTGAACTTGCAAAAATTAACAGAGTCCTGCTAGGAATCTAACCGATAAATTCCAATATGTTTTCCAGGACTTTTTGAACGAATTGCTCTTTTATCTCTGTTCTTGGTAGCGTTGAATCAACGTTTATCCTGTAAACTTTGGATTTGTCGGGGGTATAAATGGCGGAATACATCAGCCCCACCGGCTTATCAGCCGTTCCTCCCGTCGGGCCCGCAATTCCTGTTGTCGAAACACAAATATCCGAATTTGTAAGTTCATACAATCCTTTTGCCATATTATAAGCACACTCTTCACTTACTGCTCCGAATGTATTCAAAACCTCAAGCGGAACTCTGAGCATCGCATTTTTTGCCTCATTTGCATAAGTTACCAAATTCAGCCTTATATAAGCGGAACTACCTGAAACATCAGTAAGTTTTGAACTCAAAAGCCCACCCGTACAGGATTCCGCAGTAGAAACCGTCATTCCCCTCTCTATAAGTATTTGCCCGATTTTTTCTTCCGTTCGCATTAATAAGCAGTCCTTGTCAGAATAATTTTTGATTTTTTGTTATACAAATTGTGCTTATACCAAACACCGGTAAATTCGCCGTTAGGAGAAAACAAATACTGAGTATCCTTTGATACAAAATATATTGCGCTTACGGGCTTGCCTGAAATTCTGTACTGATAAGAATAATAAGGGTATTCCGGATATTCGCCGCAAATCAAATCAACATATCTCAGATGGCCTAAAGCATCGTAATAATAACTCATGGAAACGTCTTTTTTATCCTGAATTGCATACATGTATATATTTTTCTGTCTGCCGTAATAAAATGCGGATATATTATAGTCCTTATATTCTTCATATCCCGCAGACGCAGCCATATAGTGCTCTTTGTAATTTTTATCCTTTAACATTCCCTTGAACTCTTTTTTAAAACCCTTTTTCTTTTTCATATCGTTTTCAAACAGTATGTCGTGAACTTCGCTTATAATAGTTTCCTTCTCAACCTCGCTTTTGTTAATCCAGTCATACTGAATATCGGCAATATATATGTCGTTATAGTTCGCACAAACAATACCCTGCCCTATGAGTAACAATGCCAAAACATAAAATAATCTTTTCATAAATTTCTCCTTAACAAACCTAGTATAACACACTAATCGTTTTTTATAGTATAATTAGAGAATGGTTAGGATAGTAAATAAAAATGATGTCGGGAGAATGGCTGATTTTGTTACGGGATTTTTCACTTTTCAAAAATATTTTACGCATATATATCCCGTAAATCACCCTGATTTAAACAATTGCATCTATGCTATGTGGCATAACCATCAGTGCTGCGTTTACGGGCTGCCCGACAGAGAGCATACAAACGTAATGGTAAGCCGTTCAAAAGACGGCGAGGTTGTTGCAAGTGCCATTGAGAGAGCCTTTGGGTTTAAAACCGTAAGAGGATCAAAGGGCAGGCAGGGTGCTATTGAAGCCACAATGCAAATGATTGACGCACTGAAAAAAGGTGAAAGCGGAGCGATTATGGTTGACGGGCCGAGAGGGCCTCTGCACGAAGTAAAAGACGGAGTAATAAAAATAGCCAAACTCTCCGGTGTTCCTATTGTACCTTTGGTTTGGTATTCGCCCAATTTCAACCTGTTCAAACTGCCATCATGGGACAGGCTCCAGATGCCCATATTGGACGTAAGGCTCATTAACCTTTACGGAGAGCCTATTTATGTTCCTGCAGACGGAGATGACGAATCGGACGAAAAAATAAGATTGGAACTGCAAAGTAAACTTATGGAACTGTTGGAAAAAGCACCCGAAGAATACGAAAAAGTATATTGGCATGGCCTATGGAAAAGAAGAAAAATAAAATAAAACTGCTTGCAATTCAAATGGAGTCGGTCATTGCAGATACAGAAAACAATATCCGCAAAGTTAAACATCTTTTAGAAAACAGTCTTACAAAACACCGGGCGGATTTTGTTTTCCTGCCGGAAGTATGGACCTGCGGATGGGAATGTCCTGTCTTTGATGAATGCGCGGAAGATATTACCAAATCGCATTCCGTATCCATGCTCAAAAACATATCAAGAAAATTTAATACCAATATAATCGGCGGAAGTTTTATACAGAAAAAATCTGACGGAACACTCGCCAATACATGCCCTGTAATAAACAGAAGCGGTGAATTAGTCGGAACTTATGAAAAGAATCACCTCTATTCATATTACGGCTGTAATGAAGGGGCCTACGTCAAAGCAGGGAAAAACGGCGTTTTGGTTGAACTTGACGGAGTAAAAATCGGAGTTTCAATCTGCTACGATATAAGATTTCCCGAAATTTACAGAGCATACAGAAAAGCGGGTGCGGACATTCTTGTAAATATGGCCGCATGGGGTGCAAGCAAGAAAATTCCGTGGGACAGTATGACAACCTCAAGAGCAGTTGAAAACCAATGCTATTTTGTTGCACTTACCCAGACAGGCACACTGAAAAACGGGACCAAAAATCTGGGACATTCCATGATTATTGATTACAACGGAAATATCTTAAGTGAAATCAACACTGTTGAAGGTGCTGTATTTGCAGAAGTTGATTTAAACGAAATGTATGATTTCAGGGGAAAGTGTACTATCCTTGAAGATATCAAAGAAAATTACGAGGTCATAAAAATATGAAAAAGATAATGCTTACTCTTCTTGCTCTGACTATGACACTGAGCGTACAGGCAAAGTCATTCAAAGGAGAATTTTCAAATGTTATAAAGGAGTCGGGGGTTGATTCTCAGGCTATTAATGTGTCAATAAAAAATGCCGATTCGGGGAAAGTTATCTGCAAACTTAACGAAAAAACACCCGTTCACCCTGCTTCGGTACAAAAACTTCTAACCATGCCTGCAGCCGCAGAAATTCTCGGAAATGATTACAAATTTTCGACAAAAATATATTCGAGAGGGGAAAATGATTATATTATCCAACTCGGAGCGGACCCTTATTTAACTTCAAAGGACTTAAAATCCCTGACAAGTACGGTTAAGATCGGTGCAAATAATATCTATATTGACAGTTCAATCATGGATAACAAAACCTGGGGCGAGGGCTGGCAGTGGGACGATGATTTAAATACATCAATGCCGAGATTCGGAGCATATAACCTCGACAAAAACATTGCATCTTTAACGGTCATTCCCTCTGTAAATTCAGGTATTGCTACGGTTACAAACAAAAGCAAATACCCGTTTATAATATTCAATAATATTACGACATCAGATACAACGAACATTAAAGTAAGCCGTGATATATCGGCTTCTCCCAACAAACTCGTACTTGACGGAACAGTATCAAGAACAACAACCCTGAATATTCCGATTAATAATATTCAACTCTACTTTAATATCAGGCTCAAAAATGCACTTGAAAATCACAAAGTGTATCTTAAAGAAGATTTCAGGCCAAGCAGTGTAAAAGAAAGCGACATAAGGTTGCTGACAATAAACCACGACCTTGATACCGCCCTTGATGACATATTAAAAAACAGCAACAATCTTGCTGCAGAAACCGTCTTCAAACTTGCGGGGGGTAAATATCTGAATGAAGC
>DBYM01000077.1:13879-20691 GCA_002309875.1 Cyanobacteria bacterium UBA1186
ACTTGATAACTCGGGAATAAAAATTGTTGACGGAAGCGGAGTTTCAAAAAATAATTTGGTTTCAGCAGATTTTGTTACAGATTTTCTTATTCTGAACAAAAAGAATCCCGTTTTGGATAAACTTCCGCGCCCGGGAGAAGGAACACTGACATTAAGAATGCTCCCGATAAAAGACAACTTGAGAGCGAAAACAGGAACTCTTGCAGACATAAGTTCTATTGCAGGCTATCTGACTTCAAGAAGCGGGAAAAAATATGTCTTCTGCATAATGATTAACGATACAAAACTTTCTTCGTCAGACAAAAAGATGCTTGAGGATTACATAATAAAAGAAGCATATCTAAGGCTCTAAATGTACGAAATTATATCTCAATATCTTGAATATCTTGAACTCGAAAAAGGGCTTTCACAAAATACAATCGATGCCTACAGACGTGATTTGTACGCATTTGCCGAAGGTGTCGGCAGTATTGAAAGTCTGGACAGAAACGACATAAATAATTATATTCGTTCGCTTAAAGAAAAGAATTATGCTCCGACGAGTGTTATAAGAAAAGTCGCCTCCCTGAGGGGGTTTTTCAAATGGACAACCTCCATGAATATTCTTGAAAAAAATCCGGCTTCAACCCTTGAGCAGCCGAAAGTACCGCAGAGATTACCGAAGGTTATATCTCTGAAAGAAATCGAAGAAATGCTCCATTCAAACCTTACACCTCTGCAGGCAGTAATTATGGAACTCTTATACAGTTGCGGACTGAGGGTATCCGAACTTGTAAACCTGAAACTTAACGACATTGATATGAATTCGAAATATGTCCGTTGTTTCGGTAAAGGCTCAAAAGAAAGAATTATCCCGATTGGAAAGCAGGCTCTTGAAAAATTGCGAAACTATCTCCCCGAAAGAGATACCGTATTTAAAACGCATAACCTCACTTCAAAAAGGCTTTTGGTAAATGATTCGGGAAGGCTGATAAACCGTCAGGACATATATAATTTTATCCACCAAAGAGGAAAGATTATACACAAAAATATTTCACCGCACACACTCAGACACAGTTTCGCAACCCACCTTCTTGAAAACGGAGCAGATTTGAGAGTAGTGCAGGAATTGCTCGGCCACAGTGATGTTTCCACAACCCAACTATACACACACATAAGCAAAAAAAGATTAAAAGATGTTTATTTCAGCATTAACAAAGACTGATACTTAACATATATTTACATATTTCTTAACAAATTTGCACAGGGCATGCTTTTATGTTACCGTGAGATAAGGTAGGGACATGTGTCTAAAAAATACGAATGAGGAAATATGAAAAGCAGTACACTTAGAAGATCTAACATCACAAGAGAAAAAGTCCAGATGATGGAAGCATTATCACGTTATAACAGACAACATCAGGACGAAGACTTTTACAAATCACAGAACAAAACCAGAGAAATTGATGTTCTTTGGCAATCATTCGGAGTAAAGAGGAACGAAAAAGCACCTCAGGTTTATTTCGTAACGGGTTTAATCTTCGGTGTCATAATTACCCTCGCAATCACCACGGTTGTAAGCCTGCTTATCAATATTTCCACACCTAAAGATGATGTTATATTGCCCTCCAAAAAGGCACCTGTCGCTGAAACATCAGGGAAATTCTCATTCATTCCCGCAGACAGTGCTGCAGTAAAACCTGTTACCACTGCCGTTAATGAAACCTACACGGTTAAATCAGGCGACACATTAGAAAATATTGTAATCAGATTCTACGGTTCATTTGATATGAGAAAGGTTAATGCCATTCAGGAAGCCAATAAAATGGCTAATCCTAATGCTCTGTCAATCGGACAAAAACTTATTATACCGATGAATCAATAAGATATGGCAAAGACAAAATCAAAATATGTATGTCAAAATTGCGGTTATGAATCCGCCGGATATTTGGGCAGATGTCCTGATTGCGGTGCGTGGTCATCGTTCGTTGAAGAAACTTCCGCCACCGAGACAAAATCATTGGTGACACCTCCCGATAAAAACCCGCCAATGCGGCTTTCTCAAATTGAGATGAATACCGAAATCCGTATTGAAACAGGAATCTCCGAATTTGACAGAGTGCTCGGGGGAGGAATCGTACAAGGCTCTCTTGTTTTGCTTGCGGGCGACCCCGGAATAGGAAAATCTACAATTCTATTACAAACAAGCGGGCAGTTATGCACTGCGGGCAAAAAAGTTCTCTACGTTTCCGCCGAAGAATCCGCAAGCCAAATTAAATTAAGAGCCGAACGATTGGACATACACTCGGATAACTTATATATTTACCCACAGACAAATTTTGAACTTATACAAAAGCATATTGAAGAAATGTCTCCCGACCTTGTAATCATAGACAGTATTCAGGCAATTTATACAACTCAAATCCAAAGTTCAGCCGGAAGCGTTTCTCAAATCAGAGAGTGCTGCAATGCGCTTATGAATATTGCCAAAACGAATAACATCTCAATAATCGTAATCGGTCACGTTACGAAAGAAGGCAATATTGCCGGACCTAAAGTGCTTGAGCACATGGTCGATACGGTTATTCAGTTTGAAGGGGACAAATACAAATCATACAGAGTCCTCCGCTCAATAAAAAACCGTTTTGGGAACACATCGGAAGTCGGAATTTTTGAAATGGGAACAAAAGGTTTAATCGAAATATTAAACCCGAGCCAGGCTTTCTTAAAAGAATACAGCCAAACACAGACTCCCGGAAGCACGATAATAGTAACGAATGAGGGTACCCGTCCCCTGTTGGTTGAGATTCAGGCACTTGTCGGAACGACACCATACCCCGCACCACGCAGAGTGTCAAACGGAGTTGATTTCAGCAGAGTTCTGCAAATCCTTGCGGTGCTTGAAAAAAGAATAGGGCTCAATCTTTCCAAACAAGATGTTTATGTAAATGTAATCGGAGGAATTGATGTAACCGAGCCTGCCGCAGACTTGGGAATTGCCCTTGCAATAATAACCTGCGTGAGAGATGTAACATTAGATTCACAAACCGCAATCGTAGGGGAAATCGGATTATCCGGGGAAATCAGAGGGGTAAATAACATCGAAAGAAGAATTACAGAAGCCCAAAAACTCGGATTCAAACGCATAATCATTCCTGAAGCAAACGAAATTCAGGAAAAAGTCAAAGGAATTGAAGTAATAAAAGTTAAGCGTATTGTTGAAGCGATCTCCAAAGCCGTTGCAAGTTAAAACCTATCCTGCATTCCGTTTTCTTTCGGCGAAATCATCAACTCCTATTTTCCAACTTTCTTCGTACTTAAAATCTCTGCTTGCAATCTCATCAGGAAGGCCTGCGTGATGAATTTTGGGAAGCAGGAACGATTCACTCATTTCAATCGGCTTATCCAAATCATCATCAGAATCCTGACAAATAAATATTGTTTCGCCATCTTTGCCCGTCCTTGTTCCGACAATGGTTATTTCATGTCCCGCAAGTTTATTGTCATTATCGGGATCAGGCCAGGTGTAGCCGATAATAATATTATGTCCCATTGCCAGAGTATCCATCAATTCTTTCTTAATGGTGGCAAAGTCTTTTTCATAACCTGCCAATCTTCCGTTTTCATCAACCTTTTGATAAACAACCGAAGTTGTATTTTTATTTTCCATAATTGATTCAACATAAGTTTTTTCAAACTCAATCAAACCGCCGTTATCTTCAGTCCAGGCATTCGGGGCTCTCTTGTCAGTCAGGGAGTTATACGTTTGCTGAGAGCCGAGTTGCATCATTGTTGACTGCATAAGAACATCAATCATTGAACGTTCGCCTTTATCACGGTGATTATTCTGCATTCTTGCTCTTACAATAGCATGTTCGTCGGGTTTCAAAAGAACAAGCGCCTTATCAAAACCAACCTTTTTATGCGGAGTCTTAAAGGCCTCCAAAAGCCATGATGCCTGCAGAGAATCTTCATTAAGGGCGTCCATGTCAATCATTTTGTACGCTTCATTTTTAGGAGAGGTCAGCCCTTCAACTATTCTGAAAAATTCTGCCGTATGTTTTGTTGCCAAATCGAACTCAACACTTGCAGTCGGACAAGTTCCCGTATGGAAATTATCAAGTTCGTAATTGAGACTTTCAAGTTCGCTCATATCATCGGACATATTTGTTGCCAAACCCAAAACAGGGAGTTTGTATTCTCTCGGAATATCTTCACCATGCTGAGTAATGACAAAAGGATTATACAGAATATCCAAACACTCTTTCACGAGTGTTCTTCCGTCCAATCCCGGATCTCTTTCTTCTTTCAGGATTTTGTGTAAATTATCTAAAACCGAACTGTTATCATCAGAGTCATTTTTTAAGAGTTTACCGGATTTTAAGGCATACTCGAGTTTTTTTCTGTAATTGCCGTCTAAAGATTCGGATATTTCATTATATTTTTTCTTTTCATCTTTTGTAATCAATTGTGTTCTGACATTAGCGGGAGCCTGAACATTTGCCGACCTGAACGCAGGCGCGGTGACACTTCTGCCATTGTTTACACCGGCAGAAGCATTATTGGCAGACTGAACTCTGTTCACTCCGCCTGAAGTATAAACATTAAATTTGTTATAATTTACACTAACCATATATATATAAAAACATTTTTACTGTAAAAATTGCTTTAATGTAAAGTTAATGTAACAATAAAAACGAATTCAATCATTTAACTCGTACTTGAAAATATTACCGCAAAATGGTATTATTCAAAAGAGTTTTATTTTTTATATCCCCATTATTATGAAAAAGTTACTACCGGTATTAATAGCATTAATAATTACGACTTGTTGTGCCCAAGCCCGAGAAGAAGGCTTGGAGGAAGTTGTGCTGGACAGTTTGGGTGAAGGTGTTGAAATCAGTGATGATGTGGATATAAATATTGAAAGTTACAAAAAGGAGCCGAAAACAGAAAGTTCATCGTTGCCTGAGAGCCTTTTTTCGGGCGAAACTCCCGTTCCCGACAGTGAAAAAACATTAAGGGAAAAACTGAGTGATGCTTACCACCTTGAAATAGATAAAATTGACAGACCGAGTTATCTCTTCAAAGATATTCTGACAAAGGAATATTCCGAAAAATCAATGATGGACAATATCCACGTTTGGGGTGCCCACAGGGGACATTGGGACTATACCATAAATGACGGAGCCGAAAACCACAGTAACTATGAGTTTAATTCCATAAATATCGGTATTGACGGAACCTTAAAAAATCACGTTGCAGACTTCAGGTTAATGATGGGAATCGGTCCGAGATTTAATCATAATCTCACACGTACAATGTTTTCAGATGTCTTTCTGGCAAGCAATAAAGTTCCCCACCACAGATTTATGGTCGGATATATGAGGCCGAAAGTTGGTATGGAAGGCGGGAACAGCGCTTATACGCTGCACTTCCTGAATCGTTCCCAAATCGCAAGAAATTACGGAACGGCAAGAAGAATCGGTGCAAGAGTTATCGGTGACTACAAACTTATTGAATACGAATTGGGCGGATACAGTTCAGACACATATTTTCACCAATTTTTCCCCGGAGGTGAATTCGTAGGCTGGGTGAACTTTAAACCCTTGGGTTACACAAACGGGAAATACGGAAAACTTAAAATTGGCGGAGGTATTGATGCCGGACACAGAACAGACAGTTTTTGTGTCGCAGGTGCATACGTCGGTTACGAATACAAAAAGTTATTTGTTAACTTTGAATGGGCAAATGCTGACGGCTCGAACGGAGGCTCATCAGGAGTTCAGAGCACTAAAAATTCCACGGGTTTTTACACGACAATCGGATACAGAATAACTCCAAAACTCCAAATTTTGGCAAGATACGACCAATTTGACCCCGACAAAAATATCAGACACAACAACAGACGCGAATATTCCGTCGGCCTGAACTATTTTGTAAAAGGGCAGGCATTAAGGCTTATCGTGAACTACGTTTTCTGCCAAAACGATTCTGCAAAAGATTCACACAGGATAATGCTCGGCACACAAATTCTTCTATAACGGTTTGTAGTCGCTGTATATCAAACTTGACCAACCTCTGAAGTAACTGATTTGAGTCAGCGAGCCTGTTTTGATAAGTATTTTATGCTGATTTTCAGGAGTAAGTCCGAGTGTCTTTGCAAGTGCCGACTGAATAACCTCGGGAGTTGTAACTATTATTATTCTGTTTCCGGCATTCTCTTTAACCAAAGAGTTTATAATCTTTGAAACTCGCTTGTTAAAATCCTTCAGGGACTCACCGTTATTAGGAGTTTCGGTAAATGCTTTCGGACCTTTTTCTTTAAAAATATCAGAATAAAGAGAGCCCTTCCAATCTCCGTAATCCCGTGATTCCAAGTCAATCGTAACGGCTTTCTGCTTAAACATTTTGGCAATTATTTGCGCACTCTGTGTACAGCAGGCATTCGGGCTTGAATATATCTTGTCATACCCGACTCCACGTTTTTTTAAGTAGTCGCAAACTCCTTCAATTTCCTCTTCTCCAAAATCATTAAGTTTTGGAGATTTTTGGTTAATATTTATTATCCCGTCCAATGAATGAACGGTTGCACCATGAGTTATAAAAGTTATCTTACAAATACGTTTAAACATAAAAACCTGTTCATATTATAACACAGATAACAAAAAAGGGCGGGCATTAATAATGCCCGCCCTCATAAATATTTCCTATCGTGTCGTTTGTATAAATAAACTAATAAGGTCATTTAATGCAGAGTATTGTTTTTGGTAATTTTGCGATTGCTTTTCTAAAGCAAGGATTTGTTTTTTGTATTCCTGAATTGTTCCCTG
>DBYM01000077.1:20763-23041 GCA_002309875.1 Cyanobacteria bacterium UBA1186
TTGATAATCTGAGCACCTGTATGTCTTGAAACTCCGCTCGGAAGTTGCGAAATCAATTTCTTCAAAACTGAAATATTTGAAGGCATTTCAAAACCTTCGGCAGTACCTTCCATCTCAACCGGAGCAGTTGTTTCCGCAAATAAAGGTTCTTCCTTCACTTCTTCAATATCACTGAACAAGTCAGGTGTCTCAACGGGAGAATCAGCAAATATATTGTTGCTTTCCTCCTGCTCGATCGGCTCATCAAATAATGAGTTTTCTGCCGGCTCATCTAATTCTATATTTTCTGCCTGTTTCTTCAGGGCTTCTACAATTTTCTTTCCTACACTTTCGTTATTCATTTATTTACTCCCTCGTGGTTATATTCCACAAAAATACTCCTTAATCATGATTATATTTTAAACATATTCAATGTCCAATCAAAAAGCATGATTATTGTTATTTTTCGTAATATTTATAGTATAATATACTTATTGGAAATTAAGAGGAGATGGCATGACAAAAAATATCGATTGGGGGTCATTAGGCTTTGGATATATAACAACGGATTACAGATATGTTTCTGAGTACAAAGACGGCAAATGGGATAACGGAATTCTGAGTACGGATTCTAATGTCGTTTTAAACGAAAGTGCCGGAGTGCTTCAATATGCGCAGACCTGCTTTGAAGGATTAAAAGCATATAGAACGGAAAAAGGTCAGGTGGTTTGTTTCAGACCGGACCTGAACGCAAAAAGAATGTCGGATACGGCTAAACGACTTGAGATGCCGCCTTTTCCCGAAGAACGATTTATTGACGCGGTAGAAAAAGTTGTTAAAGCAAATATTGAATGGGTGCCGCCCTATGGCTCGGGAGCGACTTTGTACATAAGGCCCTATATGTTTGGCTCAAATGCCGTAATCGGTGTTAAACCTGCTACGGAATATCAATTCAGAATTTTTGTAACTCCCGTCGGACCATATTTCAAGGGAGGAGCCAAACCTATTACACTCAGAGTACCCGACTTCGACCGTGCCGCTCCGAGAGGAACAGGCCACGTTAAGGCAGGACTTAATTACGCAATGAGCCTGCACGCAATAGTTGATGCACACAAACAGGGCTATGCCGAAAATATGTACCTCGATTCTGCTACAAGAACGAAGGTCGAAGAAACAGGCGGAGCGAATATAATCTTCGTTACTAAAGATAACGAAATTGTTACTCCGAAATCAAACAGTATATTACCTTCCATAACCCGCCGTTCTTTGATGTATGTGGCAGAGCATTACCTCGGACTTAAGGCAACCGAGCGCGAAATAAAAATTGAGGAAATCAAAGATTTCAAAGAGTGTGCACTCTGCGGAACCGCAGCAGTCCTTTCTCCCGTCGGTAAAGTTGTTGACCACGGGAATGAAACAACCTTCCCTGCCGGCATGGAAAAGATGGGTGAGATTACCCAAAAACTTTATGATACACTGACAGGAATTCAAATGGGCAGGATTGAAGCGCCGGAAGGCTGGATAAAAGTTATTGAATAAATTGTATTAATATCATATCATCAGACCGCCAATTACCAGCGGTCTTTTTTGTATATTATAATCCATTAAGATGAGTTAATTTGAGAGTTTCCGTTATAATATAAAATAAGAGTTAAACATAGAGGTTAATTATGGATAAAAAAATTATTGCATTGATTATCGGAATAATACTGATTTTGGCCGGACTTATCGGCTGGAAACTTATTAAACCGGAAAATATTGACGAACAAAACCTTCAGGAAGTTACGGTTAAAGAAAGCGAAATAAAATCCGAGGAAGAAAATAAAATCGAAGAAACCGAACAAAAAGAAGAGGCTAAGGCTGAAGAAACAGATGTTAGAGCAAAGAAGGAAATCAAACCTCATTCCGCTCCGAAACCTACAAGAAAAATTCTTATCAATCTTGTTGAGCCGGAAATTGAAGGAACTCCGATGTTTGAAGAATCCCTTGTTGAAAAAAAATCTCTTGAAGATCCCTATGTTGACGAAGACGGAAATATCGTTGTACAAAACGAATTCCGTCCGCCATTAAAAGAAAAAATCAAATTTCAGGGAGTTATTTATACAATAAAAACAAGAATTATTGAAGCAAAAGAAACTGCAAAGAACTAGAATGTAAATGTTAGTTTTAATAAAAGAAGACACATTATAAGATGTGTCTTCTTTGTTTATATGTAATCAAGCAAATATACCCGACCTGCATGCTTCAATTATTATTGACAATTTTTCAAATAATATGAAGATGTTTTAGACAAATACTT
>DBYM01000077.1:23074-24135 GCA_002309875.1 Cyanobacteria bacterium UBA1186
GTCGAAGATGTACTTGATGTGCTTGAACTTGTAATCGGTTTGGGTAATGTGCCTGAACTTGATGATGTACTCGTCGTCACACCTGACCAACTTGAACTGCTTGAAGTTGAAGACGTACTCGATGTACTTGAACTTGTAGAACTGCTCGAAGTTGACGATGTACTTGTACCATTACTTGATGTACCCTGGAATATCTTCTGACCGTCTTCATTCTGGCCAAGGTTTCCACCAAGTTCATCAAACAGATTTCCGCCTATACCGCCCGAACTTGTCGAACTTGAAGTACTGCTACTCGATGTTGAAGACGTGCTTGAACTTGTAGTCGGTTTAGTTATTGTGCCTGAACTTGAAGTCGAAGATGTGCTCGACGTAGATGATGTGCTTGAACTTGATGTTGTTGGCTCTTGTATAACCGACGGCAATTTACATTGTAATCCGCCATCGTTAACCCATGTTCCGCCACGCTTTGTACAATCATCTAATGCCACCCCTGATGAAGAACTTGAACTTGACGTACTTGAAGTACTTGAGGTGCTGCCTGTTGAACTTGATGTACTGCCGCTTGAACTTGATGTACTTGACGTACTGCTTGTCGAACTTGTACTTGATGTACTGCTGCTTGAACTTGATATAGTACAATAAGCCTGCACTTTCATAACAGTACACATACACTGAGCATACGGCCCGGGCATGCCGGTTACGTGTTCACAACTGTTTCCGCTGCCGCTTGAACTTGTCGAACTTGTACTTGATGTACTGCCGGTAGATGTACTTGAAGTTGAAGAGGTACTTCCGCTTGAAGTACTTGAAGTCGAAGAAGTACTTGATGTACTTGAACTTGAAGTACTGCTGCTTGAAATCTTGCTACAAAAGGCCTTATATTTTTTGCACATACATTGATAGTAGGCATCTGCACCCATACTAAAGGAGCAACCCGTGCCTCCGCTTGTTGAACTTGACGAACTTGAAGTTGAGGTACTTCCGCTTGAGGTACTCGAAGATGAAGAGGTACTTGATGAACTTGTACTCGAACTTGATGTACTGCTTGTTGAGCCTGTGCT
>DBYM01000066.1:0-7916 GCA_002309875.1 Cyanobacteria bacterium UBA1186
CATATTAAAATCATTATCCATTGTCCGTGTGCCGCCAAAATCTGTTCAAATCCGGCTAATTCCGAATTTGCAAACGCATTTTGTGCGGAATGGACAAAGCCCATAATTCCTGTTGAATCCCAAAGGGTTTGTAAACCTTCTGCAATACTTATACTCATTTACTTTCTCCCTATCCGATAGTTACCAAAGGCTGTCCCGTAACGACCTTATCTCCCTGTGAAACAAGTACCGATTGGACTGTTCCCGCCTTTGGCGACTTCACCTCTGTTTCCATTTTCATTGCTTCTACTACCAAAAGAACATCGCCTTCGTTTACCGAATCCCCTTCAGAAACCTCTATTCTTAAAACATTTCCGGGAAGGCCTGCTTTTATTTCTTCCCCTTCTCCTGAAGTATCAGATTTTTCTGTTATACCTGAATTAACCGCAATGTCATAGTATTTGCCGTTAACCTTTACTCTTGCATCGGATTCAAGTCTGACAGCATAATTTTTGCCGTTAACTTTGACGGTATATTCGCCTGATGAGTTTGCGGCAGCCGCAGCCTTCGGAGCATCTGCTTTAACTTTGTTTACTGATATCTGACCTTTTCCGAGCAGGAAGTCAATACCTTTATCTACATTTCCGTCTTTGCATGCGCATGCGATAAAGAGATTTTCGTCTGTTATCGGCAAACCTGCCTCTTTAAGTCTTGCTTCGGCAGCCTTAATACCTTTTTCGGGGTCTTTGTCGTTCAGGTCAACAACCTTTTCAGTCGTAGGCTTCAGACCTGTTTTCTCTTCTGCCCATTTAACCAATTCGGGATCAGGCTCACAAGGAGTTTTCCCAAAGTAACCCAAAAGCATTTTTGCATATCCGGGATTAGCCTGTTCCCAAGGAGTATCTGTTATCGCATTCAGGAATGATTGCTGCGCATAGAACTGAGAAACAGGTGTTACGGAAGTTGCATAACCGCCTCTCTCAACAACCTCTCTCATATTTGCAATAAGTTTCGGGAACTTATCAAGCATACCCATATCTTTTAACTGATTAACGGTTGTAGCCGTTGCTCCGCCCGGAAGCGGTGCCTGTATAAGAATCGGATTAACGGCAAGAGAAATTGGAGAAAGCGGATAATCCTTCATGCATTCCTTAAAGATTTCTTCCGTTTCCATTATTTTCTTTATATCAAGACCTAAGTCGTATTCAGTGCCTTTTAAAGCATGCCACATTGAAATAATATCAGGCTGACCTGTTCCGCCTGAGACAGGTTTCATTGCCAAATCAATTCCGTCAGCACCACCGTCCAATGCAGCAAGGTATGCAGCCAAACCTGTTCCCGCAGTTTCATGTGAATGGAATCTTATATGAGCATCTTTACCCAAAATTTCACGAGCCATCTTAACGGTCGCATAAACTTTTCTCGGATTTGAAGTACCTGAAGCATCTTTAAATGCCAAGGAATCAAACGGTAACCCTGAATCCAATATATTTCTCAAAACTCTTTCGTAAAATGCTACGTCGTGAGCGCCTTCGCAACCGTACGGAAGTTCCATCATTGTAATCGTAACTTCATGCTGCAGGCCATGCTTTTTAATACTGTTTGCAGAATCAATCAAATTATTAACATCATTTAACGCATCGAAGTTTCTGATTACATCTACACCGTGTTTTGCAAAAGTTTTTGCGTGCAAATCGATAACATCACGAGGCTGTGAATTTAAACCTACAACGTTTACACCTCTTGCCAGAGATTGAAGTTTAACATCTTTACCTACCGCATCTCTGATCTTATCCATTGTCTCAAATGCGTTTTCATTGCAGAAAAATATCGGAGCCTGAAATCTCGCACCACCCGCGGTCTCAAAATGTTTTATCCCCGCATTTACCGCTGATTGTAAAGCCGGAATAAAGTCATCTACAAGGACCTTCGCTCCGAATATAGACTGGAAACCGTCACGAAAAGACGTATCCATAACTTTAATTAACTTTGTCATTTTCTTACCTCTCTATATAACTGATTTACTTTCTCGCAAACATAGCAGCCACAATTGCAGCAGCAACTTCATCATCACTTGAAGATACTGATTTTGTTTTAGCACCCGCCGCAACAGGCACAACTTCAGGAAAAATTTCATTCAATTTACCTACAACTCTTGACATGACATTCATCGCCAAAATCATCAGGCATAAAAACGAAAGGACTGTTCCCATACCTATTAACATTGCGGATAAACCTTCCATTAGTAACTCGTTCATAAAATATCTCCTATGTAAAGTATTTGTTCCTCTCCGTTGTTAAGGATTTTCAAAGCACCCTGGTCCGTTATATCGATTGCCTCGCCCTCAACAGTCTTATCAAAAACATTAATCCTTATCTGTTTATTCAGAAATTCAAAACGTTCTTTATAGGCCTTTCTTATAAACTTAAAGCCTCCCTTTATAAAATTATCATACTCCAAACAAAACTTATCTAAAACCCTCTGAAAAAAGTGTTCTTTATCAATTTCCATGCCTGTAAGAATATTAAGCGAAGTTGCAGGCTGATCTATCTTATCCATATCCTCCTGTGAACAATTAAGATTTATGCCAAATCCCAAAATGACAGCAGTAGTATGCACCTCTCCGTTTCCTTCTGCATTTACACCTGCTCCGTCATTTACTCCTACCCCGATATTTACCCCCTCGGCAAGGATTCCGCATATTTTTTTACCGTTAACACGCAAATCGTTCGGCCACTTGATTTTTGCATAAACACCATATTCCTCAAACACTTCAGCTAATACAAGGCAAAGGTATTGGGTTAAATTAGAATAAACCTCCCGCATTGTGCCATGGTATTTCAAGACAATACTTGCATAGATATTGCCCTCACCCATATAATTCCATTTACGGTCAAGCCTTCCTCTGCCTGAAGTCTGATTATATGTATAGACAACAGTTAAATTTTCAAGAGAATTAATACTCTCTTTTGCCCACTTATTAGTAGAGTCAACCTTCTCTAAATAAACCCTCTCCATACAAATATTGTAATATAAACAGTTAATCAGGTAAAGAAAAACAGTTCCTTTGAAGGAACTGTTTATATACTACTTACACATTAAGTTTTATGCTTTTGCTACTTCCATTCTTGCTTCAGGTATCTCATTTTCCTTCTTGGCATCAAGTTTTTTACCGAGCCATTCACCCATACGGTTTGCAGGCTTAGTAATTGCTACCGGAGCCAAGTATCTGTACAAGAAGGTGAATGTTGCGATACCGGCAAGAGTTCTGACACCCTTGAGTTGTTTTGTCGCTCTTTGGAGTGCAATTTCATGCTCTTCATGGGTTAAGCCTGCTGAAGCAATCGCTTTTTCAAGTCTTGCAGCAAATTTATATTCCCAATTCTTAGTATGACCTGATATCAATTTATCAAGTGTATAACCTAAAATAGTCGGAACAACAAAGTTCAATGTCTGATTTATTGCAAGGGTATTTGAATTTTTCTTCTCAAGTCTCTTGTTCTTTAATGTATTATAGGCATACGCGAAAGAAGTTACAAGAGAGCCGACAACTGCAAAATGCTTGGTCGCATTTGTTCTGTCTTTTGAATATATCCACTCGGACGCTTTTCTGATTCTTTTTGATTTTAAAATCCATTCGCCATAGGCACTTGATATTCTGCCAAAAGCAGGTTGCTGATTTTGAACAGCAGGACTTTTCTTATTATTGTTTGTATTATCTGACAAATATAAAGGCTGTATTCTCATTACGCACCTGCCTTTTCTGCCTGAACAGGTGCAGGCTTTGATTTCTCAAGATGGAATACATTCTTTAAGATAAACGGCAACAATGCTATGGTAGCCGTTGCACGGGGGTATGCTATCGTAATATCCGGCAGCCATTGTCCGAACTTGTTATGGACTTCATTTATTCCGGCTGCTACAACCATATCTTCATCAATCGGAGTGCCTTTTCCGTGCTCGGCACCATTCTTTTGATAGCAAACATCTTTTATCTTTATTCTCTTTTTGCCGAATAATGAAGTCTTCTCAAATTTAAACGTTTCACCTGTGCTGTATGGAACCGCTTTATCTGTTTCCCTCCAATCGGAAACATAACAGAAATTTTTATCAAGTTTAAAATCTGTCCCGTCAAGGCTTTTAGCTTTTGAAAAATCCCTGTTCCCTCTTACTCCGACCGTTTTTACATCAAGTGTCGGGAATGCTTCTATCAAAACTTCGTCAGTACATTCATTCAGTTCATAATATTTAGGTTTAATCTGGCGATCTAACAACTTATCCCAGAAAGACCTTTGCTGAGCCAATTTTTCCGCTTTAGACTCGTTAACCATAGTGATATAAACATTTTTAGCAGTCTTTATATTACCCGCTTCATCAAAATATTCGGAATATGTCTCTTTTGATATTTCAGAACTGTGTTTTGGCAAAGGAATTTTAAATACATCTTTAATATCGGTAATGAGTTTGTTACCGTGCCTGTCTATCTGCTCCTTTATCGGTTTCAGTTTGCCAATTTCATCAAAATTGCCAACTTTTCCGTCTAACCAATTTTTAGGATTTTCAATATCAGCCTGCGGGAATCTTGCTTTGAATTCTTTTGCCGACAAATGCAGGTGAGCATTTTCCAAGGCCTTATTATAACCTTTTGCCAGCGGTTTAATGAATATCAGAGGAACAATTAACCCCCATAAGGCGGAAGATATTGCGTGAGATGAGGCATAAGCCATATCTTTTCTTTCATTATCATTTGCTATGGCAAACAAAGTTACAGGTCTTAAGACGCCAGCAAAAACGGCGCTTACAATCGCCGTTATCCATACTTCCTGTTTAGTTGTCGTTTCCAAGAAATTATTAACCGGACCATCGACAGGACCTCTTCCACCCTTCAACATGTCCTTTACGTTCTTAACGTGCTTTTCAAGCGTCTGTCCAACCGGTTTATTAAAAGGAATTCGCTTGCCAAAAGAGACGTTATACTCGAAAGTATCGTTTTGTAATTCATTATTTCTTATTGGTTGATTTTTAAATCTAAAGTCATGGGATAGTTGTGCTGACGGATAGTTTGCCTTAAAGACGTTTAGATCTTGCGTTGTATGAATCTGCATCATAGTTTCCAATCTAATTAATGTAATGTCTATACTATAATCATAAAACAAGTAAATATATTTTTTGCTACTCCTTAACAAATTTGTTACAATCTGATAGAATAAAGACAGAGAGCCTGTTTATGTTAAAAAAGAATGTAATTTTTACACTTTTATGTCTGATTTTTGCCATGACTTCGTTAAATATTTGTCATGCCTTTGAATTAGATGAAACCGTAGATGATGAAATAAGAAAAAATTACAACCCTGCAAAACTTACAAACGATGTCGGGATAAAACACGTTGATAAGGACGAAGAAAGCCTGCCCGAATTACCCAATATTGTAAAATACGGCAAATCAACCAAAAAACCTGATTCCGTCGGCTCGACTACTGTTTCAGCCCCCAAAACTACTGTATATCAGAAGGGTAATATTAAAGTCCGCAAAGGAACAAAATTTGAGGTTTCAAATTCTTCCGCTTTATCAGATTGGCAGGGAAAAGGCGCAAAAATTAAATTCACTTCAACTCAGGCAAAAACAACAAGCAAATACTCTATCCCGCAGGGAACAGTTTTTTACGGCGTAATCATTGAAACACATCAGCCTCAAATCTCATGCAACGGTGGTCTTGTGGTAGTCAGAATAAGTTCAATGACCTACAAAGGGCAAACCGTTCCGATAAAAGGGTATATAACTATTGCCAACAGTAAAAAAATATTCCTGAATAACATAAAAGGAAAGCGTACATATCTGAAAACAGTATATAAAAAAGGAGGCTGGGGACGTTCAATGTTCAGCAAAATGCTTTCTCTGACGATTGACCTTGGAGGCTCAGGCTCTACAATACTGCTCTCCCCGTTTCCATTTGCTTACGGAACAATTTGTTTAGGTGCTAACACGCTGATTTCACCAATTACGGCCTTTTTCTCCAAAGGCGGACACGTTTCAATTCCTGCAGGGAGCAAATTCAGGATTAAACTGCTGGAAGATATCTACATCTGAGATTTCTAAAACAAATTAACGACGTTATGCTGTTCGAATTTAGGACACGTATTCCAAATTAAAGTAGGAATTATGTCTCCCGGAGTTCTTCCCGGCAAGTTGCAGTTACATACACCCTTTACCATATTTGTTGAGCCGTCAACAACAGGCTGGAAGTATTTACAACATTGACAGACCTTAATAGACATACCGTAATCAGACATCTTGGCGGTCAGTTCCTTAACCGCATCTATCATTCTAAGATGATTATTCTTAGTTGTATATTTCTTTCCGTTAGGGCTAATAAATGTAACACGTGCAAGTCCGTCGTCCGATATCAATTCCAGGTTTGCGTGTATATCTCTTCTTCCGTCCGTAACAATTACAGGTGTTGACATCTTTTCAACAACGTGTTCTCTCGTTGTTTTATTAATCATGTTTCTGATTCCGCGGTATGGCGGAATATTGTAAAGCATTCTTGCAGCAGAAAGCAAAGGATATGAGAACAAATAGATGTACTCCTTCGGCTCAAAGTGCATCTTGAGCATACTTATGCAAACAACAATAAGAAACAGGGCAAAAGTAAACATAACCGTTGAATAACTTACTGAAGACGGGAAATTATGTGCGTGAATCAGCGGCCACAGATAGCATAAAATACACGTCCAGAAATTCGGTGCAATTAGAGAGAACAGAAACTCTCTTGACCTGTTAGTCTGCGGTTTAAACAGATTGTTCCAAAATATACTCAGCCTCTTGGAAAGTGACGGAATTCTGTAATCAAATTTTTCAATTGATTTATAAACTTTTAAATCATCAATAACCGCAACATTAACACCCTCTTTTGCAAGCATAACTGAATACTCGACCTCGGAAATGATATTTCTGAAATCAAATACCGCAATCTTATTCAAAAGCGATTTTCTTATTACAAAAGAATCGGAGTTTAATATATTCGTTAATCCCAACTGAGTTCTTGAGATGTACATAAATCTGTGAATGTACCTTGCATATATGGCCTTAACATTCTCCCAGAAGGACAATTCTTTTTCCTGAGGCAAATAAACTACCGAAGGGTTGAAAACATCGTATCTCGTCAAATAAAAATTCACGTTTGCCAGAAAATCAGAATTTACATAGTTATTTGCATCTAAAAATACATATGCGTCCAAATCCTGAACTTCGTGGAGTTTCTCGGCGATTATTGAATATGCCTGACTCTTTCCTATTGGCTCTATATTGTTTACCGTTATTACGTTAACCTTCAGTTCTGTCTGGAGAGTAACCTCTGAAATATTTTCACACTTATCAAGAATTACGTATATAGTAAAATTCTGTTTGGGATAAATCTGCGTTTTGAGTTGTTTTATAAGATTTTCTAACGTATCGGTATTTCCCGATGCATAGACAACAACGCACAAATTGGAATCCTTAGGCGTGTATTTATCTCTAACCTTGCGGTGCGGGTAGCAGCAGGCTAACGTCAGAATCAAAAAATACACTGAAAATATGGTTACATAAATATACAATAACGCCATTCTCGTAAGTCTCCAACAACAAGTTTACCCCAAACATGAATAAAAACAAAATGCTTGATTTTAAAAAATGTCTATGATAAATTAGGACTTGCCGAATAAATTAACATGGGCTGCTAGCTCAGGTGGTTAGAGCGCACCCCTGATAAGGGTGAGGTCGGTGGTTCGAGTCCACTGCGGCCCAGATAAAAAAGNNACTTTTGTTGCTTCCTTTTTTATTGCTGTCAGTAGGACGAGAACTACTTTTTGTGGTTCGAGCGAGGAGCGAGCAGAGTGCGAAGGATTTTTCTTTGGAAGAAACAAAGTTCCTGAAAAGAAAATCCGTAGGCACGTT
>DBYM01000066.1:7980-15240 GCA_002309875.1 Cyanobacteria bacterium UBA1186
CTGAATTATACCCTTATATTTCAACAAAGCATTTATATATATATGCACACTCTTTTTAATAATTTTAATATCATTAGGGTGAAACTTCCTTTGTCCCATAAGATTAATTGTAAAGAACGGCAGCAGACGGGGCGAATAAATCTGGGCAATTATTAACCCTAATATCAGTATGACTTCCTTGTCCGATTGCTTCATATCTAAAATTGCAGCCATAAGTTTTGCCGCATATTTTGCAAAGGGAGCCTGCCCAATGAGGGTTAATTCCTTTTGACCGCGCATAATATTTGTTAAAAGTTCATACGAATCATCTTTGTAGAAGAAGTCTATCGCCCTGTCAACTGCAATATACATGGTTTGTATCTGTTCTTCTTTTGACAGGTATGCAGGGTCAACGGCAAAGTCAAGGAACGACTGTGCGTATTTTGTCTGATGTTCAAGCAGTTCCTTTACCACGGCATCAAACAATTCTTTTTTCCCTCCCCAATAGTAGGAAATCAGTGCTATATTTACCCCGGAATTTTTGCAGATATCACGCACGCTTGTTCCGTCAAACCCCTTCTGTGCAAAGAGTTTTGTTGCTGTTCTTAAAATGTGTTCTTTGGTCTTTTCGCCATCAAGTTTACTGTTCATATTTATATTATTAAACAAACGTTTAAGATTATCAAGCCAATTGTAAATTTAATTTCAACCCTATTGACACAAATCATTTTTTACATTAAATTAACTCTCGTATTAGTAATAAATTTTAAAAACAATTTAAAATTTTGGATATGGAGTAATAGAAGATGAAGAAGTTTTTAAGCACAATTTTGATGTTGTTTATGCTTTTGACATATTCGGGAACGGCATATGCCGCAAATCCTAACCCTAACATGCCAAGACCTAAACAACCGAATTTACAGGCTGCGCCAAACGCAAAGCCTATTGAACTCGCATTTGTGTTTGACGGACCGTCAGATAAAAATGCAGAAGTTTTGGCAACCTTTCAGAAGGTAATAACAATGTCATTACTGCCTGATTTCAAGGCATCATTCCCTAAAGATTTAATTTTTACGGGCAACTGGACAGAAGCAGGTGCTAAAGCAGTTTCTGACAAAGCCCTTGCTTCACGTGCCAGAATGATTATTTCGTTAGGGTTTATGTCAAGTGATTACTACGCAGGCAAACAAAACAAACAAAAATATGTCATAACTATTGACCAATATGGATTAAGAGATTTTGGAGATAAATTCTTTAACCCTGTTCAGCAATCGGTTGATGACTTTGTTACTTTCCATGCCCTTGTACCGGGAAGTAAAAAGACTGCCATTTTGATGAATGAAAACTACTATAAAATGCATCAGGATTGGAATTCTATAATTAAGAAAAGACTTGCCGACAAAAAATGTGATATAAATTTTGTCCTTGTTCCGATGAATTCAGATGTACAGGGCTCATTATCAAAGATGCCTTCAGATGTTGATTCGGTATTCGTAACACCGTTATTCAACCTCACACAGGCACAGAGAAAAGAAGTATATCAATATATAAACAGCAAGAAATTACCTTCTTACTCAGCCGTTGGTAAAGAAGATGTTGCAATAGGTGCAATGCTCGGTACTTCAACTTTTAACGTTGATAAGAAACTTGCCGAAGCAACCTCATTTAATATTCATGGCGTTCTTCACGGCATGGCCGTAAAAGACCAGAAAATACCTTTTTATGATGATAAAATATTGTTCTACAATTCCGATACCGGAGAAGAAGTCGGTTATGTACCGCCTCTCAGATTGCTGAACAACAGTACCGTAATATCAAACAAGGAACTACCTAAATATACGTTAGGCTCACTCCTTGATACCTTAGATGAAAACAACCTTGATATGAAGAGGAAACAGTATCTTATAAGTGCTGCAAGAAGATCTGTAGCAAGTGCTTATTTGAGATATTTACCTACACTCAGATTGGATTTGGGTTACCAAACATATGACAGCGGTTATGCAGAATCCTATTCGGGCGTTCCGACCAGAGCAGGTGTATTTACGGTTGCTATGGACCAGGTTTTGTATTCACCTGATTTGGTTACAAACATAATCGTTAAGCATAAAAAACTGAAATTCAACAAAGCAGAGCATGCTTTGACAACAACAAATACCGAATTCCAGGCTGCTAACCTCTATGTTGAAGCACTGATGCTTGAAAATGCAATAAAGGTACAGGAAGAAGAATTGCAGGAAACCCGTGATAACCTGGCTATGTCACGTGTCCGCCAAAAAACAGGAAAGTGCGGAAACGAAGAAATTATGCGCTGGGCAGGGCAGGTTAGCGAAGAAGAAAAGAAACTGCTCGGTATGCAGGCAGAGTTAAAGAATATCAAAGTCAGCGTAAGCAAACTTTTGAACAAAGACCAAAAGGAAAACTTTGATTTTGCTCCGCTTACGGCGAGCGATCCGTCTTTCTTCTCCTCAGACGTACATATTATTGACCACGTAAGAAACCCGCAAAGATTAGGCAAATTTACCGACATGCTTGTTGAACAGGTTCAGTATATGTCGCCTGAAACAGTTAAACTTAAGGCCGCTATTGCGATGAAGAAAGCAGAAATGGCAAATTACGGTCAGAAATTCTTCCTGCCGAATGCAAAAATGTCATTAGAGTATTCGACTCAGTTTGACAGAAATCTGCCATACGAAAACGCGGCTCATAATCAACTTAAATCAGGTAATGTTGCTATGTCACCGCTTACGGGCTTAACACCTATGCAGGCATACTTGGCTTCACCATATTTAAGTTTAGACCAAAACTCATTCAGATTCTTAATCGCAGCGCAGTGGAAACCGATAGAAGGTGGCCATAAGATTGCTGAGATTGCAAGATGCAAATCTGAATTAAACGAGTTAAATGCATACTTAGAAGAAGTCAATACTCAACTTGAAATGACAATTCGTGAAGTTGTAAACAGAGCAATCGCAAAATACTTTATGATTGAAAAATCTTACAAAGCATTATTTGCTGAAGCCGAAAACTACCAGATTGTTAAGGCAAGATATTTGGTCGGCAAAGCTCCTATCAACCAACTTGTTGATGCACAGGATTTATACTTTACGGCTAAATTAAACGCATTCAATTCACAGTATGAATTCTTCAAAGAATTGCTTTGGGTACAAAGAGGTTTAATCTCGGTCAACTGGGCAAAAGCATCTCCTGAAGCAAAAGAATGGATGATGAGAGTTCCGAAAGAACTTCCTGAAGAAGAAGACTTCGTATTATCCTTATAATATGGAAAATATAAAAGAGGGGTGAACAAACACCCCTCTTTTTTTGATGTTTCGTTTATGCTAGAATAATCACAATAAATGAGGATATAAATTTGACCACAAAAATAGCAGTAACGGGAAAAAGCGGAAGCGGTAAAACCACCATAACAAAGGCTTTACTAAAGGTTATAAAAGAATATTTTCCTGAAAAATCAATTTTGCTCTTTGATAATGACCTTACAGGCGAATTAGGACACACTTTCGGGCTGGATATAAGAAACACCATTTACGGAATAAGAAGCGGGAAACACGAATACAGAACAGGTATTCCTCAGCAAATGACAAAGCAGGAATATATCGAATGGGCTTTAGAAGATATTGTTATACCGATTGAAGATAACGTAGATATAATCGTTTCCTGGTTAGTAGGCTCAAAGGACTGCAGATGCCCGATTACAGGGCAGATAAACGACGCGCTTCAAAAACTTATTGAAAGATACGACTTTGTAATCTTTGACTGCGAATTTGACGTAAAATACCTTATTCAACTTGTTGATATTGATATTGACCTTGCACTCATTATCACAAATCCCGCAATAGAGTCCATAAAACTTGCCCAGCGCATAGTTGAATACTCAGCAAAATATACGGCAGGCGGACAGATGGGAATTGTAATGAACAAAGCCGATAAACGTGACATGACAGAAATTTATACACTTGCGAAAGAAGCAGGACTTGATATACTAGGCTCAATCCCTATGGATAACAGTATGACACAGGGCTCAATAACAAGGGATTCGGATATCGTTACAGATGCCGTAAAACAATTCTATTTCAGATTAAATCTTCCACAGGAGAATAACAAATGATATTGCTCGACGGAAAAGCAGCTTCAGAAAAATTATTAAAAACAGTAAAAGAGCGGGTTTCAGCATTAAAAAAGAAGCCTCACCTTGTTGTAATCCTCGTTGGAGATGATCCTGCAAGCAGGCTTTATGTAAAAAACAAACAGAAAGCAGCGTGGCAGACAGGAATCCGTTCAACTGTTATTGAACTTGATTATAATACTCAGGAAAACGAGTTAATTAACAGAATTGAAGAACTGAACACGGACGAAGATGTAACAGGTATTTTAGTTCAACTTCCTCTGCCTTCACATATCGACAAGAATAAAGTAGCAGCCGCAATCTCACCGCTTAAAGATGTTGACGGGTTTAGTCCCGAAAACGTCGGAAGGCTGACGATGGGAACAGAGCCTTATTTCTATCCTGCAACCCCGCAGGGAGTAATAATGCTTCTTGATGAATATCAAATTCCGATTGAAGGAAAAGATGCGGTTGTGCTGGGCCGTTCAAATATTGTCGGAAAACCTATGGCTCAAATGCTTTTGAGAAGAAATGCAACCGTAACATTATGTCATTCCTTCAGCAAAGGACTTGATGACAAAATAAAAACCGCCGATATCCTGGTATCTGCGGTTGGTAAAAAAATTGTAAGATGTAAGATGGTTAAGAATGATTCTGTTATAGTTGATGTCGGAATATTCAGGGATTCTGACGGTCAACTTACCGGTGATGTGGATTTTGATTATGTTTCCGACTCTGCCGGTTATATATCTCCCGTTCCGGGAGGTGTCGGTCCTATGACTATTGCTTCTTTGATGTTTAATTGCTCTAAAATTTATCAGTAGGACCGTGTTAATTATGACTGAAGTAAGTGTGTGTTCTTGGCTTCTTCTGAAACGTATGCCTGTTGAGCTTGTTCCTGAGCATTAAGCATTTCAAGTTGAGTTTCACACATTTCTTTTATTGTTTCGTATTCAAGGTCTAAATCCGAAAGTTCATTTAAAACATCTTCGTCGTAATTAGGTGCTTTTGCTTTAGCGTATGCTAATGCTGCTTTTTCGGCATTACATTCAACTCCGTTGGCATCATAATAATGAGTTGCAACCACATTGCCTTTCTTATTTTTCTCAAGTACAACATAGTTTTGACCGCCGAGCTTGATATCTTTTTCATTTTCAGGGCACATAACATCATTGTATGCTTTTTCGTATGTTTCCTGATACTTCTGCATTTTGGTCAATTTCTTTGAGTTAGCATCAAGTCTGTTAGCATTAATCATTTCTCTTAATGCAATAGCATTCTTCTCTGCCTGAATTTTGAATAATTGACATAATGGTGCTGCGACTGTCATTGCTCTGTACCTCTTATTTTTTCATCTTACATTTATATAAAGTATATAAATTTTATTGAATTTCACAAAAAGAATAATTTGTTACAAAACTTTACAATTAGTCAAAATGTTTACAAAATATAGCCGTTGGACTATCATTTTAATATGCTTCCAAAACAATACAGACTCAAAAAAAGAAGCGCATTTGCCGCTACATACAGAACAGGAAAAACCTTACACAAAAACGGTATAACGGTTTTCTGCGGAAAAGAAAAAAAAGATGACAAACCGACTAAAATAGGATTTGTCGTTAGTAAAAAAATTCACAAGAGAGCAGTCAAAAGAAACCGTATAAAAAGATTGATGAGAGAATCCGTCAGAATATTTATAAAAAAGCATTCCGGCTTAAATACAAAATATATGTCGCTCATATTCGTCGCATCGGCCGCATTACTCAACAAAAACTTCAGCGATGTTGACAATAGTATAAATAAAATTATGGATATAATGGCAAATGATTGACGGAATTATTACACCTGCCATAAGAGATATTGATTATCTGGCGCCGAGTGCGCCATACCCGATGATACCTTCCGGAATAACGGTTCACGAAAATTCAATATACAGGTATTCGATCCCGACCGATGAACAGCCGACACTGATTATTGCGGATTATATCCCCGACTACAACGGAAACTTTATAAAACCCGGACATTATGAATTGGCGCTCTCCGACGACAAAGAATTTTTATATCTTATTGAATCAAAAGAGCCGATTGCAATTATTCCCGTATTTAAACTCGCAGAAAACGAAAAAGAACTAAAAAAATACAGAGATAAGCAAACTTTAACGAAATCCGAGAAAAAACAGTTAAAAAAAGAAGAAAAGAAGAAAAAAAGAGAAGATAAATTTAACAAAATAATTGATGCAAAATATGCAAAAACAGGAGCAACATTACCCAAAAGAGATTATGAGCATATGGAAGCCTCGATTGAATATATAAAAGAAGGCGGATATTATTTAATACGCTATGAAAAAGGCTTCATACGTGCCTGGGGAGCAATTAAGGCCGTTTGGTAAAATTAATGTTAAGTTGTGTTCATATTTGTGTACAAAACCGGCTTAATATGATATGATATTCCTATAGTATTAGATAAAATTTTTGAGGATATATGCGATAATCAAACTCTTATTTTTAAAATAAAAGTTGTCCGGTAGGTTATATGTGCCGGAGTGTCGTGTATATATAAAAAAATAGAAAGTGTTAAGGTGCCAAATGAACAGTACCATTTTGGCTATTGCTGTTGTCGTATCCGTTATACTCGCAGCTATTATAGCCGTCCAAAGAGTTAAATACAAAAATCTTGTACAACAGACTCAGAAAAGTATGCAGGATTTGGAAGAAAAAGAGTCAATTATGCAAAAGGAAGCCATGATTAAAGCAAAAGAGGCTTTGCATAATGAAAGAGAACAACTTAATGAAGATGAAAGAGAACGCAGAAGAGAATTTGCCGCTATTGAATCAAAGTTAAGCAAACGTGAAGATTTGATTGAAAATAAACTTCAGGAAATTACGGACAAAGAAGTTGAACTCGACAAGATGAAAGACCAACTTATCGAAAAAGAAGATTATCTTGCCGAAATAGTCCAAAAGAAAACAGAAGAATTGGAAAGAATTGCAGGGCTCTCCACCGAAGATGCCAAAAGAATGCTTATGGAACAACTTAAGAATGATCTGGCTCAGGAACAGTTGCAATTGATAAGAGAAAATGAAGCAAAAATCAAAGAAATTGCCGAAGAAAAATCAAAAGAAATATTATCCACGACTATGCAGAGATGTATGATGGA
>DBYM01000066.1:15290-21000 GCA_002309875.1 Cyanobacteria bacterium UBA1186
AGAATAATCGGTCGTGAAGGCAGAAATATAAGAACTCTAGAAACTCTTACGGGAGTTGACCTTATAATTGATGATACACCTGAAGCCGTTGTACTTTCGGCTTTTGACCCCGTAAGACGTGAAATCGCAAAAGTGGCTCTTGAAAAACTTATTCAGGACGGAAGAATTCACCCCGTAAGAATTGAAGAAACCGTCGAAAAATCAAGAGAAGAAGTTGAACAGAAAATAATGAAAGAGGGTGAAAATGCAGCCGTAGAAATGGGCGTAATGGGGCTTAACAAAGAACTTATTAAAAACCTCGGACGTCTTTATTACAGAACAAGTTACGGACAAAACGTATTAAAACACTCTCTTGAAGTAGGCCATATTGCAGGAATGTTAGCATCTGAATTGGGTGCAAACGTTGCAGTAGCAAAACGTGCCGGCTTACTTCACGATATAGGTAAAGCCGTTGACCAGACTCAGGAAGGAACACACATACAACTCGGTGTTGAACTTGCGTCAAGATACGGTGAAAAGCCTGACGTTATACACGCAATAGAGGCTCACCACGACGACGTTACGGCTAATACCATTGAAGCAGTATTGGTTAAACTTGCTGATGCAATATCCGCAGGCCGTCCAGGTGCACGCAGAGACACTCTTGAAATATATATCAAGAGACTTCAAAAAATTGAAGAAATCGTAAACGGATACGAAGGAATTAAACAATCCTTCGCTGTTCAGGCAGGACGTGAAGTCAGAGTTATCGTTCAGTCAGAAATGTTCGACGATTTGGCATCACAAAAACTTGCCCGTGATATAGCGAAGAAAATTGAGGACGAACTTGATTATCCGGGACAAATAAAAGTAACGGTAGTTCGTGAATTCAGAACAACAGAAATTGCAAAATAAAGTAAATAAAATGGAACTTATAAAAATACTATTCTTAGGAGACATAACGGGAAGGCAAGGCAGAAACGCTGTCAAAGCCTTCCTTGCATCTTCTGAGAATAAGTATGATTTTGTTATAGCAAATATAGAAAATGCCTCCCACGGATTCGGATTAACGAAAAAGAATTACGACGACCTGTTAATCTCCGGAATCAATTGTATGACTTCGGGAAACCATATTTGGGACAAAAAAGATATTTATGAATATATTGACGAGTCGCAGGAATTGGTAAGACCGATTAATTATCCGTCAGGGACACACGGCAAAGGCTCGCAAATATTCACCGTAAATGGCGAAAAGATTGGGGTAATAAACATCTTGGGACGTGTATTTATGCCTCCCATAGACTCTCCATGGCAAATCGCTTCAGATGAAATACAAAGACTTAAAGAAGAAGGCGTTAAACACATCTTTATAGATTTCCACGCCGAAGCAACAGCAGAGAAAATCTGTTTTGCAAAATATATTGCAGAAGAATTTAATACTCAGCAAAACGCAATTGTAAAAGGCTTCTTCGGCACCCATACACATGTTCAGACCGCCGACGAACAAATTATAAACGGAATGGCATATATTACCGATGCCGGTTTCTGCGGTGCAACAGACGGAGTTATCGGAATGGAGTTTACAACCTCACTTAAGAGATTATCAACAAGCCTGCCCGAAAGATATGAAGTTGCTCAAAGCAAAACTTCGCAAATAAACGGTGTTGAAGTTCTGATTAACGGAACAATGGCAACACAGATAAAAAGAATTAATTTGATTGTAGATAATAATGAATTTCAAAAGGAGGCAGCCATTGATACAGGCGGGTGATACCGGTAAAAGCGGGCTAAAAGGCGATTACCATATCCATACATACTATTCGGACGGCGTTTTTTCTCCGGAAAAGATTGTTGACCTTGCTCTTGAAGCAGGTCTGCAGGCTATTGCGCTCACGGACCACGACAATGTGCTATCGCACAAAGTGGCACAGGATTACCTTAATACGAAAGATGTCAGCAACCTTAAACTGATTCAGGGTATTGAGGTTAATACTCTTTACAAGGAGTATGAAGTTCACATATTAGGTTATTTCCCTGATATTAATAACAGTGATTTCAAGAATTTGCTTAAAACACAGCAACAGGCACGTATAAAACAGACAAAAGAAATTTTGGCACTTCTTAACAAAAAAGAAGGAATAAAGATTAATTTTGATGATGTTAAAAACATGGTTGCAGAAGGCGGCTCTATCGGACGTCCGCATATTGCCAAAGCCATAACAAACGCAGGCGGGACAAGCAACGTTATGGAGGCATACAGCAAATATATTCACAGAGATTCACCTGTTTATGTAGAACGTAAAACGGTTTCTCCGTTCGATGCAGTGGAGGTTATATATGATTCGGGCGGAATCCCCGTCATTGCGCACCCGTACGACATTGATATTGCGGAAAGTTTAATAAAAGAACTTATGAATTGCGGCTTGATGGGAATTGAAGCGTACCACCGCAAGCATTCTCCTGCAATTGTTGAATATTTTTCATCAATGGCGGAGAACTTAGGTCTTATAGTTACCGGAGGATCTGACTTCCATGCTCCGAATATAATGAACGGTCAGATTATCCTCGGAAAAAACTTTATACCGGAATGGATATACGACCAACTCATTAACGCAAAAAAACGGCTTGATTTAGCAGAATAACAGAGAGGTAATATTATGAAAAAAGGGTTTACTATCGTAGAGGTTTCAATACTGTTTGTAATCTTCTTAATCGTCGCTTTCCTTGTTGCTCCGTTATCGCTTGACGACACAAGACAGGCAAAGAACACCTCCCGCTGGCGTGTTGTTCAGGAAGATTTTTCAAACATTTTCTATGCGATAAATACCCAAAAGGGCGATTCCGATAAAAACTTTAAAGAAACTTTTGACGAAACCCTGAAAAACGACATTAAGGGAGAAGAAGCCCCTTATAAAATAACCTTTTTGAACGGAACGTACCCTAGTGATACCTACAAGTTTAATGACTACAAAATGACTTATTCCAATGCTATTGTAGCCTACAAAATATATGACAACCCCACAGATAACATAAAAGGCGTTCTTATGTACGACGTAAACGGCAAGAATGGTCCGAATGTGTGGGGCAAAGATGTTTTCGGCCTGAATATTTACGATGATAAATTTGAGCCCTTCTGCAAACAGGAATCAATCTCAAGACAGAAACAAGACTGCTCGAAAAACGGAACAGGTTTGTGCTGTTCAAACTATTATCTCGTAGGAGGACATTTTGACTAACGGGATTAAGAATATCAGTGTTTTTGCCTCTGCTGCAAACGATATAAGCGAAATTTATTATAAAGCAGCCGCAGAACTCGGGAAAACTATTGCAGATAACGGATATGACATTGTATACGGGGGGAGCCACAGAGGGCTGATGTATGCCTGTGCAAAAGCGGTCAAAGATAATGGAGGGAAACTCTATGCAGTTATGCCAGAAAAAATGGTAGATGCAGGTTTAGCAAACCCTGAGGACTGCGAAGAATTCCATATAACCGAAGGAATGAGGGAGAGGAAAGCAAAACTCGACGAGATTTCTGACGCAGTTATTGCCCTCGCGGGAGGAATCGGTACTCTTGAAGAAATGTCCGAAATGATGGTGCAAAAACAACTCGGTTACAGCAACAAGCCGACAATTATCCTGAATACAAACGGATTTTACGACCATTTAATAGAATTTTTACATACAATGGAAGCGGAACGGTTTACGCACGGAAAAATATCAGACATTGTCTATATAGCAGATACGGCACAAGATGCAATAGAATACATTAACAATTATGTTCCGCAAAGAGTATTCTCAAGACTTGATAAATAGTTATGTATTATAAATTCTGTCGCCCGCATCACCCATTCCCGGGACTATATACCCTCTGCTGTTCAGGTGCGAATCAACTGCAGCAACAATAATCTTAACGTTAGGAAACTCACCGAATACTGCTTCAATACCCTGAGGAGCGGAAATCATGCATACACAGCAAATATTCTCCTGCGGAATCCCTTTTTCCACATACACACGAATTGCCTCAATCAAAGAATTTCCTGTTGCGAGCATGGGATCAGTTATGTAAACATAATATTTTTCGGGATTATCAACGGGCATAGGCACTTTATTGTAGTACCAAACTGGTTTTAAGGTCTTTTCATCTCTGTACATACCGATATGTCTGATTGTCGCCTGAGGAAGTATATCTACCGCCTCGTCCGTAAAAATCAGCCCCGCTCTTAATATCGGAGATATTATTATTGTTATGTCGTTTGTAATGGTTTTTGTAACAAATTTAGTGAGTGGGGTTTCGACCTCCATATCCGTCTGCGGAAGGTTTTTGGTTGCTTCATACAAGAGAATTCTTGTAAGTTTCCTCGCCGCCAACCTCACTCCCTGAGTGTCTGTATCTTTGCTTCTTATAGTACACAAACTCTGATTAACTATAGGATTAGAAACAACCGTCAGGTTTTCAAACTTATTTTGCATCTCTCTTCACCAGTCCTTCTATACTTTTTCTCATTTCGTCCGCTTTTTGCGTTGTATCGTCCAAATACTTATCGGAATAATTTAAAAATGCCTCTATATCAGCCTTTTTAGAGCCGTCCTTCTTCAAATCCAAATCGAGTTTATTACTGAATGAAGAAGTTTGATATATTATAGAGCCTAGTTTTTTGTACATATCATTCAGCAGGCCCAAAGCATCATGAAGTCTTTTGGGCGGATTTACAGTGATTAACGGAACAGTATTGTCAATATATGTATCCTTATCGGGTAAATACAACTCCAAAGATTTAGAACCTGCCATACCGCTGAATTCGACCGTTACCTGAGTTCCCTGCGGGATATAAACATCGGGATTGGTCAAAATAAATTTTACGTACATTTCGTCTTTTGTAGGCTTGATTTTGGTAACATAGCCCACATCAACCCCCATCATTCTGACAGGCGAGCCGACAATCAAACCGTCAACGTCCTGCAAATAAACATGATAGTCGTTTGTATCAAAACTTTCCCTGTGAATATAACTTATAGAGCAAACTGCCACAATTACAAAGATTATAATGAGCCAAAATAAAAGCTCACCGTAATGCGTTACATAAAATACATCATGCTCGTTCTTCTTATCACTCATATCAGAGATATTATATTACAAATCACCGCCCGTTGCCAATAAGTTAATATTTATTGTTTTATAAAGTCGTCCAACAAAGAAAAAAGAAACCAATCGTCCGATTGATTTCTTTCTCTTATAAAATAGATGTTGGCAGCGCGAGTGAGCAGAGTGCGAAGCAATTTTGGCAAACATTGTAAATGTGAAGACAAAATGCGTAGGCACGTTTTACGCGAACGAAGCAAGAACACATCAAATTGAAAAGGCCTTGAACTAATTATCCAATTGAGTTCAAGGCCTTTGAAATTTAGATGTTGGCAGCGTGCTATCTTTCCGGGCGGTGGCCCGCCAAGTATTTTCGCCTCTGTAGGTCTTTACGACTGTGTTCGGGATGGGAACAGGTGGTTTCCCTACGATTGGCCACCAACAAACTTTTCGTTTGCTGATTGCTGATTATTTTCAGCTCCAGCTTATACGCTGAAGATTGCACAAGATATATCATCAAATAATAACTTAATTAGATTAAGAAAAGCCCTCGTCCGATTAGTATCAGTCGGCTGAAAATGTTGCCACTCTTACACCTCTGACCTATCAACGTTGTCATCTGCAACGGGACTTACTAGCTTATGCTAT
>DBYM01000074.1:0-6992 GCA_002309875.1 Cyanobacteria bacterium UBA1186
TTAAATATTCTGCTTCTTGCGCCTTTGAAACCTTTAGCCAGTTTTAATATTTTTTTGTGTCTGTTTCGACATACATTTCCACGTTTAATTCTCATCTTTCAACACTCCTATCTTGCATACTTCTTGTAAGGTAACTCTTTAGAAACCAAATTTTCGTGAGTTTCAGAGATAACAATATCTCCAAAAATCTTACGTTTTCTGGATTCTGACTTGTGTTGAAGAAGGTGGCCAATGCCCGCATGTCTTCTTGTGATTTTGCCCGTTCCGGTAACTTTGTATCTCTTTGCTGCCGCACGGTGTGTTTTTAATTTTGGCATTTTTGTATCTCCTATTTTTTTGGCTTAAGTGATAATAACCACATAAGCAAGGTTTTAACTGCTGCCGAGCAAGGCATACCAACGCTCTATACTTCGGCATGAATGAGTGTATTACAAAGATATCAGCGAGTCAAGTTATAAACCTAATCTTACAATACCGTACGGCGCAAGACGGGGGTTGCCTTTATCTTCGGGGTTTGCCTGAAAATACGCTTTAAGTACTTTTCTTGCATTCATATATTCGTGTTTTCTGATATAAATATTTGCAAGAGCAATTGTATATTCAATATTTTTCGGACGTTTCTTCATCAGACTTCCGTATTCTTCAATCGCCTGATCAATGTTTCCCTCTTTTGTATAAATTTCTGCGAGCAGGTAATTTTTATCTTCGGTTTCTTTTATCTGAATTGATTTTCTGATATTTTCTTTTGCCGCTTCAAAGTCGTTAATATGGTAATAACATACCGCCAAATTGTAATAAATTATGCCAAGCATATCATTTGTATCGGCAAGTTCGAGTGCTTTATTCAGATTTTTGATTGCTTTTAAATAATCAAGAGCCGCAGCATAACCCATAGCCAAATCAACATAGCCCATAGGAAGATTTGGAGCCCTTTTTATGTATGCTTTTGCCTCTCTTATCTTTACGTTTGTAACCTCTTTGTCATTTCCCAAAACAACATAAGGTATGTATTCCGAAGGTGTTTCACCGCCGTTTGTAATATCAGGCTTAATATTGTACAGAAGTTTAACCGTATTGATATCAGCCTCCGTCGGCTCTTCTCTTAAATCTTCATTAACGGAAACGGCATCTTTGGCCATATACATAATATCTTTTCTGTTATCACTGTGTCCCATAAATCCGAGTGCGTGAACAATTTCATGAAGTGCGGTATTATAAACCTGATTTTTGGAAAAATATTTGTCCTCATTATCTCTCAGATAAAAATCAATCTTCATACCCATTAATTTGTTCTCGGAATTTATTCCCGGAGTGGTAAATGCAACAATATATTTCTGTCCCTCCTCGGGATCAGCAGGATTGTGTGCTTTAAAATCAATTACAATATTCGGATTTTTTGTTGTACGTTCAAAATATACAAGTTGATTGGATTCTTTTTCCCAGGTTTTAAACGCATCTTCTATCTCGTCTATAAAATATTGCGGAATCGGCTCATCGCTTTTGAGTCCGTACGTAATCGGGAGTTTGCTCCAGCGCACAATTTTACCGTTATAAACGGCCTTTTTTATATAATTCCCGGGGTATTTCGCGGAAATTGCACGTTTCAGGTCATATATAAAATATTCCGCCTTGAGTTTTGCGCCGTCATCTGTGGGCAAATTGATAAACTTAACCAATTTCTCCTGAGATTTGACGGTCATAGGCGAATTTATAAGAAGGTTTACATATCTGTCCCTTCTGTCCGTATCTTCAACTCCTAGTTCAAAAGCGGATTCATAATATTTTTGTGCATTTGCCGAATCGTTTTTGGCGTAATAATAATCACCCCTTGCGGACATGATTTTATCAATATTGGTGCTCCCGTACTGCAGTGCAAACAGGGTAAGACAAGCCGCTGATGCAATTATCCATAATGATTTACTCTTCATCATCTTTTACACCGTTATCAATATTAAGCGTTTTTACAAGCGCCTTGATATCACCTTTGAGTTTAAAATACTCTTTAAACTTCGGAGTCGTTTTGATATTAAATGAACGTCCGTTTTTATCCTTATGACGTGAAATCAAACCTTTTTCAAGAAGTTCGGCAACATGTTCATAAGCATTTGAACCTCTCAGTTCCTTCAGTAATGTCTGTCTGATAGGCTCTTTAAGCGCAATAACCGTGAGTGTTTTTAAAACGGGCGGACGCAATTCGACAGGACACAGTTTTTCAACTATATCCAAATGTTCCTGTTTAACCTGAAGAATATATCCGTTTTCGTCATCAATCTCCAAAGCACCGTCACGAGACGCATAATCCATAATGAGTTCAAGGAGTGCCTCTTCAACATTTTCAGGAGTTTCCTCAAGAATTTCAGCTATTTCATTTATCTGCAAAACTTTAGCCGTTACGAAAAGAACAGCCTCAATTCTGGATTTCAACTGCTCCATTTGTATCCTCGTTTAAAACACTTTTTGCATTATTTACCGCATCAAATATGTTATCTTCTTCTTCGTCTTCTTCTTCACGAACAGGCGCAGAGCCGGGACGTTTTACTACATACAAATCGGAATAAAATTCGTCCTGCTCCAAATCATAATCACTGTCTGCTGTCAGGAACAAAAGAGAAACATAAGCGCTTACTCTGTCCATTCCCAAAAGTGTCAGTTCATTAAGTTCAATCTTATCCTGACGGTTAAGAATTTCTTCCAAATTCTCTCTCAATCTCTGAACACCCTGTTCAATATATTCGTCGTGTGCAAGATTTATAATATCGTCGGGAGACAATTTAGCATAACTGCGGACTCTCTGTTTTGCACGTTCATGGGCATTCTTGAGGGATTGTTTTCTGTCCAGCATTTCATAAAATTCCAACTGGCGGATTAAATCTCTCAGGGTAACAACTCTGTTATGATTAAGTCTTACGCTCGTTCTTCTCTGCAAAACTTCGTCTATGGAAATAACATTGCCTGACGGAGTGTAATCTTCACCGTAATCTAATTCCATTCCGTCATCGGAATAATCAAATTCGTCCTCAGGCAGAGGCTCAAAGTCATTTACATCAAGACCTTTAAGAATATTGGATTTTAACTTCAAAAGTATGGCCGCAAAAAGAATTGTTCTGCCCGTAATCTTAAGATTTTGTCCTTTTGCCTTAAAAACCTGAGTCATATAATGGTCATAAACAGCAACTATATCAACATTCCACGGGTCAATCTTACCCTGTTTTGCCATATTAACAAGGATTTCAATACCGTCAGCCTCGGTCTCCTTCTGAACTACCGAGTTGTTTATATTCCCGTCAAAATCTGTATTACTAATATTTAGTGCCATATCCAATTACATTTTAATCTATTTCGTGCTATTCGTACTCATCTATTCACATGAGTCAAAGAATATTAATCACGCAATTTTACTCCGGTAACCTTTGAAATACCCTTTTCTTTTTGTGTAACACCTATTGTTCTTGTTGCGGATTCAATCATCGGCTTTCTGTGACTGACTACAATAAACTGCACTTTATCGGCTTGTGATTGTACAATATGAGCCAATTTTTCAACATTAATACCGTCTAAACTTGAATCAACTTCGTCAAAAGCATAGAAAGGTGCAGGCATATATCTTTGTATTGCAAACACAAATGCGAGTGAAGTTAATGCTTTTTCACCGCCTGACATACCCATTAATCTTTGTTTCTTTTTATCTCTCGGCTGAGCCTCAATATCAAGTCCGCCTTCAAACGGATTTTCTTCATTTTCCAATATCAGAGTGCCTTCGCCTTCCGATAATTCATGGAACATATCCTTGAAGTTTTCGTTAATCGCATTATATGTCTTGAGGAAGTTTTCTTTTTTAAGGTCTTCATAACCCTTCATTCTTTCCAAGATTTGTAACCGCTCGGTACTCAATGTTTCTATCCTGCTTGTCAGTTCCTGATGACGTGCCGTTACATCATCAAAGTCCTGAAGTGCCTTCATATTAACCGCACCGAGTTCGTCCATTCTCTTTTGCAAACGCTGAATCTTTGCCATAATGTCATCAACCGACATCTCAACAGGCTCTACCTCGTTTATATTAACACCCGCTTCTTCAAGTGCATTCTTTGTTTCTTCAAGTTGAGGCTCAAGTTCACGTCTGCGTGATTTGAAGGATTCTATCTGTTCCTCAATATCTTCAATGTCTTTAAGTTTAACACTCTTATCAGTTTCCAATTTTACAATATCGGCATTTATTGAATCTCTCTGAGTGAAAAGTTCTTTGAGTTTTTCGGTAATTTCTTCAATTTGTTCATTAAGAGCATTTAACTCTTTTTCCAAGCCCTTAATTTCTTCGGCTCTCAGCAGTTTATCCTGTTCCAATTCTTTGTTTGCCTGTATTGAATTCGCAATATTATCATTGTGGGTTTTTATGGTTGAATTCATAAATTCTATTCTGCTGTTCAGGCTGTCAATTTCAATATTTGCATCGGCAATATTTTTCTCATACCGCTTAATCTCGTTTTCAACCCCTGCGGTTTTTTCCTTCAAATCCTTCAAATCCGCATCATTCATAAGTTTTTCAACTTCCGTAATTTCAGTATGCAGATTTGTCAGTTTTTCGGAAATCTCAATATGCTTTGTTTCAATCTTATCCAAAGATTTTTCAAGTTTGCTTATTTCAGGCTCAGATGTTTTTATAAATTCTTTTTTCTCATCAATATCTTTTTGGTTATTCTCAAATTTTGCTTCCAAATCCGTTAATTCGAGTTTTGCTTTGTTATATTCTGTTGTCGAATCGGAATATTTACCACGGACATCTTCCATTTTTTCTTCAAGAGAATTACGTTTCTGAATAAGGGTATTATATTTATCAACCATCTCCTGAAGTCTTGTTTTATAAGTATCCAATTCGGAATCGGAATTTTGTGAGAATTTAAGCCCTGTTTTTCTGACGGAACCGCCCGTAATCGAACCTGATTTGTCAAACAAATCTCCGTCAAGAGTTACCATACGGTATTTGCCGATAAGTTTGTTGGCAACATTTCTGTTTTCAACTACAAGGGTTTCTCCTACGGCATAATAAAAGGCATCTAAATAGGTGTCGTCGAAATCAATAAGGTTGATTGCAAAATCAATTACACCTTTTTCTTTGGGGAGATTAAGGCTCTTGGGGCATCTGACAATCTTATTAAGCGGAACAAATGTTGCCCTGCCTGTATTTGCGGATTTTAAAAGTTCAATACCGGTTGCGGCAACATGCTCATCGTCAACAACGATATGGGACATTCTCGTACCTGCCGCTATTTCCAAAGCCGTTGCATATTTTTCTTCAACCTGACCTAATTTTACAAGCGGTGCGTGAACACCTCTTATATTTGCGTCCATGACCGTATCAATGGCACGGCCCATATTTACTTCTTCGTTTGCCTTTTTGGAAGCCTCTAACTGATAGATTTTCTGACGTGCAGTCTGCAGGTCATGGTCCATATCATCAATTTCGTTTTTGACCGTATCCAAACTGTTCAGTGTATTTTTTTGTATTATTTTAAAATCTTCAAGTTCTTTACCCAATTCTTCTATCATAAGTTCTTTTGAAGACTTGGTCTCACTGAAGGTTTTGCGGAATTTTTCCAATTCTTCCAACTTGGCCTTTGCATCTTCAAGTTGTTTTTTCTTTGAAGAAAGTTCGGCTTCAAGAGGTGCTTTTTCCTGAATAAGTTTTGTCTCTTTTTCAAACTCCGCTTCGTATTCCGCTCTTAAATTATTGCGTCTTTCAATGTGTTTATCGGCAGTTTCACTCAGACCTGACATATCCGCAAGGATTTTCTTCAGAAGTTTTCTCTGTTCTTCTATTTTTCCTTCAATATCTTTGATATTTCCTTTTGTCAAATCAATTTTAAGTTCGGCTTCTTTGATTTTATCCTGCTGTGTCTGAATTCCGTTTTTGTTATTTTCAACGGTTTTTAAATTATCCTGAATCTGTTTGTCCGCAAAAACAATGGCAGCATTTTTGCGTTCGATTTCACCCTTTTTCTCTTCCGCCTCATGTTTAAGTTCAAGTTGATGGCCTTCGCCTTTTTCTCTTATGGTTTCAGAGAGTTCCTCATATTTTTCTCTTATTAACTTGAGCCTTTCCTCCAAATCCTTCGATTTGACTTCTTCTTCCTTTTTCCTCTTGGTAAACTGAAGAATGTTTTCGTGTGCTTTTTCAAGATTCCGCTTTATTTCAAAGAAATTAACAAGACTTATCTGACTTTCCAAACCTGTTTTTTCGTCTTTAAGTTTCTGATACTTGAGTGCGACTTCACGTTCTTCTTTTAACTGTTCAAGGCGTATATTTACTTCGTTTAAAATCAGGGTTGAATTTGTAACACGCTGTTCAACCGTTTCAAGTTCATTTGTGGCCTGTTCAATTCTGCGGTTGAAATCCGCAACTCCCGCAATTTCGTCAATAATAGTACGGCGCTCTCTTGCGGTACAGTTTATAATACTGATAACATCGCCCTGCATAACAACGTTATAGCCATTCGGAGTAATATTGTATTTTTCGAGTTTATCGTGTACATCGGACAGGGTTACCACTTTGTCGTTCAAATAATAAATACTGTTAAATCCCTGTGAGGATTTGCGAATCTTTCTTGCAACCGAAAATTCACCCTTATCACCGTCCATTTCGGCGTCACCAAAAGTTACTTTTACATAGGCTTCGTTACGCTTGTTATAAGTCGATATGAGGTCGGCTATCTTTTCGGCACGGAGAGTTCGGCTCGTTGAAAGACCGAGCGCAAAAAGGATACTGTCAATAATGGTACTCTTTCCCGAACCGTTCGGCCCGGAAACTGAAGTAAATCCCTTTAACAGAGGTATGTCAACTTTATTCGCAAACGACTTAAAGTTGTCAACTTCGAGTTGTTTTATGTACATTATCTAATCCCTGTCTCCCCAACAGTTGACAATTCAACTATTATACATTAATTAAAACTTAAAATCCGAGCCGTGTCAAACACTTAACATTAAAGGATAGGGGGGGG
>DBYM01000074.1:7024-8449 GCA_002309875.1 Cyanobacteria bacterium UBA1186
CTGAAAACCTTTGTTGTATCCGATAATGCAGATTTAACCCTGTTTGACAGACTGTCAACGTTTTCAATTAAAGGTTTGGCCGCATTTTTTGCCCGCTGAGCCTCTCCGCTTGCCATTGCTATTCCCAATACGAAAAATGTTCCGGCAAGCAGCAGCAAGGCTGTGTTCAGTATTTTGCCCGTAAGTTCTTTATTTTTTAAGCCTGTTTTTATGTCATCGGTCCTAAAAGGCTGATTTTTACTATATGTCCCGATATTGAACATATCTCTGTATATTTCAACTCTGTTTGCACCTTTGCCAAAATACTTTACTCCCCATTTCCCCGAAAGACGTACCGAATTGGGAGATTTTACACCGTTTTCGATAAAAAAATCAAAACCTTTTACCAATTTATAATAGTCTGTTGCAGACCAATTATTAAACTCTGCCGAAGGTTTATTCAAAGTGTCTTTTATCTGCCTGATAACATTTTTTTGTTCTTTGGAATAATCACCTTTTACAAGATATAATGCAGAAAAATTAATATTGTTGATTGCCTGAATACGCATATAATACACCCCCTTGCCTATTTACCCCTTTGCCTGTATTCTATCAAATAAACAAGGCCTTTACAAACTCTTTTGAATCAAAATCCCTTACGTCTTCCATTTTTTCGCCCACCCCGACAAGTTTTACGGGCAAACCCAAATCCTTAGCAATAGCCAAAACTATTGCACCTTTTGCGGAGCCGTCAAGTTTAGTTAAAGCAACCGCCGTAAGATTAACACATTCTTTAAAAACTTTTGCCTGCTGCAATCCGTTCTGACCGGTATTTGCATCAATTACCAAAATGCTCTCCCTCAAGGCATCGGGAGCATTTTTGTCAATAACCGTTTTTATCTTTGCCAATTCTTCCATCAGGTTAAATTTATTCTGTAATCTCCCCGCAGTATCAATAAGAAGGACATTGTATCCCTCATTTACCCCTTTTTGGATAGCCTCATAGACAACAGAAGCAGGATCTGCCTTGTCCCGTCTTACAATATCGGCACCCGCACGTTTTGACCAGATATCCGCCTGCTCCTCCGCGGCCGCTCTGAACGTATCCCCTGCCGCTATCAAAACTTTTTTGCCTTCTTCTTTAAATTTGTATGCAAGTTTACCTATGAGAGTGGTTTTTCCTGCACCATTCACACCTGTTACAAAATATATGTTTATGCCGCCCTCTTTGTAATTCAAATCACATGAACCTGCTTCGGCAAGAGTTTTCAAAAATTCCTCCTCCAAAAATTCCTTAACTTTTGAAGGTTTAATCTTATTCTGTCCTCTGAGTTTATCCGTCAGTTCGGAGGCATAATTTACACCCAAATCGGCAGAAATAAGCAAATCTTCCATGTCCTCAAGGACAAATTCGGAAAATTCTTCTTCCTCACTAACCGCATCGAC
>DBYM01000074.1:8529-8663 GCA_002309875.1 Cyanobacteria bacterium UBA1186
CCGTTTTCTACAATAACTTTTGCCAAAATGCCGTTTATGAATGACGAAGAATCTTCGGTTGAATATTTCTTGGCGAGTTCAACCGCTTCATCAACAACCACCTTAATCGGAGCATCTTGCGTATATAAAAGTTC
>DBYM01000074.1:8712-9232 GCA_002309875.1 Cyanobacteria bacterium UBA1186
CCATTTGAGTATTTCTGAATTTGCTCGTCAACAGCCTTATGATTTTCCCTGAAACTTTCCGCAACTTTTATTGCATAAGTCTGAACTTCGGAATTGTTTTCAAGAGTTGTGAATTCGGCAATTTCCAATGCCATAATTGCTTTTTCGGCAACGTCAAGCATTGTATCAACCTTTTCAATCATTTCGTCAGTCATCGGAATCGGAACAGGTTTGTTCTTTGCACCGATAGGACTTGCAAGATTTGATTCGTGTTCTGCTTCATAATCCTCAAGCATGCTCTTAATATCTATCAAAGAGCCTACTGTCAGTTTAAGTTCTTCAGATGCGGAATTCGAAAGTATCCTGACGGATTTCAGCATTATATTTTTAAAATCATCTTTTGAATAACGGGTTATTTCTTTTTCAAACTGTGAAAAGAGTATAAGCGCCAATTCTCTTGCGGCACGTCTTGCTTGCATGGTTTTCTCCTTTAAATATCTTACTTAATAGTACCACAAAAATAGAGGGGTAAATAAGGGGG
>DBYM01000074.1:9336-10091 GCA_002309875.1 Cyanobacteria bacterium UBA1186
GGAAGTTTTTATGAAGAAGATGCTTATACTCGTAACCCTGATTGTTACGTCTGTCTGCGCTTATGCTACGGACTGGCAGTTCTACGGCCCTATTTACGTTGACCACCATTCAATAAAAAGGGAAAATACCTCCGTTCAGGCATGGATTATTCACCCCGATTTTGCAAAAAGCAAACTGAATAACACAAAATATACTTATGAAGCAGCCTACATAGATGCAAAATGTTCCGTAAACGAAATGGCCATTTTGAATACACAATGGTACAACAACAGGCACGAACTCGTTGATAACAAAATTGACCCCGCAGAATATGTGAAAGTTAAATCCAAAACCAACAATGAAGTGATTTTTAAGGCTTTATGCGAACAACTGCCTAAAACCCTTTAAACTATTTAAGCGAAATTTCAAAATTTCCGTTATAAAAAGTTATTTTCAAAGTCAATGTTTCGTTGTTATACAATTTTGGCGGCGCGGAGAAATTTCTCGACTGCATAAATGCATTATAAACCGCGTCATTCAGTGTGATATTCGAAGATTGTTTTGCAAATGCACCGTTTACGAGTTTACCCGAAAAATCAATTCTGAAAGAAATTGCACAATCGCCGTCACCCACAACCTTCGTAAAATCAATCTTCCTTCCGATTGTGTTTCTGATATTCGCTTTATAATTTGCAAACTCCTGCCTGTCGTACATTGATTGCTGTAAATCAGCAGCCTGTTTGTGAACTTCGGCAAGTTTTTTTGCGTATTCTTC
>DBYM01000074.1:10165-10806 GCA_002309875.1 Cyanobacteria bacterium UBA1186
TCTTTCTTTAGCGGAACAGTCGTCTGCTTTGGAGCAGTTTTTTGAGTTTGGGCAGGTTTTGGTGTTGTTTTTGGAGTTTGCTTTGCTGTCTGCTGTACGGGTTTTGAAACAGGTTTCTGCACCTGCTGAACAGGCTCAGCGACTTTTACCGCCTCAGGCTCGGGAACGACAGGCACGGCATTATTCCAGAATTTGTCTATTGAAGGAATGCTTTTTACCGCAGCGATTTCGGCTTTTTGCTCGGCTTCCGTTCTCTCTTTCGGGTTAAACAGGAAAAATACAACGATAAATGAAAGTATTATGCAAATAATAAATATCGTCAGCGAAATCGGATCAACGTTAAACCTGAATTGAGGTTTAATAACTTCTTCTTTAGGCGTTTCCTTTATCACCACGTGCTTTTTTTCAGGTTTTGGCTCCGTTTTTTTTACTTCTTCAGCCTTTGGCGGAACCATCTCTTCAAATACATCATTACCGCAATCGCAGTAATCAGGTTTAACCTTATATTCGCTTCCGCATTCCGTACATTTATACATAAATCTTCTCCCGAGAAATAATAATTAATTTACCCCCTGCTACCCCTATCTTACCACTTTTTCATAATCATTGTAATCCTGCGGAGTACTGAATCTTTCCGTCGA
>DBYM01000074.1:10962-16764 GCA_002309875.1 Cyanobacteria bacterium UBA1186
CCGTATTTATCCACATTGAACGAAAATTTAAACGTAATTCCGTTCGGCATAATCGGAAGTTTAACATCCTGCATGATTTTATTTTGGAGGTTTGACCTCCATTTATTCCACGCAATTTCCTCCTCCTGCTGTGTCATTACTTTGGGAACAGGAACTGTCTGCGTCTTTGTTTCAGTTTTAACAACGGGGTTTTCGACTTTTTGAGTCTGAACAACAGTCTGAACTTTTGGAGTTTCAGCCTTCTGAACTTTTGTTTCCGTTTTCTTTACGGGCTGTTTGACTTCAACTTTTTTAACCTGCTGAGGTTTTGTCTGCGTTTGGGTTTTGACGGTTTTTGTTTCCTTTTTTGTTACGGTTTCAACAGGCTTTGCAGGTATTTCCATAATAGGAATTTCCTCTTTTTCAACCGTTTTGACCTCTTCGGGAACAAGTGTGTAATCCGAATTATACACAATAACGGATTTATGCATATCAGGCTTGATAGCACAAATGCTGAGCGTTGAAACAACGAGTAATATTAAAAGTACCTGAACTAAAATTCTCATTCTATCTTGGCTGCCAATTCTTCACACGCAAAGGTTTCAAACTTGGTCTGACTGAGCATAAATGTTTCTGCAATCAATAATGCAGTCGGAACAAGTGCCGCAAGCATACTCAAAAGCAGACCGCTCAAATCGCTTCCCATCTCACCCATAAAGTAAGACGCATTCATCGAAAATTCAATAAATATTATGCAAAGCCCGATAACAAATGAACGGCGCATTTCTCTGTCTAGTTTCTTAACCCCTTCAAGTCCGTAGATTTCAACACCGTGCTGAATATAATTGCTGAAACCGTCATTCTTGATAACGTTTGAGCCCTGAATCTTTTTACTGCACAAAAATCCGTTTACAAAGTTAAAGAATGCAAAGATAATCAAAAACGTTGCCAATACCAAAAATACGGGACTTAATCTCAAACCTGAAATTCTTACCCAGCCCGCTGCTTCGGGGAAACACATCGCAAGAGTATTTGAAACACCGTAAGCAAGGAACGGTGCGGTTATAATACCCAAAATGATTTCACCGATTGATTTAATCTGAAGCATAAACTGCTTATCCTGAATATTCCTTATTTTTGCCTTGCCCATAGTATTAACAAAACGTTCAATCCATTGCTGATATTCTTTGATAACCTTCTCAAAATCTTCTCTGTATTCGTATTTGTCAAGTTCGTTTCTTATTTCATTGTTTCCGTTTTTATAATATCCGCAGCCCAAAGCCAAAGTGGCCGCAGTTCCTACAAAGAACAACGAAATCAAAACCGCAAACACGGGGAAAGTTTTTGGTGAAATATAATAAAGTACGTTAATCAGATAGACTGCCGCATAGAAAATCAACGGAAGGCCTATCATAAATTTTTCCGCAATTCTTGAAGTTGTGGTATCTTCACCGATTTTGTTCTGGAAATACAAAAATACGCCCTGTTTAAGAATTAAACCAATTCCGTAAACAATCAGAGCATACACAAAAATCAGTTTCATATTTGTAGGCATCTGAATGACATTACCTGCCTCGTTCAGAGGTAATCCCGTCAAATAGTTTGAAACACCGAAAGCACAAACCAAAGATGCAAAGAATAACGCAATATGAAGCATAATTCCGCCCTTTGAATTCATAGACAATTTGTGTCTCAAATTGTTAATGGTTGAGCCGACCTCTTTAACAATAGCAACTCTTGCTTCCTCAAGTTCAGCCTTCCTTTTTTCAACCATAAGTTTTGCTGCCGCATTAACATCATTGCCGTAAATCGCTTTAATATCATTTTCGGAAATATTTTCCTGAGCAACTTCCCTCGTAGCAGATGAGCCTTCAACCCTGATTGAAATAAACTCGTCAGAGCCGTCAACCATTATCTTGCAAACTCTTTCAACATCAAGTTTCGGAGGAAGACTTTTTCCCTTGAACAGAAATTTCTGATTATTAAATTGGTTCAGGACCGAACATCTGTTTGTATTACTGTCATACTGAACGGTGAGCAGAAAATCAAACCCGAGATTCAGCACCATGTCAGCACCCTGACGGGAACTTATATTCACAAGTTGTTTGTCTGCAAATGTTCTTTCGCCCTGTTTCGTTGTTATTGTAAATGCCATATTTATCTCCTATCTGCACCGTCTGATACTTCACAAACCTCTCCTCAGGAAAGTAGCGTACTATCTTCCGATTGCTTCTAAAAATCTTCTTCCTGCCTTGTCGGTATTTGTTTCGTTTGCAATAATAAGTTTTTTCTCGCCCAAAATCGGATTGAGTTTTGATTTTACCAAATCTAATTTTTCAGGGTGAGCATAAACAAACATCATAGAAAGTTCCGGAATATATTCCTTAACGTTTTTTATATTTTCGGGGAGAGTATCCCAATTAATCTGTTTTTCAACGGCACCTTCATTTTCCAAATCGCCGATTACGACAACCGATGGTACGTAACCTTCTTTTTTCATAGTCAGACAGTGTTCAAATGCTTTTTTCAGAGCCTGTCCGTAAGCCGTTCCGTAATCCTTTGAACTGTATTGCGTAAATGCTTCAACCGCTTTGGTTATACCTTTTGTATCACTCGGAGAGCCTTCAAATATCAGGTATGAGTCCTCAGAAACTCTCAAAATTTTGATTTGGTCCTCAGGATCAAGAATTGAACACAGAGATTTTGTAAATTTGATTTCGTCAGGAAGCATTTTCTGATTTGATGCCGAAGAATCAATTACAAAAATTATTGCAGCCTTATGAAAATCATCTACCTTAATATTTTTAGCCGCAAAAAACAGAAGTTTCCCGACTATTGCAATACATAAAATTAAAAATCCTACCGTTATTAATCTTTTGTTCATATATTTTTCCTCTGCTGTTTTTTCATACCTATTTCGAAATACTTACACTGAACGGTTTTGTCAAAACTATTTCCATCTCTGTATATGACGGGATTTCCGCATCAACACCTTTTTCGGCAGTTGAATAAACAAGAGAAGCACCTCCGCCTACACCTGCACCTATTGCCGCACCTCTGCCGATGTTGCTGTCCGTAACAAGAGCGGCAAGCATTCCCACTATTGCACCGACTGCTGCTTTTGTCGCCACATCTTTTACGGTTGAAGCAACCTTGCCCTCATTTGAAACCGTAAAATCGATTGCTTCGGCAGAAATGTTGTAAGTATCGTTATCGGGTGTTACGACCGTAGTAAAGTCGATAACGACACGCCCGTTCCTTGAGCCGTAAGTTGCACTTCTTGCTTTGGAAAGTGTGCCGTAAACCATGCTACCCTGCGGAATTATAACAGTACCGTCACTATAAACCAAGTTGTCCGATACAATCGCAACTATGTTATCGCCTTTTGAAGCGGTTGCGGTATTGATCGAATCCTGCAAATACGCGTTGAACTTAGTACCTGCAGATACTTGCGCAACGTAACCTCTGTATGTATTCGGTTTTTGTGTTTCGGTTTTCTGCTGAGGAGTGGTAAACACAGGCTCTTCGTCCTCAAATGTATATTTCTTAACCGCACCTGCACTTGATTTCAATTCCTGTGCAAGATTGTCATAAATATTCATAATGTTTGAGTTAAAAGACTGTTCGCAAACTATATCACGTTTTTTAACATCTCTTAAAATCAGGCGGTTAACTCTTGTGCTTTTTTCGGACTGATAATAATAAAACATATTATCGCCACTCTGCTGAAGAATAATTACGGCAAAATCGTCACCGTTTTGGGAAATCGCATAATAAGGGTTTTCCTTAACAATATTGTAACCGTATGAATTCAGAGTTGACATTACAACAGGCTGAATATCCGTTGTTTTTATGTTCTTAAAATAATACAATTCGCTGAAGGCAAAACATGTATTCAACCCCGTGAAACAGAAAAGCAATATCAGCGCAAAAAGTTTTTTCATCTCTATTGCTCCTTCAAAACTGTACGTGTAACCTGTTTTGTTGTAGTCATTGAGCCGTCTTTGTTAATCTTAAAGAGGTATTCAATCGTATCCATTGAGAAAGGTTTGTGCATATCCGGTTTTTCCGAACAAATCCATATTGTAAATACCGCAAGAAGAATAAGAATAGCCAAACCAATGAGTTTCAGGCTGAAACTTATAATACTTTTTAAGATAAAAAACGCCAAAATGATTATTATTACAGTAGTAATTCCGATACCCATCTTAATATCCCTTTTTTCTGTCTATATTATACACACAACCTGTCAATTAGAAAAGAGTTTTGCCCAAATAAATTACATGTTTACTTGCTATGATTAAAAAATATAAGTATAATCTTGTTATGAGTAAGATTCGGAAACTTTACTATTTTGACAAAAAAAGCACGGAGGAGATGATTTCGTTCCTTAATAACGGAGCGGGCGATTCTTATATAAACAGGTTAATGTTTAATCCGTTTATTCTTCTGCATCACCTTTTGCCTCTGAAATTAAAATTTCTGCCCGAATCTTATGTTTTGCAGGACGAAAATTCAGTTAAGGGTTTGATTACGCTTGCGCCAATTAAATCATGCAACCCTAAGGTTGAAATCCAAAAACTTTTGTTTGAAGAAGATTTTTTGGCAGAAGCGGCAGAACTTGTACAATATACGGTTTCGAGATACAAGGCAATGGGAGCGGTTTCGGTTATTGTCAAGGTTGATGATTATTTGCCCGAACTTTTGAATATGTTTATTTATCAGTGCGGTTTCAGTCAGATTTCTGACGAAAAATTGTGGAGAGTGACGAATTTTCCCGAGACGGATTATGACAAAAAGGCATTCAGAGATTTCAGAAATTCTGATTCCGAGAGTGTTGCAGGGTTGTATAACGATTCCCTGCTCCCGCATTTCAGACCGCTTTTGGGAAGGGATAAAACCGAATTTCAGGAGGGTCTTTTCAGAGGGCTTTCATGCTTCAGCGAATATAAATATATCATTGAAGACACGCAAACGAAAAAGACAATCGGGTATATTTCGATAAAAACAACGGACAATGAAAATTATATCCTTGATATTATTCAGTCGGGCTGGAGCGATTTGAACATAAATTCGGTTATTCATTTTGCATCTGACAAGATAAAGAAACGGAATAAGCATTTCGGATTATTCTTAAAATCACAAAGATATACAAACCTTGGCGAAAAATATGAAGAAATTTTCGGGCAAAACGGGTATGAGTGCGTGCAAAATCAGATTTTGCTGACCAATTCATCGGCGAGGGTGCTGAAAGAAACATCAAAGTCGGGCAAATATATGATATTAAGTGATTTTATCCCGACAAACGGAATCCCGACATAACCCGGAATACTTGCAAAAAAAAGTTGATGTGATATTCTTAGGACTAAGGCAAGCGTCTGTAGCTCAGCTGCCCCGCGGCGAGCGATAAGGCAAGCCGAAGGAGCGGAAGCGACTGAGGTGGAGTCGAGAAAACCATTTCGGCTTCGGGTTGGCGAAGACGAAAATGTTTTCGAGCGGAGCCGTTAAACAAATGAAAGTTAAATAATCAAAATATGCGTCTGTAGCTCAGCTGGATAGAGCATCTGCCTTCTAAGCAGAGGGTCGCGCGTTCGAATCGCGCCAGGCGTAAATTTAAAGGGACTAGTATGAACTAGTCCCTTTAAATTTAGGTTTGTGAAAGGATTTGAACGTTTTTTTGCGTTCGAGCGCGAACGAGCAGAGGCTGGAGTGCTTTTGCTGAATGTACGATTAGTACATGAGGCAAAACACGGAATTGCCGTTTAATGCGAGTGAGCAAGAAAATCGCGCCAGATAAAAATGCAGGTTTTCGGCGCAAGTGCA
>DBYM01000074.1:16836-17946 GCA_002309875.1 Cyanobacteria bacterium UBA1186
GGCGTAAATTAAAAGGGACTAGTATAAACTAGTCCCTTTTAATATTTTTATTTTTGTGTGAAAACTTATCCCAATTCTTTTCTTAGTTTTATTACATTTTGGAAATGTTGATTATTTTGAATTTCATAAATCTTTGCAAGTGCCCATTCTGCCGTGCTTAATGCATTGGATTCAGAAATTCTTCCTGATTCACTACATGATTTCAAATTTTTATCTATTACATTATAAACCTTGAGCATAGTCTTATTATCAAGTTTGCGATGAGGAAACATAAAATAATTTGCAATTCCCAAGGAGTTATAATCTAAAGTATGATAAAGTGTATCCAGTATATTTTCTGTATGGTGCAATTCATAATCAAGATTGATTATTACCTGTTTTTTTGAACCCATACGATAAACGTGTGTTCTAATTGTCTTATAAACATCTTCGGTAATTCCCAAAGTTTTTAAATCTTCCATTGTCGCCAATTTATTAACAATGTCTCCCATATATCCCTTAACTTCAGGTGGTTTTATACCAAGAGCATGAGCCGTAAGTTTCCAATCAACATATTTGATACCTATGTTTTTTAGTGGATTTTGAAGTTTTAATGGTCTGACATCTATCATTTTTTCATATTCAGTACCTGAAATCTTTTCCTCTGCCAAACTTTTGATTTTATCATGATTTTCCTGCAGAAACTTTATTTTTTCTGTTTGTGTTATTTTATTAGAAGTCATAATTTCACGAACCTTATATAAATCAAGGTGTCCTACAGATTGAATTGAATTTATTCTGCCAACTGATATATTCATATGGGTATTCTATACATTTTGACTTAATAAATCAACATTTTATTTTCACTGCAAACTGTAAAAATGCTTAAGCCACATTTTTTAGTAACCAAGTTCTGAACTCGTCAACTCTGGGGTAAATTACAGAGGATAGGATTTATTCCTATCCTCTGTAATTTTTGTTTGGCAGCGTTGAGAACCGCAAAGGACGAAGTCCTTATGCGTTCGACAAGCCGAGCAGAGCCACGACCGAAGGGAGAGTCGCAGCACGCGTCGGCGAAAATGCAGGTTTTCGGCGCAAGTGCAAGCGGTGGCGTTTATCGCGAGGCGCAGT
>DBYM01000023.1:0-1201 GCA_002309875.1 Cyanobacteria bacterium UBA1186
CCGTTTAAGTATGCTATATATAACAAAAAACTTCCTGCGATAATAAGGACCGTTGAAAGCAGAATTGAAAAACGTAACTTCTGTTTTCTTGAATTTTCGTGTTTCTGTACAAGCGGAACAATTACATCGAGATATTTTTTATAAAATTCTCTGCGCATTTTTAAATAGGACATTGGTTCATCAGACATGGAAGACTACCCTATTTATTAAAGAAATCAGCGGCATTAACAGGTTTTGTTTCTGCCTCATCTACATTAAAATATTCCTGCCCTGATATTCCGAGCCCTTTTGCGAACAGTGAAGTCGGGAAGATTTCTACCGCATTGTTCAAATCATTAACGGCTGAATTAAAAAATCTTCTTGCTGCTGCAATATGCTCTTCCACCTCATTATATGTCTGCATTGCGGTAACCATCGTGTTATCCGATTTCAACTGAGGATAATTTTCAACCGAAACCAGCAATTGCTGCATTTTGTTTCTGATTTGATTATCTAAATCCAATTTTCTTTCAATATTTTCAAAATTATCGGGAATGGACAAAACTTCGGTACGCAATTTTGTCAAATCTTCCATGAGCCCTCTTTCGTGCTCCATAAACTTATTTGCAATCGTAAGTATATTTGGGATTAAATCATAACGCTTTTTCAACTGAACATTTATACTTGAAAAGGCTTCTCTGACCTTATTTTTCTTTTGTATAACCGAAACATAAGCGGAATATAAAACACCCGCAACCCCTAAACAAATAACCAAAACCACAATTGATGTTGTACTCATATTCGTCCCCTCTCTTATTCTGTATAACACGGTTATTATAACATAGCGCCCGAAAGATGACAAAATCTTAACAATCGGCGGTCAGGTGCAAAACTCCGAAATTGTCCTTACGGGAAGGTTAAAATTCCCGTCCGAATATTGGTAAATTTTTGCCTTATCGTTAATTTTACCTATTTCCGTATTCACATCAAACTGAAAACCCGTATTATTAACCGTATTATCCCCGATTATCAGAATTTCATCATATTTTTTTGAAATAAGGTATTCAATCGCAGCCAAAATTGTTGAGCCTTTGAATTCACAGTCAAAATATTCAACTCTCGGAGAAGGAGAGCGGAATTTCTCCCGCACGCTTATTACCTTTTCTTTAAACCTCCTGCAAATATCCGCTAAAATGTAATCCGTAATAATTCTTGAATTCGG
>DBYM01000023.1:1259-1413 GCA_002309875.1 Cyanobacteria bacterium UBA1186
GCTTCCTTAACGGGAGCATAAGTTAAAATAATCGCTTTCATAAAACCTCTGCAGAATAAATGTATCCCTGAGTTTTATTCTAAAGCATATTTTTCGGTTTAATCTGGAATTTAATATTAAATTAATAATTCGAAACCGGCAAAACCAACCCGTC
>DBYM01000023.1:1451-18923 GCA_002309875.1 Cyanobacteria bacterium UBA1186
AGATAATTCTTTGCCGTCTCCGTCAAATCTTCTGCCGTTATTGAATCGCAGGTCGGCATATAATCTTCCGCCAAATCCAAATCGTCGCAAACCGTCATATAATAACCGATTGATTCGCCAATCTCCGAAACGGTTTCCGCCTCAGAGGCAAAACGGGATTTGAGTTTCTTTTTAGCCTTGTTCAGTTCTCTTTCGGTAATTCCTTCCTTCAGTTTTTCAATTTCACCCTTTACGAGTTCTATCGCCTTTTCCTTGTATTGCGGATTGAAATTTGCCTGAACAAAGAAATTGCTCCCGTCTCTGAATGAATAATTTTCCGCATCAATTATATTAAAAATATGTTCATCAAGGTTTTCGACAAGATTTACATAGAGTCTTGAACTTGTACCTTCGCCCAAAATAACCGAAAGCATTTCAAGACAGATAAGATTTTTCAGATCTCTTGCGGGAACTCCGAGATAACCGAACATCATAAAGGAAGAATTGATATTTCCTTCATTTTCGATATAAACCGTCTGCTCAACGGGTTTGTCCGGAACAAGATTTCTGTCGGGCGGAGTCGGTCTTTCACCCCAATTAAAGGCTTTTACAACTTTATTAAGAACGGTTTCAAAATCAAACTCTCCGACAATAATTGTGGTAACGTTTTTCGGGGAATAGAACGTTCTGTAATAATTCATAACCTCTTCCTGAGAAACCTGCGAAATTATCTCGGGTGTGCCGATTACATCTCTTTTGTAAGGGTGAGAGGCGTACATTGCGTGGTTTGTTGAATTATAAACCTTTGTCCAGGGCTGATCCTGTCTCATTCTGATTTCTTCAATAACAACATGGCGTTCACGTTTGTCCGTAACATTTTTATCGTTCACGTCGAAAGGTGCACCCATTTCGTAATCGGGGATTACGGGATCAGTCATCATATCGGCATGAAGTTCGATTGCCAAATCAAAGTTTTCGTCATTTTCACCCTTCGGAAGTGTTACGTAATAAAAAGTGTAATCCTTCCAGGTTGCGGCATTGACTATTGCCCCTCTCGCCTCAAGAATATGGTCAAATTCTCCCGCTTTATGCTTATGAGTACCTTTGAACATCAAATGTTCAAGGAAATGCGAAATTCCGTTGTTCCTGTCATTCTCGTTAATTGAGCCTGTTTTTACCCAACTCGAAACATTCACCATTCCGCCTTCTTTATATGCCAAAACGATTTTGTGTCCGTTTTCCTGTTCGTATATTTTTACATCTCTCGTTAAAAACGGGTATTTTACGGTTGTTTCTTTCATAAGCACCTCTAACTTTTATTATCATACTATAATTTTGCAGATTTGTAACGATTTATTAAACAATTTGTTAAAAAATTTGATTTACATGCGTTAACTCAATTATCATAAGTTCTAGGGATATGAAAGTTACATTAAATACATCGGGACAAATCAACAACTACACAAATTGGAGATTTAAAAGGGACAATTCTGCTGCATACGGGACTTCTGACGAGAGGTCAAATACGGTCGGGCTCCCCGCTTTGAACTATGCAAATTTCCCGAATATTTCATTCCGAAAAGCAGCAATGCGTATATCACTTAACGACGAGGAACTGCTCCTCAGACATGCCAGATTTCTGAACTGCGCATACAGCGGAAGACCGCTTTTACCGAGAGGAGATGCCGAAAAAGCCTTCTCTAAACTTGCAAAAAGACCGAATGCACAGTCCGCAATACACCTTTTGCAGAATTTCAGAAACTATATGTACCCGATTGAAGAACAGATTTTTGATATCTTTGACAATACTCCGCATAATAACAAAAAGGATTTCAGCGATATCTTAAAAGAACTTGTACCAACCGCAAGAGAAAACCTTAAAATTAAACAAAAAAACCTGCTGAACAGCACCGAGCCTTTGATTAAAACACTCTCGCCCGATATAAGAGAAGATTTGCTCAACGTAATGAACGTAACTTTTGAAAAAGTGGAAGACGGCGCCTTCAAACGAAAATACCTGCTCGACTACCTACTTGGAATAAAAGCCGGCCCTGAAGACGAACAGAAAATAAACAAAATATACAGAACCTGGTATCAACTCCCAAGACCGTCAAGAGATGTTGATGCTTTTATAATCGGTTATGCCAAACTCCCCCACGAAACCATAGCGAAAAGGCTCATAAGTTCCGCCATAGCAACGATTGAGCATATTGAGCCTCAGTCAAGAAACGGTGCGGACGATTTGAGCAACTATCTTCTTGTATGCAATCAACTTAACAGCGAAAGAAATTCCATTCTGCTTGACGAATTTATCCTGCTTAATCCCTCCTTAAATATCCCTAAAAATCTGCAATCCTACGTTGATTCGGTAATTAGCGAAGTCGGAAGAAAATACTCAGTCTTTTCGGCAAGAAGTTGGTATCCCGAAGCCATACAAAAAGCCGTACTCGAAGAAACCGACGGTTACCTTTATCTCGATATCAGCAAATTAAGGCTTACAAAAGAACAGATTAAAGAAAATAACAGTACACGAAAACTCTGCGAAAAATATATTGTTAAAAACAAATAACCGTTTGACTGTTTTTTATTTGTGATTAAAATTTAAACTTGGGAGGGAAATTATGTTTCAAGTTTATATCGATAAACCATCTTTATTCGAGCCTGATATGGCAGGTGAGTTTAAGGATTTGGACAAGGCAATAGAATTTGCCGAAAGAGAAAAAGCCGAAGGTGAAGATGTTTCTTACACGATAGAAGAAACCAACGGCACCGTAAACAGTTACGGAGAACAAATTACAAGAGTCGTTAAAAGGGGGTAAATATATTTCCTTTTCCGAGACCTGACAAGGCAGAGCCGTACCCGTTTAATGCGGGCAGGTCAGGGTAAATAGGGGTAGAGTAAATATATTTTCGGTAAAAAAAGAGACTTCTGAGGAAGTCTCTTTTTTATATACCGTCACACATTCCTAATTTGCATAATCAAGGAATTGGCTTTCTGACTCTGCTCTTCTGCGTTCAAGTTGAACCTGTCCGTTTTTGACAATTTCCTGAAGTTGATTTAAGTTCTGCTCAAGGTTTACAAGCACCTGCTCTGCATAAACGGAAGCCCCGTCCCTTGTTCTCAACGCTTCGTCTATCGCCTGATTACGTACTGCATCTGCATCTTCAAGTGCTTTGCGCTTGATTTCTTCGCAATCATTTATAACCTGCTCTTTAATCTTCTCGGCTTCTCTCTGTACTGCTCTCAGTAATTCCGCTTCGCTAAGCAGTCTGTTCGCTTCTGCCTGAGCGTCTGCAACGATTTTTTCGGCTCTCTGCTGTGCTTCATACTGAAGTTCGTCTTTTCTTCTTATCAAAGAGCGTGCTTCCTTTATTTCTTCAGGAAGTGCCGAAAATATATTATCCAAAATCTCGATTACGGAATCTTTTTTCACAACCACTACATTGGGCAGAATAGGTAAGCCCTTATCCAAAACCTCCTCGAGGTCGTTCATTAATCCGTAAATTACATCTTGTTGTGAATTCATTTTATTCTCCGTTTATTACTATGATAGTTATCAGAATTGTACAACAAACAAAAAACAAAAGTCAATTGAGTCGGGAGTTCTGCAGTTCTATTCGTAAACATGCATTACCCGGTTTAAATCGGCATTCAGGGCCGATATTATCATCTCTATCAAAGGCTCTGTTTCTTTGTATCTGACCGCATAACTGTTTGTGCTGAACATAAATCTGTTTTTGATGGCTGCGTGCAAACGTCTTATATAAGTGTTGCTTTTAAGAGAATTTGCTCCGTATTTCTTGATATAATCACGGTATTCCTGCGGCAGAGCGCCTTCTATACAGCACAAAATATCGTCGATTTTTGCCTTCTTCAGAATCTTTACGTTGATTAATGTGAAGGAAGCCTCCTCATTAATGATTTTTTTCAACTTGCGCAGATATGTTTTAGCTGTTGATAACACGTCAATAGAATTATACATTTTATCTCCAATTCCTCACAAAAAATTATATCACAACAATATGTTTTATGCTAGAATGTAATAAAGGAGTCCGAATGAAAGAAATTATTATTTCACCGTCTATCCTGTCCGCAGATTTTATGGAACTTGAAAAAGAAATAACGGCGGTTAAAAATGCGGGAGTAAAATGGATTCATATTGACGTGATGGACGGACATTTTGTCCCGAATATTTCAATCGGAGTTCCCGTCGTGAAATCTGTACGCAAAAAAACGGACATGTTTCTTGATACTCATCTTATGATTGAAAACCCCGAAAAATATATCGAGCCGTTTGCCAAGGCAGGAGCGGATTTGATAACTTTTCACCTTGAAGCCTCCGAAAATTACGGAACGGAAAATCTTATTTCGCTCGTAAAATCCTTCGGGAAGAAAGTCGGAATATCGATTAAGCCGAAAACCAAGCCGGAAGAACTTTTCCCTTATCTCGACAAAATCGATTTAGTGCTTGTAATGACGGTTGAGCCGGGATTTGGAGGTCAGGAATTTATGCATGACTGTGCAATGAAAATTCCTTCAATAAAAGAACATTCCCCCGAAGATTTAATTATTCAGGTTGACGGCGGAATAAACAACCTGACCGCAAAGGTCTGCACCTCCTTAGGCGCAAATTCTCTCGTTGCGGGAAGTTATATCTACGGCTCCGATGATTACGAAAAAGCCATCTTAAGTCTGAAATAAAACACTTTGCTTATTCACATTTACCCGAAAATGACATAAAATAATTTTATGGAAAATCTTTTGGAAATAAAAAACCTGAATTTGTTTTTTAAAGGCGAAGAACGTAACCTTCAGGCGCTTTACGGTATAAATCTGACACTTGAAAGGGGGAAAATCCACTCTCTCGTCGGAGAATCAGGGTGCGGAAAAACCCTGACCGCAATGTCGGTTATGGGCCTAATCCCGAAAACCGCCTTCATAGAAAGCGGTGAGGTGATTTTTAACGGTGAAAATCTCCTGAAGTATTCCGAAAAACAGATGCGTGAACTCAGAGGAAACAAAATCGCACTCATTCCGCAGGACCCGATGACTTCACTCAATCCGCTTTACACAATCGAAAACCAACTCACCGAGGCTATAAGAGCACACACAAAAGTTAATAAACATCAGGCTTTAAGAAAAGCACGCGAGGTTTTAAACCTCGTTAAAATCCCGGACGTTAATGACAAACTTAATCTTTACCCGCACGAACTTTCGGGCGGAATGAAGCAGAGAATAATAATAGCCATGGCACTTGCCTGCAAGTCCGAACTTATTATCGCAGATGAGCCGACAACCGCACTTGACGTAACTATTCAGAAACAGATTATGGATTTGCTGACAGAACTTCAGAAGGAATTCGGAACAACGATTCTTCTCATTTCGCACGATTTGGCACTCGTAAGCAACTATACGGACACAGTTACGGTTATGTATGCGGGACATATTGTCGAGCAGGCGGAGGCAAACGAATTCTTTTCAAACCCGAAACACCCGTATTCGGTTGCTCTTTTAAATTCTCTCCCGAATACAAACCCCGCACTGAGGCTCAAAACCATAGAAGGTGCTCCTCCGAGTATTCAGGAAACCATAACGGGCTGTAAATTTAACCCGAGATGCGATTTGGCGGAAAAAGGTCTTTGCGATACAACCCTCCCCGAACTCAAAGAAAAAGCGCAGAAACATTTTGCGGCCTGCTTAAAAATATAGATAGTACATCATTTTTATGCTATAATTCATACATCAAAACGGGGGAGTGAATTATGGCAAACAAAATACCGAGTTGTGAACTTGAAAAAGAACTTTTTAACAGCGTTTTTTCCAAAACGCCCGATTATATTAAAAATCTTGATATCCTGAATTTTGACAATGAAGGAACATTCACGTTTACGCTGAAGCGTGAACATCTTTATCCGCATTCCGAAACAAACCCCGAAGGATTAAACCTCCTTGAGTGGTTTGCGGGATATGCAAAAGAGGCAAAAGTTTCAACTGCCGGAATCAGAGGACCGCAAAATATTCTCTACCCGCAAGATACCCGTTTCCCGATAAACCTTGTCGGAATCGTTCTTGCTACCCTTGCCAAAGCACTTGTTGCAAGGGGTAAATATGAGGGAAAAGAAATCCGCAAACTTGCAGGGAGCGAAGTCCGCTATAATTCCGCTCTTTACCTTGACGCTATTGCGAGAATTCAGGCGGCTCAGGGAATAAAAACCCTTGTTCCGCAGGGAAGAAAAACAATCCCGATTTGGCTTGCATCGTTCCTTTGCTACAAACTTGACCTCACGGGCGGTGAATACATAACTTCAAGCCACGGAATTTCCGTAAAAACGGCCACCAAAGACTTAAATTCTCAGGGAAGCCAATACCTGCCCGAAGAATCATTGGAATTTGTCGATAAAATACAGGAAATCTTCGATACCGTTGAAAAACAAGGCTCTTATGAAATTAAAATCGCAGCCAAAGATAATCCTCTTATTGACGAAAAAATTATGGAAAGGCTGAACGACGGAGTTGATTTGTACGTCGAATACCTCAAATCAGGCGTTGCGGAAAACCTTGACGGTGTTAAAAATATGAGAGGTCAGTTGTTTGTCGAAGCAGTCGGAGGGTGCGCTTACAGAACACTTTCGAGAGTTCTTGAAAAACTTCAAATCTCAAACAAATACGTTTGGAACAACATTGAAGAAGACCCGTTCTTCCATTCAATCGGCAAATACGACACTGACCCCAAAGGAAACAAAGTGTTTTACGACTATTCCGTTGACGCAACCGTTTTGGCAAAAAGATTAAACGGCGAAAAATATTTCCCTGTCATCGAATCTTTGCATTACGAGGAAAAACTTAAACCGATGCCTCTCGGAACGGTCGTTTTAATCACCGACCCCGACCATGACAGGCTTACCGTCTGCCAGATTGAAGAAGTCGGAAATACTCCGAACCTTGATGAACTCGGAGTTTCATATATCCACCTCGGAGAAAACAGAATTTTAACCGTTTATACGGCAAATCAGGCCTTCCTGATGCTTATGGATTACAGAGTCAGACAACTGAAACATCAGGGCAGATTTAAAAATCACCCGAGATTTATGATTAAAACAACCGCATCTGCTCTCAGTTGGGACGAATGGGCAGGGGTAAACAATATCAAAGTGGTTAATGTCCCCGTCGGCTTCAAAGAAATTGCCAATATTATGAAAAAGGTTGAACTTCAAATCAGGACAAACCCGAACGCCGAAGTCAAAGTTGATGACGTTTTCGGAAACGAAATCAACCTCGGAGTACAACCCCGTCTGATATTTGGCGGAGAAGAATCGGGCGGTATGATTATGGGCTCCGAAGATATGATTGAATCCCTTGCGGGCAGAAAAGCAATCGCAATGAGAGAAAAGAGCGCAACCGAAGCAATTATCGTATCCTCCTGCCTTGCCGCAGAACTTGAAGAAGAAAACAAAACGCTTTCGGAATACTTAAGCGAAATTTTTGAAAAGAATAACATTATCGCAAAATTTGACGTCAGAGAAGATATTGCGTACTACAACGAGTCCGAGCCCGATATTGACAAACTGAAACAGGCTAAACTCGAGGGTGAAAAACAAAGAACAAAGAACGACCTGTTCTATCTCTCCCTTGCAATCGCAATAAGAGAAGGAATTGCAAACGTTGATGAGGTTAAAAACATACTCGGTGACGCATTCCCCGAACTGAGTTTCAAAAACCTGACCGACGTCAAATTTGTCGGAGACGGCACTTATCTGAAGTTTACTGACAAATACGTTGAAATCCGTCCTTCCGGAACGGACGCAAAGACAAAGGCTTATTCGGGCGGTGAAAATCTTGAAGAAATAAGCAAATTCTCCCGCATATTGGGCAACTATTCCGGAGAAAGAACGGAATTACACAAAAAACTCATAACCGGCGAATTCTATGAAAATTCAAAAGAAACCGCTCTGAATTATTATCTGAAATTTGTCGATAAAGGAGCAGATAATTCCGTATTTGAAATCCCCAACTATAACTATTAAATGGGAGTAGTAAAGGGGTAAGGGGTAAATGGACAAAGAGGTGCCTTTTGAACAGTAACTCGCAAACACTTTTTGAATTTGACAAAAGTTTCGGCAAAAAAATTATCGGAACAGATGAAGCCGGAAGAGGCCCGGGTGCGGGCGGAGTGTTTGCCGCTGCGGTTTATTTTCCCGAAGTTACCGAAGGTTTGATTAAGGATTTGGCTGTTCTTAATGACTCGAAAAAATTAACTCCGAAAAAGCGTAAGTCAATCTATGACACTATTATAACCAATTCGGTCAGTAAAATTATCTGCGTGGAAGTGGAAGAAATCGAGAAAATAAACATTCTTAATTCCTCCCTGAAAGCGATGAGGCTCGCCTGTAATTCAGTCGCAGAGCAACTCGGAGGAGATATTCTGACTCTTGTTGACGGAAATAAATTAATAAAAGAATACACTTACCCCCAGGAATTTGTAATTAAGGGGGATTCAAAGTCGGCATCAATAGCCGCCGCAAGTATTCTCGCCAAGGTGACGAGAGACAGATATATGGAAAATCTCGACAGTGAATTTCCGATGTATAATTGGAAAAAGAATGCGGGATATCTGACCGCCCAACACCTCGAAGCCATTGATAAATACGGATTATCGCCTTATCACAGACCTTCGTTTTTAAAAAAATTCTATGCCAAAAAGAAAGAGGAAATAAAGAAATGAACGACGAAAACAAAATAATAATAACCGTTTCGGGAACGGACAAAGTCGGAATTATCGCAAACGTATCAACCATACTTGCCAACAACAGGGTAAATATTGAGGACGTTAAGCAAACCCTTATGCAGGGCCACTTTGTAATGTTTATGCTCTGCGATATCAAAGAGGCTCTCGTAAATTTCAAGGAACTTAAAAATATCCTTATTGAAGAAGGAAACAAGATGGAACTTGAAATATGGGTGCAAAAGAAGGGCATTTTTGAAAAAATGCACACCGTATAAATTATGGAAGAAGAATTTGATATAGAAAAACTTAAAAATATAAGCGAGCGCTTAAGGCAAATCAACAGCAAATTCAGGCTCCTCACCCTTTTGAAAAATGCAAAAGAGGAATATGACAAAAACAATTACGAGGAATGTATTACAAACTGCCTTGAGGCACTTGAGCACGACCCCGAAAACCCCGTTGCCCTGAGAGGAATGGGCTGTTCCATGCAGTTTTTGGGAAACCGTGACGAGGCATTAAGATACTATAACCTTGCCCTGAAGTTCTCCAAAAATAAGGAAATCGAATACACGCTTATCGGCGCTCTTTACTACATTGAGGACGATTTGGACAAGGCGCTCGAATACTTTAACCTTGCAATAGACGAAAATGATGATTACGACCCCGCTTACGAAGGCAAAAATCAGACTATGCTTGAAAATCATCTCAAGATTATCGACCTGCAGGATTCCCTGATAAAAAGAGAACTCATGTAAACAAAAGACCTGCCCTTAAGGCAGGTACTCTTCTCAACTGTCATTTGGGATAATGTCCGTCCCAAATCTCTTCTCCCAAAAATTTTTTTTTTAATTGTTTGTGATAATTTTCCCAAATACTCCTGATATAATATACTGATTTGTTTTCTCTCTCGACTCTCCCCAAGTCTTGCCAGCCATCACTCCTTTCCCGTCTATGTATTAATCATATATTTTTAACCCGCTTAATCAAGTAAAGAATTTTGAAAAAAATTTTACAATCGACCATGCCTCCCATGCCTATTGGGAAAAATCCGAATTTACAAAAATTTACCATTATTTGAGCCGTTTTTGTATTGACAATTTTCCTTGTCAGTGAAGCGCAATATTGATACTAAACTCAGACCATGCTAGACTCGTTTTATGAAAAAAATTGCGCTCATAAGTCACGGCTGTGCAAAGAATCTTGTGGATTCCGAATTGATTTCGGGACTCCTGATTAAGAACGGTTATCAGGTAACTCTGAACGAAAACGAGTCCGATATTGTTATAGTAAATACCTGTTCTTTTATCTGCGACGCCGAAAGAGAATCCGTTCATACCGTTCTTGATATGGTAAACCAAGGCAAAAAGGTCATTGTAACGGGGTGTCTTGCACAAAAACATTCGGAAGAATTAAAAAAAGAAATCCCCGAACTCTCTGCCGTTGTCGGAACTACGGATTTTACCGATATTATAGGGGTGCTCAAAAGCATTGACAAAGGCTATGTTGAAAAAGTCAGCAAAAAGCCAGACTACATTTATCCCGAAGAAATCGAAAGAGCGCAGATTACCATGGGGGCAAGTTCTTACATAAAAATAGCCGACGGGTGCAACTACCGGTGCGGATACTGCATAATCCCGCATCTCAGAGGAGATTACCATTCGAGAAGAATGGAAAACATAGTTAAAGAGGCGGAAACCCTCGTTAAAAAAGGCGTTACGGAAATTATACTTATTGCTCAGGATACAACGGGCTACGGAGTCGATATTTACGGGAAGCCAATGCTCTCCGAACTTCTGAGGAAACTTAACAAAATAGAAGGTTTGGGCTGGATAAGAGTGATGTATGCCTATCCGACACAGATGACGGACGAACTTCTGCATACAATTGCAGAATGTGAAAAAGTGGTTAAATACGTCGATATCCCGCTTCAGCATTCGGATATCGAGATGCTCAGACTTATGAACAGACCCGCTTTTGATTACAGAAAACTTATCAGAAACATACGAAAAATTATCCCCGGTGTTTCAATAAGGACGGCATTTATCGTCGGTTACCCGAACGAAACGGAAGAAATGTTCAGCAATCTCTGCAATTTTGTCCGTGAAATGAAATTCGACAGAATGGGAGTATTCTGCTATTCAAGAGAAAAAGGAACACCATCTTACTCAATGAAACCGCAGGTTCCGAAGAAAATCGCAAAAGAACGTTATAACAAACTTATGAAAATTCAGCAGGAAATCTCCTTAAAAAGAAACCAAAGTCTTGTCGGGAAAGCCCTTCCCTGCATAATCGAATGCCTTTCGGACGAAGGTGAAGTTATTGCACGCACGCAATATGACGCACCCGAAATTGACGGAATAGTGAATATTAAGACGGATAAACACGTTGTCCCCGGAGATATCGAAAAAGTTAAGATAACCGGTGCAACGGAGTATGATTTAATAGGAGAACTGTAAAAAGGGGTAAACCCCCAACATTCACCCCTCACCCCGGCCCTCTCCCTAAGGAGAGGGAGTAGTTATTCACAACTCACTATTCACTATTCGCCTCTATATTTACCCCCCCATATATATTTACCCCTTACATGCCGGGTCCTGGGCATCTGTAAAGCCGTCGTAATTGTTATCAAGGCCGTCGGTACAGGAGCCGATTGAATCTCTGCCCTCCGCTCTTGCGTTCAGTTTCAGCCATTTGTTATCAATCTTGTCCCACTGATATAGAAAATTTTTCTTATAAAACTTTGCCATCTCAGAAGACCTGATTACAACAAGGTTTTCGTCGTTTTTATTCTCTCCGCTGTTTGAAAAATTCATCGAGCCGATTATGACATATTTATCGTCAACGATTACGGATTTTGAGTGCATTTTGCCTGCGTAATTCTCCGTCTTAATGCTGATTCCGCCGTTTCTCAGCAAATTATGTTTTGAATGTTTTGCGGAGGCATTCAGGGCATCGACAATCAGTCTCACGTCAACTCCCCGCTTTTTCGCATTAATCAGGGCTTCCGTCATCTCTCTGTCCGTAACAAGGAAGGCGGGAATGTAAACATAGTTCTTCGAACTGTTTATAAGCGGAATAACCGCATTCTTCAGTGCTTTGTCCTGAGGTGAAAAATAGATATCAAGATGTATTCCGCTGATATCGACGGATTTGTTTTTGACGGGAACCTTTTCGGTGTGGAATTTACCACCGTACATCTGCTCAAATTCGGCTTTGTAGATTTCCGCAACTTTGGGAGAATTGATTACGAGGATACTGTTGGTGTTAAACCCCGACATATCCGTATGAGAAAGGTTTGCCGAGCCTGTTATGACCTTTTTATTGTCAAAGATGTAAAATTTATTGTGCATAATACTGTTTGCCGAAAGTGATGCCCTGTCGCTTTTTCCCGCTTTGATGATCTCGGTAATTCTGCCTGTTTCGGGATAAATGTTTCCGCCTTTTGAATCCAAATCATATACAAGCCTGATTTTTACTCCCCGTTTAATGGCATTTTTCAGAGCCGTTTCAATCTCTCTTGTGCTTGAATACCCGTAAATAGCCATATCTATGGTCTTTTCGGAATTGTTAATCCCGTCAAGTATCTCTTTGCAAATATCTGAGGAGCATTTTCTGTCAGGCTTTGTTTTTAGGGTAAAATCGGCAAGTACGAGCCTGATATCACCGAAATCCAAAACACTTCCGACTGAATTGTTCACGGCAGACTTGTTTTCAGCCTTTTTGTAAAAACGTCTCGGCAAATGGTCTTTTCTGACCACGACAAAATTTTTCAGCGTTTTCACTCTTTCATCGTCAGGCTCATAAACTATATCCCCATTCAGGTCGATAACTTTGTAATTACCGTTCTGCGCCTCATAAAGCCGTTCCTTATACTTCTCATCAAAACAGGGCTTTTCGTCTTTTATGCAAAATCCCGAATAGACAAACTTCGTTCTGTAACCGTATTTGCGGTAAACAAGGTCGTTATTCCCCGACATAACCTTTCTGCCCTTCAGTGTGGTTGCCGCCCAATATTTGCCAAGATTTCCGAGGATAAACGCGTCTTTTTCGGAAATACCGAATTTTGAGGCAAGTTTTGAATTCTTATCCGTATATTCCGGGTCAAAACAATCATAACCCGAAATCCTATATTGTCCGCTGTCGAGCAGAATATTCAGAGGGGATAAGACGTCCTTAACCTTATGCATCTTAGTTTGCGGGACAATAAATACCGCCGCCGCAAAAAATAAAAACACAATAAATATAATGCTAAGAATCCTGCTTTTGTTCGGTTTCCTGCGGCTGTTCTTCAGGTTCATATTTTGTTATTTCAAATTCCAATTTATCAAGTTTTTCTTTGAGTTTTTTATTTTTTGTTATCAAAAATTCGTTAAAATGCTCGTCAATCGTGCCTTCGTCATATCTGCACGGGCAAATTACGCATTCGGCAATAAAGTTTTTGTATCTGATTGACGAAATCCCGTAGGAAACCGCGAGAGAATCCATCATACCTTCGTAAATTCCACCTATCACGTAGTCATTTGTTTTTATATTGTTTGCCTGCACCGCAGGTTCGCCGATTACGGTAAGCAGGTTGAGAAGTATTGACCTGAGAAAGTTTTTTAAATACCTGAAATGAAAGTGTTTAAAGACATCGGGCACGATATAAAACTTCTCGTAATTGCTCCTCACATAGGGAATTTTGTATTCGCCCGCCAATCTGCATACGAGTTTGAACAGTCCGGGGAGCATGTGTACATTGTTTAAAGATGTAATATGCGAGATTTTCGTTTTGGAAAGAAGTGACTCAATCTGACGTCGAAATTCACGTTCAACCTCGGGCATAAAATCTTTTTCTTTCGGGTTGTAAAGTTTGAGGAGTAATTTGTACCAAGGGCAGTCAAACTCTCCGTTTGCGTTAACAAGAGCCGTCAAATCCTTGCAAACCGGTTTTCCCTTCGTAATATTAAGTTCAATCCCAACGCCGATTCCCTCACATTTGGGCAGAATCGTTTCCACAACCTCGTTAAAAAAATCGCCCGAAGATACAACGCTTATACTCTTGAGCAAATCTCCGCCAAGCGACTCCAATACACCTCTGTTAACGGCTTTGGAGGTGCCGAGATGGTCTGCGGTTAAAATAAATTTTTTAGCCAAATAAAACTCCTAAGATTTTAACTTTTATATTATATTACATTGTTCACATTGTTACAATCTCTTTACAAAAAAGCAATTTTTCGGGCGAAAATGTTTTTAAATATATAGGAAATCGGATTTAGGAGAACATTATGGCAATCGGAGCAAGGGACTATATCGACAAATTACTTGTTAAGAAATATGCGGACGAAAAGGTAGATAACCACGACGCAATGGATTCGATGGTTGACCCCAAGAAGATGCTTGAAGCAATGAACGACGTTGCAATGATACAGAGAAATATGTTTCAACTTTCACAAAGACTCTGCAGTACGTGTTATGCCATAAATGCAAGGAGTGCAAGATATAAAAAGGGCATAAACGGCTAAACTATTTTGTCCTTAACAACTTTCTGAAGCCCTTTCGGGTGATCAACGTTGCGTTTCAGTTTCAGTGCCGTTTCAAGCGCCGTAAGTTGCAATATAACTACGTTTGCAAATAATTGCTGAATTACGTTATCGCATTCGACATTGAGGTGAAAATCGGGCTTGAGCCTTTCATCATTTATCCCTATTACCGCAAGTTTCGGGTGATAATCCGCCCTGATTTTGTTCAGATTGTTTACCGAACGCTCGGAAACTTTATCAACCGAAATAAAGACCAACGTCGCTTTATTGTTCAAAACCGCAACGTGTCCGTGCATAAATTCGCCCAAAATAGCGGCACTTATGTTTTTATAAGAAGTTTCTTTTATTTTTAAAGCGCCTTCCTTGGCAAGAGAATAGGAAATCCCTTCCGCAGTAAGGATTACAAGGTTTTCTTTTGCAAGATGTTTTGAAAACCTCCTGACCTCCTCCCGCTTTGCAAGGGCTTTTTCAAGAATTGCGGGAATGTGGAAAAGTGAATCTTTATAAGACTTTGTAACGTCTTCAGGCTCAATATTTTCAACGAGTTTAAGCGAAATCAGAATCAGGCAGAGCATCTGTGAAGTAAAGGATTTTGTTGCCGCAATCCCGTGTTCCTCGCCCGCATAGCAGGCAACCTGATAGTTACAAATATTCCAAATGGTCGAATTTTCTTTGTTTGTGATGCAAAGCGTCGGAAGATTTGTTTCCTTCTTAACCCTTTCCGCAGATTTTATTGTATCAGAGGTTTCGCCCGACTGCGTGATAAAGACATAAAGCGTGTTTTCGTCGTGCGGAATGACGCTTTTCAGCAAAAATTCGCTCGAATAAATCGCCCTTGTCTCAATTTTGGAAATTTTCTCGACCAACTCAACCGCAAACCTTGCGCAATGGTAGGACGAGCCGCTCGCAACAAGTACGATTTTTCTGATATTCTGCGGAAGGTCAATCTTTATTTCACCGTTCTGCGGATCAATATATTTCATCAGAATGTAAGGAATAATCTTCGTCTGCTCGGCGATTTCCGCTTCCATATTCGTTTTTTGCTTTTTGAAAAACACTGTTAAACCCTCTTACACGATAAGGCAATTATACCATAGATTTGGGGGGAAATAAAATGATATGCAAATGTTTACATTAATGATGAGTAGTGAATTGATTTAACCCCACCCCTAACCCCTCCCTCAGGGGGCGGGGAAATAAACTTACTATTCACTATTCACTAGTCACTATTCACTAGCCTCTTACGGCTTCGGCGCAGTCTTCGCAGATTCCGTCAGAGTTGAGGTTTCTGTACTTCCAGCAGCGGCAGCATTTTTCGCCCTCAGCCTTCACTACCCAAACCGTTATTCCGTCTTCGGTATATTCGTTCAAAACGTCCGAAGGAGCAGAATCGGCAACATAAGCCTGAGAAACAATAAAGATGTCCGCTATCTCTTTTTCGTGCTTTTTAAGTAGTTCCGCATAATCCGATTTGACATAAACCCCGACCTCAAGAGAACTTCCGACTTTCTTATCCGCTCTCAGAGGCTCGATTGCACGTGTTACAACCTCTCTTGTCTTAAGAATTTTCGCAAACTCGTCTTCAAGCGCATCATTGTTCCACTCGGGGTGAACTTCCGGCCAATCGGCAAGCAGAACGCTTATTAACCCGCCACGCTGATTTTCGGGGGTGTTCTGCCAAATATCTTCAGCCTGATGAGGCATAACCGGAGTCAAAACCCTTACCAATGCCTGCAAATTCTCATAAAGCACCGTCTGACAAGCACGTCTTGAAAGCGATTTCTTACCTGCGGTATAAAGTCTGTCTTTCACAATATCAAGATAAAAAGAACTCAAATCAACCGCAGCAAAGTTCTGAAGTGCCTGAAAATACTTGTAAAACTCGTAATTTTCAAAAGACTCGGTAATTTCGGTAATAACCTTGTTCAATTTGTGCAAAGCAAACTTGTCAATCGGTTTCAAATCTTCGTACTTCACATAATCCTTTGCAGGATCAAAGTCGTAAATATTACCGAGTAAAAATCTTGCGGTATTTCTCGTTTTCTTAAAGATTTCCGTCAGTTGTTTAATAATATTGTCGCCGATTTTGGTATCGTTTCTGTAATCGACCGACGCAGCCCACAGTCTCAGAATATCCGCACCGTATTTCTCAATAATATCGTCAGGTCTGATGTAGTTGCCCAAAGATTTTGACATCTTTCTTCCGTCCTCGCCGAAAACAAAACCGTGAGTCAGAACGCTCTTATAAGGTGCTTTTTCCTGAGTTGCTATCGCAGTCAGAAGTGATGACTGGAACCACCCTCTGTGCTGATCAGAGCCTTCAAGATACAAATCAACCGGTGTATGGCCGAGTTCTTCAGAGCGTTTTTCGACAACCGTTCTCCAGGTTACACCGGAATCAAACCAGACGTCCATAATATCGTTTTCTTTTTTGAAATGTCTTTTTCCGCATTTCGGGCATACAAATCCTGATGGTAAAAGTTCTTCAGCCGTACGTTTTACCCATGCATCGGAGGATTCTTTTTCAAAGATTTTTGCAACGTTTTCTATCGTTTCATCGGTTACAATCGCCTCTCCGCAATCTTCGCAATAGAATACGGGAATCGGAACTCCCCATGCTCTTTGGCGGGAGATGCACCAATCCGTACGTCCCGCAACCATGTTTCCGATACGGCTTTCACCGCTTGCGGGAATCCATTTTACGCCCTTAATTGCTTCGAGCGCTTTGTCACGGAATTTATCAACCTTTACAAACCACTGAGGGGTTGCCCTGTAAATTACGGGGTGCTTGCATCTCCAGCAGTGAGGGTAAGAGTGACTGATTTCGTTTTGGTAAACAAGTGCTTTCTTTTCGGTCAGCATATCGATTACCATGTCATTTCCTTTGTAATAAGGAACTCCGACCAATTCGGGAATTCTGCCCTCTTCCGTCCAACAGCCTTTGCTGTCAAGAGGTGAGAGGACTTCAATTCCATATTTTACACCGACTTCGTAGTCCTCAAGACCGTGACCGGGAGCGGTGTGTACCAAACCCGTACCTGCGTCGAGCGTAACGTGTTCGCCTAAAATTATTTTTGAATTTCTGTCAATCAGCGGGTGCTTAACCTCAAGCAGTTCCAAATCCTGCCCGATGCAGGAGCCGACAACCGTGATATCCTTTTCTTCAATTCCCGTATCCACAAGGAATGCGCCCAACAAATCCTGAGCGGCAATATAGATATCGCCTTTGTACTCAAAGAACGTGT
>DBYM01000041.1:0-28718 GCA_002309875.1 Cyanobacteria bacterium UBA1186
GCTCTCCTCGGCTCTTTTAACCCTTCTATCGCAACCCAATTAAGATTATTTGCAACAAGAGATTTTTTAAATGTTTTGTCCGCAAAACCCACAACAACCTCATTGGTATCTTTTCTGAGTTCCAAAACATACAAAGGCTCTGATGCGGAAACCCCGAGGCCTTTTCTCTGCCCGATTGTATAATTCCAAAAGCCGTTGTGTTTTCCGAGAATTTTGCCTTCCAAATCAACTATATTACCCTCTTTTGCTTCAAAATTAAGAAGTTCGTTATAATCTCCGCCGTAAAAATCCTGACTGTCGGGCTTTTCTGCAACTTCAAGCCCGTGTTCTTTCGCAATCGCCCTTATTTCGTCTTTTGAATATTTGCCTAAAGGTAAAATAACATTCGCTAATTGGTCCTGTTTAAGTCTGTACAGGAAATAGGACTGGTCTTTTTTAGGATTTACCCCCCTGATTAACTGATACCTTCCGTTTTCTTCATTCACCCCTACCCCTGCATAATGACCTGTTGCAAATTTATCGAACTCAATTCCCATAGCACGTGCCATATCGGGAAGTGCGCCGAATTTTATATAAGAATTGCACCACACACAAGGGTTTGGAGTTCTTCCGTTTTTGTATTCAGACTTAAAATTTTCCAATACTACGGATTCGTATTTCTCAACGCAATCAATTACATGGTAAGGAATACCGAGCCTTTCGGCAATCTTTCCCGCTTCTTCAATGCTCTCTTTTTCGTCAGGACCGTAGCAGGCGTCTTTGTGGCCGGATTTGGCAGCCATACCGTCTTTGCCCCAAATTTTCATCGTTGCACCGATAACCTCATAACCCTGCTCTTTTAAAAGCATTGCGGCAACTGTTGAATCAACTCCGCCTGATAAACCTGTAAGAACTCTCATATAAATACTTACCTCTATTTAACCCTAGACATTTACCCCCGATTTCATAACATCAAGCATTCTCTGAACACAAACGCAGGCTTTTCGGGCAATTTCAGGCTCAACTGTTATTTCATGTTCTTCGTTCTTAAGCGAGTTATAAATATCTTCAAGGCTGTTCCATTTCATATTTTGGCAGACAAGATTGTCATTAAGAAGTATAAATTCTTTTCCCCAGCCGTAAATTATATTATCTCTGCTGAGTCTGTCCGCAACACCTTTTTCGGTCGCAATAACAAATTGTTTATTCTTACTGTTTACCGCATATTCCATAATCTCTTTTGTAGAGCCGACAAAGTCGGAAATCTTGCAAACCTCCCAATGGCATTCGGGGTGAGTCAAGATTTTTGCATCAGGATATTTTTTTCTTGCTTCTTCAATATCTTCAGGGCGAATTCTGAGATGTGTCGGGCAGAAACCGTTATATGTTACCACCTTAACATTATCAAGTTTATGCTCAACCCATTTGCCCAAATATGTATCGGGAAGGAATAACACCTGATTAACCCCTTCGCTTACAATAATACTTTTTACGACACTCAGAGCATTTGAACTCGTACAGCAAATATCACATTCGGCCTTAACCTCGGCAGATGAATTAATATAGCAGACAACGGGAGTGTTGGGGTATTGATTTTTAAACTCTCTGACCTGATCAACATTAATCATATCCGCCATAAAACAACCTGAATTAAGATTCGGAAGCAAAACCTTTTTATCGGGATTTAAAAGTTTTGCACTCTGCGCCATAAAATGAACACCTGCGAAAACTATAATATCAGCACTTGTTTCTGCGGCCTTTCTGCTCAGATAGAAAGAATCTCCGACAAAATCGGCCACTTCATCAATTTCAACGGGCTGATAACAATGCGCCAAAATAACCGCATTCTTTTCCTGCTTTAATTTCTTAATTTCTTCAATAATGTTCAAAACGGCCTCGCATAAGTAACTAAAATTGTTACTATTATTAAATTATAAGCAAAAGGCTAAGTCAATATTCAGCAGACCGCTCTAATCACCGATATATTCGTATTTCTGATCAGGTGTTTGAATTTGTTCTGCAGGCTCAGACTGCATTGCTCCCGTCATAACGGTTGAGAAATCTCTCAAGTTATTGACGTTGTAATAATGTCCGCCCGTAGTCGTTGACAGGCAGGAGAGCGATTGTGACGAAGATGAAACCAAAACAACATCAATATGCACATCGGAACGTTTGCTCATGAGTTGTCTTGCAAAAGCACAGGGGTCGCCTCCGCAATTCTCGCCGCCATCGGTTATTAAGACAATTTTCTTCGGAGTATATTTGTCAAAAGGTGCAAAATCCTGATAAACAGTTCTGTCTAACGCATAGACAAGAGGAGTTGCTCCGCCTAAATCAACAGATGACATCCCGGCAAGCAGAGAACTCGGATTTGCTTTTGAAATAGAAGCAACCTGCGCGGTTGCGCTGCATGCACCCGAAGTTGTTCCGAGGCAGTTCTTTTCCGCCACAACTTTATATTTGCCGTTCTTTTTAACTATCTTTTTAACCTGTCTTAAAGTCGAGTTTTTGTTCGGGTTGCTTCCGTAATTATCATGCCCGAAAACTCTGAAACCAACCTTTGTATCGGCAGGAATTTGAGCAATAATTGCAGACATGCTTCTCTGTGCAACACCAATCCAATTTGCCATACTGCCCGAATAGTCCATAACGATTTCAATTATCCCGACATTAGACGCATTTACCTGATTGTTGGCAACATAACTCGATGCCTGATAATTATTATAATAATTCTGATTTACCACATTAGACGTAGGAGAAATTACCTGTCCCGAATTTGTCTTGACCGTTCCTGATGTGTTAACCTTATATTTTGCCGCAAAAACAGCGCCTGAAGTCACAACCAAAAATACCAATAACAAAGAAACTAATTTTTTCATAATCTTCTCCTAACAGAATAATTTTACCATAGTTATTGTAAGTTCTTTAATAATGATTTATCATAAAATTAACGAAAAAACTAAAGGAATTGTTCTATGGAAGTCGCAAGAATTGAAACTATTGATTTTGACACTGTTTACAAAGTTTTAAGTTCAAGAAAAATTTCCGAAGCCCAAAAAACACAATTTATCAGAAATAACAGTGCAAAAATCAGAAATATTGTTGAATTTCAAATCACAAGCGCAGATTTTAACAGACTTATGGAACAAAGACCTCTGAAAAAATTCAAACCCCTGAAAAATTCTTTCACAAAGTACGGAGATAAAATAATTCTTGCAAAATCAATGGGCGTTGAGACTTCCGAAATCCCCGATTATATAAGAAATGTCAATGATGCGATGAAAAGTGTTAATAAATTAACTTTCCTGCCCGCAGACAAACTTGAACAGATAAAACAATATGTTTACAGGCACGGGAATAAAGACGAATTGACGACTTTTCTTGATTACGAACTCAAAAATTCCGCTGATGTTATAAAAACTCTTTACAGAACTCTTGAATACCACACGGGCGGAGTTGCGGATTATTTTATAAGACCTATCCACAGACTTGATAACAATACACTGATAAGAATATATAACATAATAGACAAGAACCTTTCTGCCGCAAGAGAGAACGGAAAAATTAGTGCCGAGCAGAACGACGAAATCGCACGTTGGGCGCTTGTACAGATTTATAAAATCCAAAACAACAACAAGTTTATTAATGCCGTAAAAACCGCAAAAACCCTTAACGGTTAGATTTACCAATGTTTAAATATGAAGAAAACGGCAAGTATAATGAGTAAAAATCCGACAAGATAGTTCCAGTGAAAATCTTCTTTTAAATAAAAGATTGAAAAAACACTGAAAACAACAAGAGTTATAACTTCCTGCATCGTTTTTAACTGTGCCGCCGTAAAATATTCATGCCCGATTCTGTTTGCAGGAACCTGAAAACAGTATTCAACAAATGCAATTCCCCAACTTATGAGTATAACAATCCAAAGCGCGGTGCTTTTGTATTTCAAATGCCCGTACCACGCAAATGTCATAAAAATATTCGATATCGTAAGAAGTAAAATCGGTAAAAACTGTCTAAGCATACTTCCCTCTAAAACCAAATCCCCTAGTACTTCTTCGTAACCCAAATCAAATGATAGCCAAACTGCGTCTTAACAGGATCGGATACCTGACCGATTTCGCCGTTAAAAGCAGCGTCTTCAAATGATTTAACCATTAATCCTTTGCCAAAACAGCCCAAGTCACCGCCTTCACGTCCTGACGGACATTCGGAGTATAATTTGGCAAACTTCTGAAAATCTTCAAACGTATTTATTTGGCTTTTAAGTTTGATAGCGTCCATCTCCGTCGGAACAAGGATATGATTTGCACATACTTTGTTGTATTCCTTTGCCTGAACACCCAAACATACAAGACCGAGTATAAAAAATGTTGATAATATTCTTTTTATTTTGTTCATAATTTACCGCTCCTCCTCAATCATGATTTTAGCCTTTTTCCACAATTTATCATATTCTTCAATCGTATATTCTTCAAGAGGTTTCTCCGCCAATTCTTCCATTTTCTTAAAACGTTTGATAAATTTTTTGTTTGCTCTGAGCAAAGCCTGCTCCGCATCAATTTTATACCAGCGTGCCAAATTTACCGTTGCAAAGAAAATGTCCCCCATTTCATCTTCCATTAAATCCTTATCGCCGGATTTAACAGCCTCTTCGAACTCTCTGTATTCGGAGGCTATGCATTCTTTCAGGCTTTCAACCGACGGCCACTCAAACCCGACCTTAATTGCCTTTTTGCTTATTTTTTGGGCAGACATTAATGCCGACTGTGCTTTCGGAATGCCGTCAAGAATTGATTTTCGGTACGTCTTTTCCTCTTTTTTTAACTTATCCCAATTCTCAAGAATTTCCTCGGTAGAATTAACTTTTTGCTCGCCAAACACGTGTGGGTGACGGTGAATAAGTTTATCCGAAAGTTCTTTCGCAACATCTTCAATATCAAATTCCCCGTCATCTTTGGCTATTTGCGAATGCAGCACGACCTGCAGAAGAACATCTCCGAGTTCCTCCCGAAGATTATCAACGTTGCCGTCATCAATGGCATCAACCGCTTCATAAGCCTCCTCAAGCATATTCGGGCGCAGTGTTCTGTGCGTTTGCTCTCTGTCCCACTGACAACCGTTTTCTGCTCTCAAAGCGGCAACAATATCTATAAGCCTTTCCATCTGCGGATATTTCATATCCGAATTATACAATCAAAAAGGTTATTTTGAAACATTTTTCTTAGCATTAACAATTTTTTGTATAACGACGGCTGCAAGCGCTGTTATGACACCTGTAATCAGGGAATATTTTGTTATTGTGTTTACTTTTAATTCCCTTGCGGCTTTTTTGATTGCTTTGAAAGTAGTTTCGCCCATTTCTTCAGGCTTAACAAAATCTTTGTTTTCCGGATTCCAGCAGAGGTGGATTTTATTTTTAATTCTCTGAATACTTTCATTCTGTTTTGCAAGCAGAGATTTTCTGACGGTTGCTTTTGTATCCGAAAGACTTGCTTCGGTAACTTCGTTCAGCAAATCAGGCGCCAATACCTCTTTTGCAAGCGGATTTCTGTTAAGCAGTCCGTTCAGAGTATCAACATCTCTGACTCTTTTAATTTTGTTTATTACCTCCTGACGCTGCGTATATGCTTTCCGCTCCGCTTCTTCAGCCGCTTTTTTCATATATTTGTTGTGAGCACTTTTTGCAAAACTGTCCTTTATGTTGTTTTTCTTATTAAAATAAGGAACTTTTTTAGAGCCTGCATAACCGCCCGCAGCCGCACCGACAACGAAACCTCCGACAGCAGGCAGCGGATTTGTGCCGTTCTGCGCCTGATGTGTGTAACCGTTATAAGTTATTGACTGTGAATCACCATAAGTTAACGGACCCGAATAAGAATAAGACATATTAACACTCCTTAGTACTACACATTTATATTAAGTTTTCGACTTGTGCAAAATTGCCTTAATTTAAAAATAAAAAGAAACATGTTTACATATCTTAATATTTTAAACTTCTTATTTCTTGTCTTTTTTTTGTATTTATTGTATAAACTCCATATATTTATGAGGAGAAATTCTTAGAAATGAAAGTTAGCGTGAAAGTTCCGGCTAGTACGGCAAACATTGGCCCCGGTTTTGATTGTTTGGGAATGGCACTTCCTATATACGACACAATAACCATAGAAGAAACCGTGCTCCCGGGAACAGGAATTGAAATAAACTTAATGGCTGAAGATGAAACAGTCGATGAAATGACTTTTGAAAACATTCCAAAAGACGAGAACAGCCTTATATATAAAGCAATAGAAATGCTCTACAATTCAATAGGTCAGGAGCCGTCTGAACTGAGAATTAACGTTCAGTCGCAAATCCCGATTGCAAGAGGTTTGGGAAGTTCCGCAGCAATTATAGTAGGCGGATTATTGGCTGCAAACAAATTACTCGGAAACCCCGCCGATGAAACGGCTATTCTTGCCATAGCAACGGAGGTTGAGGGACACCCTGATAACGTGGCTCCCGCTATTTTGGGAGGGTTTGTGCTGTCTAATCAGGAAGATGACGGAACAATTTCTTACTGTAAATTAAAATGGCCCGAAGAATGGGATATAACTATTTGTATTCCCGATTTTCAACTTGCAACGGATATTGCACGTTCAGTCCTTCCGAAAGAAGTTCCTATGCAGGACGCAATATTCAATGCAAAACATTTGGCAATGCTTGTTCAGGCAATCAATACAAAAGATTCAAAACTGATGAAATTAGCACTAAAAGACAGACTTCATCAGCAGTATCGTGAAAAACTCGTTCCGGGTATGACGGAAATTATGAACGCATTTGCCCACGAAGACGGCATTCTCGGCTGCGTACTGTCAGGTGCGGGCCCTTCAATATTAATAATTTCGCACAATTATGATACCGATAAAATAAAAGCAATCGTTAAAGATATTTGGGAAACACAAAACATTAAAGTCGATATAAGAACTATGGGTATTGAAGAACAGGGCGCAAGATTCGAATAGTTTTTCAGATTAATAAAATCTTTTCTAAATAACCCGTCCGATTATTTTAAAGTTTTCCGCCAAAATGACGTATAACCTCATGTGAGGTGAATATGGCAAGAATTATTGAATCCGGAAACGGACAGAGAAGAATTATTAAAATGTCAACGGAGGATATTCTTTCAATCGTAAAAGATTACCAAAGAATCGTTCCGCGCGGCTGTGATTTTGAAGAAGCCGTGAACAGACTTTCAGATACGGTTATTTTTATACCTGAAGAAGTTTAGTATTCGGAAGATGCCAAATCCGCCAGAGCATTACGTGCTTCTTCGAACGTCGGATCGGCTTCCAAAACTTCCATATAAAGTGCTTTTGCCTTGTCTCTGTTATTGCTTTCGTAAAGAAGTGCGAGGTTGTATTTGGCCTGTATAAGGTCCGGATCGTATTCAAGCGCTCTCTTAAAACATTCTTCCGCACTCTTTGTATCGTGTTGTGCAACATACATCAAACCGGAACGATACAAGCCCATAGGGTTCTTTTCGTCTATTCTTAACAGGTCGTTAAGAGCCTTCTTTTCTTCAAAGAAGTTACCCAAATAATGATGCGCTTCTGCCAATGTGACAAGATATTTCGCATGATAATCGTTAAATTTATCGTATTCCAGCGCTCTTTGTATAAGTTCAACCGCCGTTGTGTAATTTTTCTGGGCGATATTATTTAGGGCTCTCTGATAATATATTTCAGGATTTAAAGGATTGTATTCAACCGCCTCATTAAGATGCTTGTATGACTCATCAAATTGTTCGTTTTCCACGCAATAGATTGCCCACTTGATATACATATCGCAAATTGCAACCCTGACATCTTTTGCTTCCTTCTGAGTGGCCTTATCAAGAAGTGCTTTATATTTCTCAAGGGCTTTATCAAACTGTTTCAGATCAATGTATGCCTGTGCAAGTTCGGTCGTAACTTCGTAACCGTTTTGCGACATCATTACCAAATCTTCAAGAATGCTTATTCCGGCATCAAAATTATTCAGTTTCAGATTAAATGATGCTATATCCTGCTGAATCTTGAATTTATCCGAACCCTGAACTTCAAGTTGTTTGTTTGAAAATTCAATTGCCTTTTCATATTCTTCCGTCTGAACGTAAAACTCTACAAGGTGTTCATAAACCCAGATAAGAACTTTGTTATCCGTTACAAAACTCAGCATGTACAAAAGTGTTTCAATTGCTTTTTGGTGATTGTTTAATTTGATATACAACTCAACAAGTTTTTGGTTTGTTTCAACGTCGGTAGGATATATGCCGAGCCTTGTTTTGTATGCTTCATAGGCTGCAGGATAGTCTTTTATTTCCTCATTTAATTCCGCAAGAATGGACTGTACTGCCGCAATATCATCATTATTTTCAAGCAGTTCGACAAGGATATTGTAAACCGAAATTGAAGAATAAAGTTGCTCAGTATCACGGTATAACTCTGCCAGAGTTCTTACTACAACCTTATCATGGCTTTTATAATCAAATATTGCTTCGTACTCTTTGATTGCTTTTCCGAGCATTTGTTTTTTTATGTAACAGTCTCCGAGCAGTTGGCGTGTATCCAAACTGTTCGGCTCTTTTTTCAGAATTTCAAGACAATGTTTAATCGAGTTATTAAACTTGCTGTCTTTGAAATATGCCTTTGCTAAATATTTTCTTACCTCCTGATGCGAAGGCACCCTGTCAAGATATTTTGTTGCAAGGAGTTGTACAAGTGCATATTCGCCTTTGTCAAACAGAACTTTTACCTGCTCAAGTATATTCTTTGTAGAAAGTTGAAGTTCGTTACCGTTTCCGCCTTTTCCGCCCTGATACATTATGATGGCATACAGCACATATATCGCAAGTGCCGCAAGCAGAAAGGCCGCTGAAATCAGTATTATATTAAAATCGTTCATTAAACCCTCGTTTCTTATTTGTAAAATATTATACATTATTTATACCAAAAAGAAAAGAAAATCACGATAAACGGGCAATGAATTTTAATTTCTCTTTACTTTTGTTAAAAAAAAGTTAAACTGTAATTATGAAGAATGTAATCTTTTTAACAATTTTTAGTTTGCTTTTTGCAATATTAACGCCCGCAGTATCAGCCGAAAGTTGGGACGATTATAATGATTTGGACAGAGCCTGGGACGGACAAAAAACAATTACAAATAAAGAATTTGAACAGGTAATGGACGCTCTGCAGGAAAAACAAAAAAAGAGTGAAGCAAGAAAAAAGAAAAGAAAAGCAAGAAAAATCAGCGGCGGCGGAACAAGCCTACATAAAGAACTTAATCCCGATAACGAAATTCAGGAAATAAAACTTTCAAAACCCGAAGAAGAAGGTATTTTGGTAAATGTTACGATGAACCTATTTACTCCCGATACGGAAATCGAAAAAGGTTTTTACAATATTTTTGCAACCAAAGAGGACGGAAAAATTTACCTCAATTTTTATCAATCGCATTTTCTGAAAGGTAAAGTAGAAGCCTCTGAAACAGAAGAAGACTTTGATGAGAGCGAGGTTAATTTTGCAAAAATAATTCCGTTTAATGAAAATTTTGTCAAAATCATTTACGGCAGTATTGATTTTAACGCATATGCATACATTCCATACAAAGATTAATCGGGATTTTACATTGTTGCCTTATTATAAAATTATGGTACAATTATTATAGACTTGTTATCTTCCTGCAAAAATGCAAGGAATACCTGAAATTTGAATGAAATAGGCTAAACAAATGATTGCAAGTTATATCTATTGTTGTATTGTTTAGACAGGAATTTACAAAAGAAGCAGAAGATGAAAACAAAAGAATACATTAAGAAGAGAGAATGCGAAAGCATTAATGAGGGTAATGCGGATTGTGTAACAGAAAAATCTTTAATCCAAAGGCTGTTCAGCCGTAAGGTTTTGGTGTTTTCATTAATCGGCATTGCTGTACTCGGGGCTTTAACGGCAACCGTACTTACAAAAAATGAGCCGAGAATTATTTCTCTGTACGGCGAAGACGGCATTTCGATTGCCAACCTGCCTATGGCAGTAGCCGTTGCAAAAAGAGGAGTAATAACCGTTCCGTCAGGACAGGTTAAGGCAAATCCTTTCCTCCCATACAGAGATATAGGAGATAAGCCCGTTGTGAACGATGTTCCTATGGCTGACCTTGTTCCTCCGCCGGAGGCTTCCGAAATTAACCCTGACGTAGCACGGTTAATGGATACCGTTGTTTCCGGTATTTTGTACGACAAGTACAGTCCTTCGGCAATACTGAACATTGAAGGAAATGATTACCTTGTCAAAAAAGGTGATATTGTAAATAACTACAAGGTTGTTAATATAATGAAAGATTCTGTCACGGTTAAACTTGGCTCAAATGTTTACAAGGCAGGTATTGGCGAGATTTTAACCGAAGGTGAATTGAATCACACAAATGACCCTAATTTGAGTAAAAAATTCGGAGGTGAAAAGTAATGAGTTACAGTAATATAAAGAGATTTCTGTCTGTTGCACTGATATTAGCATTTGCGTCTCCCGCAACTTACGCAATATATGGTAATACCCAGACATCTCCGTATTCAAGCACGATGGCACTCACAAAGGACGTGAAGTTAACCGATAAGAATGAATTAATAACACTGAGTCTGCGTGATTCCGATATCAAGCAGGTTTTAAGAATGTTTGCAGATAAAGCGGGAATGAACATAATCTTCCATAATTCGGTAGAGGGCAAAATCACCCTGGATTTGGTAGAAACACCTATAAACGAAGCCTTCTCTCTGATATTGCAGATGGCAGGTCTTAATTATTACAAACAAGGAAACACTATGCTTGTTATGAGTGCGTCATCTCCTGTTAATGCTACTTTCTCAAAGCAGGAAATGATGGTATTCCCTATTAAATATGCAAGTGCGACAAAAATTGCAGAATTTTTAAATAAAAATGTTTTCGGAATGAAAAAAGCAGGTATGTCATCTATTGACGCAGCAACGGTTAACCCTGCCACAAACGAATTGGTAGTTTTTGGTATGCCGTCAGATGTTGAAATTATCAAAAAAGTAATCGAACAGTTTGACCGTGAGCCATACTCAAAAACTTTTGTTGTAAATCATACAACCCCTGCCGAAATGGCAAATATGATATGTAATATGATGTTACCTGCTCACGGCATCGGAACAGCAAAAAGCAAGGGCTCAGAATCCGCTGCTACAACTTCAGCAGACACCCTGAAACTTGGTGAAGGTATAATTGCTTGTTCTATTGACGGCAGCAATTCGGATGATGTTTCAAGAAGCAGCGCTGCATTGGCTATGCAGACTCTTTCAATTGCATATTTCCCTCAAAGAGGAACAATTACATTGATGGGCGGCTCTGAAGCACAGGCAGAAATGATTGAAAAATTTATCAGAACGAACGATATAAAACAACCTCAGGCTTTGCTTGAAGTTTCTATTGTTGAATTAAACGAAGCAGGCTCAAAGGAATTCCAAAACCAGTGGAACTTAAGCAGCAAGCACTGGCAGGCTAACTTTGACGGCTCAGGTTTCTCCGGCGGAAGACCCGGCGGCAGAGCATATTCGCAAAAACAAAGTTATATGTGGGACGGCGGCAGCAACGGTATTTATCAGAATGTCGGCGATGAAAAAGTGTTAGTCGGCTGGGAAGGCGGCGCTCCGAACGGTCAACCGTATATTAATAACGGAGTTATGACAGTTCCTAACCAAATTTTGAGAACAATATACAGTCAGGTACCGACAGTTCATATAAACTGGATGATAAACTACCTGATAGAAAACAGAAAAGCAAGAGTTTTGGCTAATCCGAAAATTATAATAACTAACGGCCAGGAATCAACAATTGACTTGACTCAGGACTATGTAGAAAAAGTAACGGCTGAGTATTTGACTTCTTCCGTAAACGGAACGGGCTCTACAGGTACTGCTCAAAGAGATTATACTATCGGTGACGATTTAGGTATAAAGGTTTCTCTGACTCCGTTTATATCTCCCGAGGGTTATGTAACATTAAACATAAAACCGGATTACTCAACAATTGCCGAACAGGTTTATACTACTAATGAAACCAACAGCAGAGATTTGGCAGCAACATTGTTAAGCAGAAGAAATCTGGATTTGAAAAATGTACGTATCAAAGACGGTGAAACTTTAGTTATCGGCGGTATGATTCAGGAAACAGAAACCAAGTCAGTAAACAAAATCCCGCTTCTCGGAGATTTGCCGCTTATCGGTTCTGCTTTCAGATCAGTAGGTACAACTAAGACTAAGTCTGAACTTGTAATAATGATTACTCCGAAAATCTTGACTGACGGAGAAGAAGGAACTGTCAGCGGTACTCTGTAAATGAATTATGTCAAATCAACTTGAAAAATTAAAAAACAGCATAAAACAAGAGTATGCTAAGAGTTTCGAATTAAACCTGATGAAGTCATCAGGTTTTATTCCGGTTGATAAGAGACAAAACGAGTTTTTTGTAATTTTAAATAAAAACAATGCCGGAGACAAAAGCAAGGTTGAAAATATCATAAAAGAGAAGTTTTCCGGTTTAATGCCCAAATTTATTCAGGTTGAAAATTCTGACTTTGAGACATTATTTGACACGATTTCAAAAACAAAGGAAGCACCTAAGGCAGAAAAGGCAGAGCAGGAAACCTCTTCCGAGCCCTCAGCCGAGGATATGCTTATAACCATAGGCTGGATTACAAGAGCACAACTTGATGAGTGTCAAAAAGAGGCAAAGGAAAAAAATATTCCGATTGATGCGGTTTTCTACGATAAAGGATACCTTGATTACGAAAAAATCGTTTCATACTTAAAGAAAAAATATGAATGCAACGTAATCTCAAAAGCCGATATAATTGTTGACCAAAGCATCTTAAAACTTTTACCCGATGACTTCATTGAGAAAAAACACGCAATCATAATGTCCATGGAAGGGGATAAACTTGCGGTTGCAATGGTTAACCCCGCGGATAAATATACAATACGTGAAATTTCTTTATCAACCGGACGTGCTTTAAACGTCTATTGTATTCCTTATGTTGACTATGACATGTATCTCAAGGAATACACTCTTATTAAAAAGACCGAACAGCACGCCAAAGAAACAGAACGTATTATCCAAAGCATTGAAGAAGAAACCGCACAATTTGCCAATGAAGAAACTCTGTGGGTGCAGGTAGAAAAAGAACTTCAGGATTCAAGCGGTAATGTTGCAAAGTTTGTATATAAGATTATAACAGATGCCATAGACGCAAAGGCATCAGATATTCATATTGAGCCGCGTTTGGGATACTACGTTGTCCGTCTGCGCTCCGACGGTATGCTTAAAAAAGTTCTTGAAATTCCGGGAAGTATTGAACAAGCGGTAATTACACGTTTCAAAGTCCTTGCAAGAATGAACATTGCAGAACACAGACGTCCTCAGGACGGAACTTTCTCAATAAAATATAATGACAGAATGTACGACTTCCGTATAAATACGCTTCCCGTATCGGGCAAGGAAAAAGTCGTAATCCGTATTCTTGCTCCTGCCGTAAGTTTGAAGGCTTCCGGCGACAAAATGATTATTCAGGGTGCATCGGAAGAAGATTTGGAAAAAATTCACGATATGGTGCAGTCTCCGAACGGAATTATCTTAACATCAGGCCCGACAGGTTCAGGTAAAACAACAACTTTATACACAATATTAAAATCTCTGAATAAAGAAGATGTAAACATAACAACCATTGAAGACCCTATAGAAATTAAACTTGAAGGGATAAACCAATCTCAGGTTAACCCGAAAGCAGATATCACTTTTGCGTCCTGTATGAGAGCAATTTTACGTCAGGACCCTGATATTATATTAATCGGTGAAATCCGTGACTTCGAAACATTGGAAGTTGCAATCTCCGCTGCATTGACAGGTCACCTTGTATTAAGCACCGTCCACACAAATTCGGCAGCAGCAACCGTTACCCGTTTAATAGAAATGGGCGCAAAGGATTATCTTGTTTCATCTACGCTTACGGGTGTAATCGCCCAGAGACTTGTAAGAAGGCTCTGCGATAAGTGTAAAGAGGCTTATTTCCCGACTGAAGAAGAAGCCAAACACATATCAAACGACCCGAAAGTACAGGAAGAATTAACAAAAACAAAAATTTACAGAAAGAAAGGGTGCAAAGACTGCGGATACCTGGGTTACACAGGCCGTATAGGTATATATGAAGTTATGCCGATTACACGTGAAATAAAAAGGCTTATTGCGCAGGGTGCCCACGATATTGAAATAGAAGAAACCGCAGTAGCGGCAGGAATGAAAACGCTGAAGGTTTCATGCCTGAACCATATATTAGAAGGAAATACTTCAGCAAGTGAATTTGTAAGAGTTTTAGGATACGCAAACGAATAGAAGAGGTGTTTAAGTGCCAATATACAGTTACGAGGCTATTAAGTCCGGAAAAGAAGTTGTAAAGGGTGAAGTTACCGCATCAAATTTAAAAGATGCGCGTGATATTATCCGGAAAATGGGACTTGTTCCTACAAAAATTAATGAATTTATTGATTCCAAAACCAAAAAAAGTACGGGAGTATCGGCATTATCTCTGTCCGAGAAAATAGATTTTATATCTACTCTGCAGATATTGCTTTCGTCAGGTATCCCTGCCGTTGAATCTTTGATGTTTATGGAACAGGAGGCTGCAAGAAAGAAAATCAGAGAACTTTCCAGAACATTAAAAACTCAGATTATGGCAGGTTCAACCTTTGCAGATACCCTTGCAAGATATCCGAACGTTTTTGGTTATATCGTAATCGGTCTTATTAAAGCCGGTGAAGAAGCCGGTGAATTGGAAAAAACTTTAGGCCGTATCAACGACTTACAGATAAAAGAAGCAAACCTGAAATCCAAAGTTATAGGAACATTGATGTATCCTATGTTTGTCATTATTTTGGCAATTTGTATTATCCTTATAATGCTTCTTTTCGTATTCCCTGCTTTCAAAGAAATGTTTGAACAACAGGAAAAGGCTCTGCCTTTCATTACTCAGATGATGATTAATGCCGGAGACTTTTTAAAAGTATATTGGTACACAATTCCGTTGTTCTTCATTGCCTTTATAGCCTTCTGGGTATTAATGGTAAAATGGGACCCTGCAAGAAAAGTTTTGGATAAGTTTGTATTAAAAGTACCTTTGCTGAGCAACCTGATTTTGTACGCAAATTATTCAAACTTTATGTCAGTTTTAAGCGTTGCATACGAAGCAGGTATTCCTATCGTTGACTGCCTGCACCTGGCAATAATTACTCTGACAAACTCAATGATGAGAACAAAGATGAGCGGTGCAATAGTCAAGGTACAGCAAGGTTTGCAGGTGTCTCAGGCGATGCGTTCAACAAAAATCGTACCGAAAATGCTTTTATTCATGGTTGCAACAGGTGAGCAATCAGGTCGTTTGGGCGATATGCTTGAAAAGTGCGTAAATTTCCTGGATAAAACTCTTGACGGTATCGTTGATACCATTACAAAGATGATAGAACCTATTATGCTTATCGTAATTGGTCTTATCGTACTTGTTATGGCATTGTCACTCTACCTGCCACTGTTTCAGTCTTATATGCATTAATAAAAAATATAGTGAGGAAAAATGGAAAATAGTGAAGTTATAGCAGCAGAAACCTCCGCTTGGAAAGAAAAGGTTTATATCGAAACCGCAGAGCATATAATTTGCGGATATGTATTTATGCCGAAAATCGGTAAGAGAAACCGCCTGCTTTCGGAAGTTTTGAATATGGGTAAAAACTTTATTGCGGTTAAGGACTGCTCCCTTGAGTACAAAAACAGATTGTCGGGAGCAATCGAAAACCACGACTTCCTGCAGGTAAATATTTCATCTATTCTTCTTATGAGGCCAATTTATGAATAAAACTTATGTCATAACAGGCGCAGGCTCAGGGATAGGACTTGAACTCGTCAAAGCCCTTGCAAACGGTGAAAATACAATCTTTGCAGGCTACAGGTCTGACAAAAACGTCGAAGAATTAAAAAAGATTTCCGACAAAATTTTTCCTTTTTATATAGACTATGACAAGCCCGAAACAATTAAGGCGGCTACAGAATATATAAAATCAAACTGTAATCACGTTGATACCCTCGTGAACGGTGCAGGCTGCGTCGTCGCAGGACCTGTTGAAATTGTCGAAATGAATGAAGTCCGTCATCAGTTCAACGTAAATGTTCTCGGGCATATTGAATTTACACAGGGACTAGTTGAACTGCTTGATAACGGCAGAATTATTAATATAAGTTCAATGGCAAGTTTCGGCTTATTCCCGTTCATTTCGCCCTACTGCGTTTCAAAACGGGCACTTGATATGTTCTTTAATACGTTTTTAATTGAAAATAAACGCAATATCAAAGTTATTTCAATTAAACCCGGAATTATTACCACTCCGCTTTGGGAAAAATCTGTTAATGCAAATATAAAATATCTCGGAAACTGCAAAGATTACCAAAAAGAAATGGAATTGGTCATACGAAGCGCACGGAAAAGTGAAACAAACGGCTCAAAGCCTCAAGACGTTGTAAACGTCATACTAAAAGCGGATTCCGCAGAAAAACCGAGACTTTCTTACACCGTCGGTAACGATGCTTTTATGGCCTATATAGTTTCTAAACTCCCGCAAAGAATTATCAACTTTATTATAAAAACAATGCTGAAATCAAGACTGAAATAGGTTTGAGGGTTTTGTAACAAATTGTTAAAGAATTGCTTGAGAAATAGCAAATTTTTTCCTGTGCAATTTTTTATATATATATAAAGCTCTCTCTTCTTATTTAAACGGACAGGCCTTGGTTACAATACTCAAGGTCTTTTTTTTATGAGGGGTAAATGAGGGTGGGGGTAAATGAAAGGGTAAATGAAAGGGTAAATATAGAGGGGTAAAATAGTAAATAAAAAAAGAAGGGGATCTGTTTTGAACATTTTTTATCCGTTTTCGTTATACTAATATAAGAGGTAATATTATGGATAACAAATGTTCTAAATACGAAGGTCTTTTCGTTTTCTCCGACGAAGAAACTCTCAGGCAGCACGTTGCTGAATGTGAGGATTGCAGAGCAGAAGACGAAAAAATGAACAAAGTTTCAAGCCTGATTAGTGAAGTGAAGTTCTATTACAGGCAAAAAGCCAAAAGAATAATGAAAATCAAGGCTGCCTGTGCAATATTCCTTTTGGTCGGATTTTCCTTAACATGCGGCGTTCTGACAATGGATACGGATTTGACCGACGCTCTGATGTACGGAGATACCTTATCTGCAGAAGATTTGGGTTTCCCTGTTGATTCTTACGGGCTTTTAATGATTGGAGAAGAATGAATTTTGAAGAGCTTATAAAGGCTAACAAAAACAATGTAAGAAATATAATAAGACTTATAACCAAACAGGATAACGAAGATTTGGAACAGGAAGTCTATATCAAGGCGTGGAAAAATGCGGATAAATACGAAGAACGCGGAACGTTCAAAGCATGGATAAATACGGTAGCAAAAAATGTTTCAAAGGACTATTTAAAATCGGCAAAATTCAGAAATGACTGTAATACAACTTCAGATGATCTCGTTTTAAATACGGTTAAAGATACAAAAGCAACTCCCGAAGGTGTTGTTTCATCATCGGAAAGGCAGCAAAGGATAATTTCAGCAATAGAAGAATTGAAACCGAAATTAAAAGAAACCGTAATGCTTTGCGAAATATACGGTTATACATACGAAGAAGCCGCAAAAAGACTTCACTGCCCTTTAGGAACAATTAAATCAAGAATATATAACGCAAAACAGGAATTGGCAGGAAAACTGAAAGATTTATTATAAGAGAGGTTAATTATGAAAAAATTTTTAGTAATGTTATTTATACTGACACTTGCAGTAACAACGGCGAATGCGGCAGAAAAAGCCGTTCAGAACGACAAACCGCAGCCGCAAATTCAGCACAAACACCACAACGACAGGATAAGACGTGAATCCGCATTTGAACAGAAACTCGGTTTAACCGAAGAACAAAAAGTTCAGGCAAGAGAACTTCGCAAACAGAATTTTGAAAAGATAAAACCTGTTATAGATGAAATCAGAGCAAAACATGAAGAAGCAAATGCCATAAGAAACTCAAGAATCGCAATACCTGATCAGGCAGAAAAACTTAACAAAATTGATAAAGAACTGAAGGCTCTTGAAAAACAGGCAAGCGAAATAAGAAAAGAAAACATGAAAGAATTTGAAAAAATTCTTGATAAGAAACAACTCCAAACTCTTAAGGAAATGAAAAAAGAGGGCAGGGAAAACTTTAAAAAGGAGCACCCGTACGGCAGACCGCCAATGCCTCCTTGTCAGTTTCAAAAAACAGAAAGTAAATAACAATAAAAAGACTCTTTAAAAGAGTCTTTTTTAATTATTTGTTTAATATTTCAATCGCTGACATGGATTTTTGTCTGACATATTCATCTTTATCCTGCGATGTCATCTCAAATATGTTTTTTAAATCGTTATTATATTCTGCACGTTTAAAATATAAAAGTGCATCTATTGCCGCAGATTTCAGTTCGGGATTATTTTCCTTTCTCAGAACATTCACAAAAGATGAAACTCCCGGCAAATCGGTTATCGGAGTGACTATTCCCGTTTCTTTGTAATTTTCGTCAATAAATATTTTTGTAAGCAGTGCAGAAGTCAAAATCGCATATTCTTTATTTCTTTCAGCCTGTTCAAAAGGTGAAAGTTTTACTGCTTCGGATATTTCATCTTTGGTAAGTTGATAAGGAAGTTTTATTGATTTGGGATCTTTGCCCGAATTCAGTGCTTCTTCAATAAATATCTGATTTATTATTATTCTTTTTCTGATTTCCGTTTGATTTTCCGACGGTTTTTCCAAACCTGAAGTATCAGATTTTATAATATCATCAAGACTGTTATAAACATCTGTAACTATGTAAGGGATTGCTTTTACGGGCTCTTCGGTTGCCGTGCGGGCGATTTCTTCAAGTTGTATTGCCTGTACGTCAAAGTTTTTGTCATTTAATTTTGCTATAACGGAATTAATATCTATTTCGGGTTTAATATTTGCGGCAGAAACGATTTCAACGTTATCCAAACCATTAAAAGTTAAAGTTTTTTCAGCCTCAACAGTGGTATAATTCGGCTCGGGAACTTCAGCAGGTTTGGTTTCTTCCGCAGGTTGGGCAATCTTCTTATCATTCGGTACAATTTCCGCATTTATAATTGTGTGGTTCGTCACATATTTCGTTGCCTGATATGCAACAGGAGGCATTGGAGGAAGATTTACCGCATTTATGCCCGTTTGGTTGTATGTAACAACCTTATCCGCTTTCGGATAGTTATATATCGGTTTCGCCGGAACTACACGCGGGTTATTAACCTCAATATCTACGGCATTATAATTCTTATCTCCCTGATTATTCCCTACGGGCGTTACAACAACGGGATTGTTCACCCTGATTTTAACTCCGTTATATGCCGAAGTTTCTGTATTTGCACCTATTGCAGGAATTGCGGACATATTTCTTCCTTTCAAAATTGTATCGATACACTGTTTTAATGTGCATAAAAGTTAATTTTTGCCTTAAATCGGCATAAATTTTACAATTATTTACAAAGATATTAGCACAAATAAAGGCTAAACTAAATTGATAACATCAGTATCCCTGAACTCAAAAACAGTTTCGGTATTGCCCTTCAGTTTTTCACAGCCGAGAATTGCTCCGCAGATAGCCTCCAGTTGAGCCGCAGGCATCATATTTGAAGGAAGTTCGTCAAATCCGTAATCCATTCTCAAAGCCCCCTGCAAAAACTTGCAGTCGGCAGAGGAACGCTCTTTGTAATTCGAATATAAATTTAATTTCTGTCTTGTTAAATATATTTCAAATCTTGAAATATCCGCACCTTTTTCCTTAAGACCCGTAATTAAATCACAGCCTCTTGTGGAAAATCTCTGCATCCAATTGTCTTTATTCGGGAACTCCTCCTGTGATGAATGAATTAGTTGATAAGGCTTGGAAAGAATACGCCACTTGCCTTCAAGCATTGTATTATCCCACGGAAGTGAAATACAGATAACAGAATTTTTCACAGAGGGGTAATTCTCAAAAAATAATGCCACGTCATTCATTGAAAACAATTTATCAAGATGTATAAGTTTGCCTGATGAAATTTCCATTACGGCAACACCGCTCTCAACGGCGGAAGAACTGCCTAAAGAAATACCGACGGAGTGTGTTATCATAAACCGTAATCCTCGTCGTCCGGAAGTGCAGAATTCAGTTTGATTACAGGTTTTTCCATTTTCGGCATGCCTGTATCATCAGGTTTCTTCTCATTTTCAATATTTACGTATAATTCTTTATTTCTCTTTGACAGTTTTTCGCTCTTTTGTTCTTCAATCTTCTTTCTGTTTTTGTTCTCATTCAGAAGTTTTCTTGCAGCAAGAGAAATTGAATCACCTTCAACCTCTTTGATTATCTGTGCTCTCTGAGCCTGAATTGCGTCCTGCTGTTTTTTGGTAAGATTCAGACTCGGATCGTTTTTAACACCAAACTGACTCTTATATTTGTTTTTAAGTATCAGTATTTCTACACGTCTGTTTGTCGGGTCCTTTGATGAAGTAGCGGTTTCAAGCGGTCTTGTATCCGCATATCCTATTGCAGAGAACAAAGACGGTGCAAATTTGAACTTGCTTATCAGATATCTTACGACCGAGCACGCTCTCGCACCCGAAAGTTCCCAATTGGAAGGATAAATCTGACTGCTCATTGCATGGCTGTCAGTATGACCTTCAACAAGCATATAGTGAAGTACAAATTTTTTGCATATTAACACCCCGACTTTATCCAATAATTTTTTGGCTTTTGTATCGAGATATGCGGAAGCCGGAGCAAAAAGATATTTGTCGTCAAAGGTTAATAAAAGTCCCATATCCGTAATTTTGGAACTTATACCCTCAAGTTCGCCCAAATCGGTAAGTTCTTTTATTTCTTCGTCAATTTCTTTAAAAGATGCTTCTTCATACTTAGGACTTATGTATTCGACCATAAGCGACGGAATAAAAGAATTCGCCTGCTGCTGATCAAATATTGACTGATTTGCGTCAAAAATATCAGGCTGACCTTCAAGCAATGTGTTTTGGCTGAAAGCACTCTTCAAAGATTCCTCAAGTTTTGCAAAGTCCGTTGCATCAACCTGTGCAAGTGCATAAAGAACAACGAAAGTTGCGAACAAAAGCGTAATAAAGTCGCCGTACGAAACGAGCCACCTTTCCAAGTTTTCATGTTCTTCGTGTTTTTCTTTTTTAGCCATTAGACTTAACTTCTACTTTACTATCCAAAATGAATGAACGTAATTTTCTTTCGATAAGAACAGGGCTCTCACCTGCCTGAATTGAAAGCACGCCTTCAATAATCATCTCTTTGTATAAAAATACTTTCTGATAAATAAACTTAATTCTTGTACCGAGCGGAATCATAACGAGGTTAGCGGCAAACAGACCGTAAATCGTAGCAACGAACGCAACCGCAATACCTGCACCGAGTTTTGAAGGGTCAGACAAGTTCTGCATAACCTGAATCAAACCCATAACCGCACCGATAATACCTAATGTCGGAGAATATCCGCCGAATGATTCATATACCTTTGCTGCATTTGCAACTTTTGCCTCAAGTTGATTAAGTTGATTTTCCATCATATCTCTTACAAGAGTCGGATCAGTACCGTCGGCAACCGCTCCGAGTCCGAGTGCCAAAAGTGCATCTGAAGCATTATTTGCTTCTTTTTCAAGTGCGATAATTCCTTCTTTTCTTGCTTTCGTTGCAAATCCGCCTATTTCCGTTACCAATCCTTCATAATCGGATTGCGGAGGGAAAAATACATCATGCAGCATCGCAATTGCAGATTGTATCGTCGGCATAGGGAAACTTAAAACAATAGCACCTGAAGTACCGCCAAGTACGATAAATGCTGCGGTTATCTGCAACAATTGTCCGATATTTCCGCCTTCCATGGCTTGTCCGAGAAGGATTAACCCTATACCCAGAAAGCAACCTATGACTGCAAATATATCCATAATTATCTCCGAAGTGTATAGTATTCTCACTCTATTAAACTATATTTTGGTATGTTTTAACTCCTTTAAATATAGTAATTTCAAGTAAAAACATATCAAATTTTAATTGTGATATACTGATTACAGATAAACTTGAAAGGTCGAAAGTTTAAAAATGAAGAATTACGGAATAATATTGGGCTCGGGAACGGGAAACAGATTCGGCGGAAACCTGCCGAAACAGTTTGCTAAGATTGCAGGCAAAACAATATTTGAACATGCAATTAATGCCTTTGAGCAATCTGACGTAATTGACGGAATTATCGTTGTAGTAACGCCGAAATACATTGATAAGGCTTATGAAATAATCGGTGAAAATAAATACAAAAAAGTATTAAAAGTGCTTTGCGGAGGCGAAACAAGAACGGAAAGTTCTTCTATCGGAGTAAGTGCGGTTGATGACAACGAGGCAAACGTTTTAATCCATGATTGCGCAAGACCATGTGTTTCTCAGAGAATTATATCCGATTGCGTAAAGGCTCTTGAGAAAAATGATGCTGTCGGAGTGGCAATACCGTCTTCCGATACCATAATACAGGTCAAAGATAACTTCATTGAATCAATACCGCAGCGGAGTTCTTTGCGCAGAATTCAGACACCTCAATGTTTCAGGCTTTCTCTTATTAAAAAAGCACATGAACTTGCAAAAAAAGATAAAGAGGCGAGTTTTACCGACGACTGCGGGCTTATCGTAAAATACGGACTCGGTAAAGTTTATATTGTTGAAGGTGATATGAACAATATCAAAATTACTTATCCCGAAGATTTATTCCTCGCTACAAAAATACTAAATAAATAAGGGGTAAATGAGAGGTCCGCAAATAGTAAAATCATTCTGAATAATTTTGCTATATAATTGTAAAAGACGAAAATAATTGGAGAATTAAATACATGAGCAAATATTTACTGGAAATCGGAGTGGAAGAACTGCCGTACAAGTTTATCCCAATGGCTATAACTCAGTTGGAAGCAGGGTTTAAGTCATTTCTGAATGAAAATAATGTCGGGTATGACAATATTAAAGTTATGGCTACACCAAGACGTCTTGCCGTAATTATTGAAGGGCTTGCAAACTCACAGCCCGACCTTGAAAAAACCGTCAAAGGGCCGATTGCAAATGTTGCTTATGATGAAAATAAAAATCTTACCAAAGCGGGCGAAGGCTTTGCAAAGAAAAACGGAGTTGAACCAAAAGATTTATATATTGAAGACAATTACGTTTATGCAAAAATTTCTGTCAAAGGTAAAGACACAAAAGAATTGCTGAAGGAAAACGTTCCCGTAATATTTTCAAAACTCCAGGGCCCTCACTTTATGAGATGGGGCGCAAATGACGTTAAATTTTCACGTCCGATAAGATGGGTGCTTTCAATTCTTGACGGAGAAGAAGTTAAAATCAGAATTATTGATAAAGATTCTTCGAACATTACAAACGGACACAGATTTTCAACTCAAAATATTGTAATCAATAATCCTGATGAATATGTTGATAAACTGCGTGATGCCTATGTAATCGTTGATCAGGAAGAAAGAAAAAACAAAATTCTGGAAATTACAAACAAAGAAGCGGAAAAATTAAATGCGGTTACAAAAATTTCCGATGACCTGCTTGAAGAAGTTACATTCATTGTTGAATATCCCGTTGCGGTTGTCTGCAATTTTGACGAAGAATTCCTGACCATTCCGCAGGAAGTTGCCGTAACCGTTATGGAAACTCATCAGAGATACTTTGCTCTTTATAAAAAAGAAGACGGAAAATTAATAAACAAATTCGTCACAATTACAAACTATATCGGAAACGAGTTTGAAAATATCAAAGCGGGAAATCTGCGTGTAATTAAGGCAAGACTTGACGATGCGGTATTCTTCTTCAACGAAGATACAAAAAAACCTCTTGCCGGTTATGTTGAAAACCTGAAGGGCATGACCTTCCAAAAAGGCATGGGCTCTGTTTATGACAAAACTCAGAGAATTATAAAACTTGCAGGAAAAATCAACCCGTCAGAATCCGTAAAAAGAACGGCTGAATTATGCAAAGCGGATTTGGCCACAAGTCTTGTATTTGAATTTACCGAACTTCAGGGATTTATCGGCGCTGATTACGCAAGAGTTGCGGGCGAAAAACCCGAAGTTTGCGAAGGAATTAAGGAACACTACTTCCCTCTGAATGCTGAAAGCGAAACTGCCAAAGGTGTTGAAGGGCAGGTTGTAGGTATTGCGGACAAAATCGACACAATTTGTGCGGTTTTTGCCGCAGGCAAAAAACCGACAGGTTCTTCAGACCCGTTAGGAGTAAGACGTGCGGCATTAGGTATTATAAAAACCGTTTTGGAACATGGTCTGAAACTTGATTTATCAAAACTTATTGACGAAGCACTTGCACTTCTGCCGGTAAACGCTGACGTAAAATCCGACATTGAGGAATTTTTCGTACAAAGGCTCATAATTTTCTTGTCCGATACATACAAAAAAGAAGTTTTGGAAGCATGCGCAGGAATAAATCCATGCCATGACCTTTGCGATTATCTGGAAAGAGTAAAGGCTGTTTCAACGCTGAATGACACTAAATTGGTTGAAAATGCAAACAGAGTTTTAAGAATTCTCAAGGAGAGCGTAAATACAGGAATTAATGAAGCATTGTTCAGTTATGATGCCGAAAAAAATCTTTACAAAGAAATGCAGAAAGTTTTATTTAACGGCAATTATTCCGATTATCTAAAAGCCTTGTCAGGTCTGAATTCTGCTGTTACAAAATTCTTTGAAGACGTACTCGTAATGGATAATGATGAAAAAATTAAAAACAACCGTTTGGCACTATTGTCCGAACTCAAAAATAAGTATATAATACTAACAGACTTCTCGAAAATAGGAGTATAGAAGAGAGAAAAATCGTTTAAACAGGCATTTTTAGGCCATAATTGTAAACATTTGTAACAACTTTTCAGAAATGAGTAAATTTTAATCTTCACCAAACTTTAATATGGTACAAGTGAAGGTGAAGTGAAAGAAGGACATTATGTTTAAGTTTTTTAAGTCAATTAAAGAATCAATGAATCCGAAAGCAAACCTTTTGACTTTTTCCGAAAATCAAAAGTTTGTAAATGAGGATTATATTAAGTCTCTGTCAGGAACAGAACTTAAAATAAGATCTGACGAACAAAGGCTGGAAGCAATGGTCAGACAACAACTGAAAGAAGAATTCCCGAATATCGAAAAGAGTTCTTCCTACGACTTACTTGTTGATGCAGTCATTCACAATTACAAGTCAAAACAGCTTCAGGCCACAGATGATGCTTCTGTAAAAGCAGATTAAAATCATCAAAAACTACACTACAAATTAAAAACCCGAAAGCCAAAAGCCCAGGGTTTTTAATTTTTGTAACAAACTTCATAAATTCAGGCAATATCCCGGGAAAAAATGTTTTTATAAACATGTAGAATTCTATATGAAGGAATAGTGAAGTGGTAAGGAGTGTAAATAACACTTACAACTATAACGGGAATACCTATGTGCGCAGAAATGAAAAAGATGCGCTTGTAGGCTTCTATTTGGCATCTGCCGCTTCCGCAGTTTTATTCAAACTGCTCCCTTCTTTTTCAAATCCGTTTGAAAAGCAAATGCTCAGAGAGCATGCCAACAATTATCTTTATCGTGACTATTTTGACAGAGCCGTGGAACAATCGGGATTGCTGCAAAAAGGTCTGCAGGTTGAACATCTTGCCTTCAGTCCGCAGGAAGGAGCAGCACTTCGGGACGGATTTGCCGTTGCAGATGCGGAAATTAAAGCCGGATTAAACGCCTGTTATGAGCCAAAATTGAAAACCATAAGGCTTAACAAAGATAAGGCGACAATTACGGGATTTCATGAACTCGGGCATGCCGTTAATCACCTCTCGAGTAAATTCGGGAAAGTCCTCCAAAAACTCCGTGTCCCCGGATATGTAATTTCCGGGTTAATGGCCTCAATTGCAACTTTTTCAAGACCGAAACCGAAAGATGCACCAAGAAATGCTTTGGATTGGGTTTTGGACAACTGTACAACCATAGCGGTTGCGGGCATGCTTCCTACCGTTGCCGAAGAAGCAATGGCAAGTTATAAAGGAATAAAACTTGCCAAAACCGTAGGTCTTTCCGAGCCTTTGGTTAAAAACCTGAAAAAATTCTACGGAAAAGCCCTGCTGAGTTATGCGGGTTATGCCACAGTTACGGGGCTTGCCGTTTATTCTATGAGCAAAATTATGGAAATCTTTACAAGACCTAAGAAAATAAGTTAATTTGACAATTTTTCAACTTCTTTTCCGTCTTTATCCATAAGTTTTATATCTTCTCTGACTCCGTCTTTGTAATCGGCAACAACCGTAGCCTGAAGTTCGTAGTCTTTATTATAAATCTGTTCTTTGTTTTTCGTACCGTCGGATATTTCACTGATAATCGTTATTCCGTCATTTTTGTCCGCATTATAATATGTAAATCTTGAAATTTCGGCTCCGTCATAATTTGCGGAAACACTCATTTCAGTATTACCTTCATGGTCATAGAATATATGTTCTTTTCGGAAATTAGACTCGTTTTCAACCGTTTCCTTCATAATCGAAATCGTTTTCCCTTTTCCGTCCTTCATCTCATATTTAACAGGCTCTTTTTCGTCATAATTCCATGTTTCTTCAAATTTTATTTTATTCTTCTTTTCGTAAACAATATGTTTAAGAGGTCTGTTTGGCTCTACGGACGTATCAAACTCCCAAAAGTCTCCGTCAGAAGTAACAGCATTTGCGGTTTCACCGTCTTCACCCGTATAACCTTTCCGCTTGTATGTGATATTTCCGTCTGATGAAATATGTGCAAATTCAAGATTGTGTCTTGAATACGTATCACCTTCGCTTACAGGGTTTTGAAGAATTATATCAACCTCTTTGTTATGGTCATTATATTTGAGGTAATAAAAGCCCTGAGCCGTTTCAAGAATTTCATCAACCGACTGTTTAATCTTTGGCGGAAGTTTTGAAATATCCACAATTGAAATCAAGGGCAGGTTATATGGTGTATTGGAATACAAATCGGATTTTATTTCAGGTTCTTTCTGTTCCGTCTGAGATTTTGTCTGAACAGGCTTTTTGTCCTGATTTTCAACGGAATTTAAGATTTTTTCTCCGCTTTTGTTCAGGCAAAACATGCATGCTCCGGTTGCAACAATGACTACCGCAAGAAAAATCCATAAAAATGAATTTTTGTTTACCATATCCTTAACCTCTTTTAATTAACATTATAGTTACGAAACTTAATATCCGCAACATGAAATTTTTATAAATGTTAAAATTATTCTATGACTATCATAAACGATATTAAGGGAAAAGTTATAGTATCTTCTCAGGCAATGCCCAATGAGCCTTTTTACGATGAAAAATGCATGCTTGCAATGATGAAATCAGTCATAAACGGAGGAGCAGAATTTCTGCGCGTCGCAGGTGCAAGAGACGTAAAAAACGCAAAGGCTTTGGGAGCGGTTGTTATCGGTTTGACAAAGCCCGAAAAACTTCCCGAAAATTGGCGGAGTGTAGTTTATATAACTCCTACATTAAAAGAGGTTGAGGAACTCATTCGGGCGGGTACCGATATTATTGCTTTTGACGGGACTTCAAGACCGAGAAATAACTGCACACTGAAAGATATTATTGAAAAAATTCATCAGGCAGGCAGGCTTGCAATGGCCGATATTTCTACTTTTGAAGAAGGAATAAATTGTGCGGAACTCGGTGCGGATATAATTTCGACAACCCTTGCGGGATATACCGACGAATCGGGTGAAGCAACCGAAACCCCTGATTTCGGACTTCTTGAAAAACTTGTTAAAGCACTTAACAAGCCCGTAATACTTGAAGGCAGAATTTGGACTCCCGAAGATGTAAAAAAAGGGTTTGAACTTGGTGCGCATTCTGTCGTAATAGGCTCGGCCATAACAAGGCCTCAGTTAATAGTTAAAAGATTTATGGAGTATAAAAATGCGTAGAGCATTAGCATTTGATATAGGCGGAACGAAAATATACAGTACAATAATTGATGAAACGGGTAAATTGACGGAAGAGCCCGTTAAATTCCCGACGCCTAAAGATATTGACGGAATTAAAGAAATCCTCCGCAGTCAGATAAAAAAATATGAAGACGAAGTTGATGTTATTGCTATTGCGACGGCAGGGGCCGTCAACAACGAAAATACCGCAGTTATAGGCTCTACGGGCAATTTGGTCGAAGGGTATTACACAATAGATTTTCAAAGTCTATCGAGAAAACCCGTTTTTCTTGAGAACGACGCAAATGCGGCTGCATGGGCAGAATATAAAATCGGTGCGTCAAAAGGTTCAAAAGTTTCCGTTATGCTTACTCTCGGAACAGGGGTAGGCGGAGGAATAATTATTAATGACAAAATTCTGAAGGGTAAATCGGGTGCTGCGGGAGAAATGCACTTTAAGATGTTTCCCGACCACAGAAGAAAATGTTCATGCGGCAGTTGGGACTGCTATGAGGCATACGCTTCAGGAACTGCATTAAAAATTACCGCAGAGGAAATG
>DBYM01000041.1:28777-31302 GCA_002309875.1 Cyanobacteria bacterium UBA1186
GTCTTTGACCGTTGGATAAATGATATAACAATCGGTATTATGGGACTTGCAAATATTTTTGACCCTGATTGTGTGGTATTATCAGGCTCAATGGCACAGTTTGTTGACCCGAAAAAGATTGAAGATGCCGTAAATGCGGATATTGTTACGACACCAACTTCAATAAGAATAGCGACAGCAGGTAATTTTTCGGGTATGATAGGTGTAGCACTTTTATCTTTGGGAGAACTGAATGGGTAAGGCTAAATCAAGAAGTTTAAACAGAAACGTTAATGATAAATTCAAATATATGACCAGAGAGTCGGCATTAAATAACGTCGTTAAACACATGAACAATAAAAACGAGGTTATTGATACTATTACCCTGTTCGGATTTACTGCGGAAGATATTCTTGAAGCAGGTGCGGATTACGAAGATGTTATGGCTCTCGGCGGTTTGGTAAGATAAATTTACATTTTGCCTGCCGAAGTAATTTTAAATATAATTAAATAAGACGAGAGGAGAGTGTAAATGAATTTAGATAAAGTCAGAGCAATTGACCCGGAACTTGCGGGATATATAGAAGAAGAATTACGCAGACAGCAAACCAACATTGAACTCATAGCGAGTGAAAATTTCACTTCGCCTGCCGTAATGGAAGCCTGCGGAACAATTCTTACAAATAAATATGCTGAAGGAAAACCTCATAAACGTTATTATAACGGTTGCGAAGCCATTGATAAAGTGGAAGAACTTGCGCAAAAACGCGCCTGCGAACTTTTTGGAATGGCTCATGCCAATGTTCAGCCTCATTCGGGCGCTCAGGCAAATATGGCTGTATTTATGTCCGTCCTCAAAGCAGGAGATAAAGTTTTGGGTATGGACCTGTCAAACGGCGGACACCTGAGCCACGGCTCACCCGTCAACTTCTCGGGAATTTTCTTTGACGTAAAAAGTTACGGCGTTGACGAAAACGGAAATATTGACTACGAAGACGTCCGCAGAATGGCTCTTGAACACAAACCAAAACTCATCATCTGCGGAGCAAGCAACTATTCAAAAATAATTGATTTCAAAAAGTTCAGAGAAATCGCTGATGAAGTCGGAGCATATCTGCTTGCTGATATTGCCCATATTGCGGGACTTGTTGCTGCGGGAGTTCACCCGTCACCTGCAGGTTATGCACATTTCGTTACAACTACCACTCATAAAACCCTCAGAGGTCCGAGAGGCGGCATAATTATGTGTGACGAGAATTTGGCACAGCAACTCGACAAAGCCGTGTTCCCCGGCTGTCAGGGCGGACCTCTTGAGCATATTATTGCAGGAAAAGCAGTTGCCCTTAAAGAAGCGGCATCTCCGGAATTTAAAGAATACGCAAAACAAATCGTCAGAAACGCAAAGGCACTTGCACAAGGGCTTTTGGATAACGGACTTGATATAGTGGGCGGTATGACGGAAAATCACCTTATGACATTAGACTTGAGAAGAACGGGCAAAACGGGTAAAGACATGGCAAATGTTCTTGAAAGAGTAGGAATTACCGCCAACAAAAATACCGTTCCGAATGACCCTCAAAGTCCTTTCGTTACAAGCGGTATCCGTTTGGGAACTCCCGCCATGACGACAAGAGGATTTAAAGAAGAGGATATGAGAGAGGTTGCAAGAATTATATCCGAAGCAATCAAAAACTCCGATAATGAGGAAATCCTCACAAAATTAAGAGCAGATGCTTTGAAATTATGCAAGGCTCACCCGTTGTATTAATCTTTTAAGAGGCTTAAATGATAGTAAAACTGACACAAGCACATATAATCGGAGCATTCATTTCCTACCTGTTAGGAGTGTTTATTGTGCCGTTTGTAATCGATTTTTCCCAAAAAGAAGGGCTTGTTGATGTACCAAATGAAAGAAAAATACACAAAAACCCGATTTCAAGGCTCGGCGGAATTGCAATCTGGGCAAGTACAATGCTCACTTTTCTGTTTTTGGTAATTCTGAGTTATTACCCCTACGGAAGTCTGCTTTCGGGTATTCTGCTCGGCGGATCTTTAATGTTTCTGCTCGGTTTGATTGACGATATCTATAATCTGGACGCCAAGTTCAAACTTGTTATTCAACTTTCTATTGCCACGATAGTTTATCTTTTGGGTGTGCAAATAGATACAATGTTTAACCCTTTCGGAACAGGAGCAATCCAACTCGGAATATTTTCATACCCGATAACAGTTCTATGGATTGTGGGAATTTCAAATGCGGTTAATTTTATTGACGGAGTTGACGGTCTTGCAGGCTCCGTTATTACGGTAAGTTCAATTACTTTGGCGCTCATAGCCGTATCCGTAAGTCCTGCTCAGCCTATTACCGCATTAATCGGCTTTATTTTGGCAGGCTCTATGCTTGCTTTCCTGACATTCAATTTCAATCCCGCAAAGATATTTATGGGAGATTCGGGGGCTTTATTTTCGGGATTTCTGCTTGCAACACTCTCAATTTCGGGAGTAATGAAGGGTGCAACTCTTGCAATTATGCTTCCGTTTATGGT
>DBYM01000041.1:31361-42839 GCA_002309875.1 Cyanobacteria bacterium UBA1186
TTTGTTGCCGATGCGGAGCACATTCATCACAAACTGCTTAAAGCAGGTTTTTCGCAGAAGATTACGGTCGCAATATTGACCTCTGTCGCTATCGCAGGTGGTGCAATCGCAACCTATTTCACGGGCACTTTAAAACACTATTTTGCATACATTTTGGTGCTTTTACTCATAATGTTCGGCCTGAGTTTAATCAGTGTTCTTACAAAACCGCAGTCGAAATAAATTTTTATCTGTTAAAAAATCTGCAGAGAATAACATACAGATTGACGCAAAGCACCCCAAGGAACAATCCTGCAATTACGTCGATAGGGAAATGGTGTCCGAGCCAAAGTCTTGAAATGCAGACCATAAATATATAAATTCCTAAAAATACGGAGAGGAAATACCGCCAAAAAGCACTTCTTGTATAGTGCATAATAAGGCAGATGCAAATCCCCAAAAGTGTCATTTCCGTTGCAGCATGACAAGATGGGAAACTGTATCCCGGGTATGCATCTCCGCATGGCCTTGTACGGCAGACAAAATTCTTTATAAGCATTGTAAGCAGATAAGATGTCTGCACAAAGAAAACCAAAAGGAATGCTTTTAAATATTTCTGATTTGAAACCAAAGCACAGCAAGCGGCGAACTGAGGCCAAAACATGTTATAATCACGTCCGAACTCCGAGAAAAACAACGGTATGTAAGAAGGATAAGGGGAGAGAAATTTCTGAACTGATTTCAAAACCATTCCGTCAAAATCTCTTACTCCGGGCATGTACAAAATCAAAAGCGTACAAACCGTGAGAACAATTATTGACAATATTACATAATTCCAATTGGCAACAATGCCGTATTCCTTTGCCTTCATCTCTGACCTTCCAAATTTCTATGCTATATTCCGCCCTTTACCAAACCGATGATTGTGATAAACTTATCCCAGCAAGCCGCAACCAAAGGAGAGATTTCGCTTACGAAAACGGCAAAGAAGAATAATGCACCAAAAACGGCCACAAATTTTTGAATATCGGAAAACATGAAAACTTTTTTGTTTCTGAAATCTTCAATACCCTTAAACTCGTCCGTAAACGGTTTTACGGGGAATTTTTCTTCAATGGCTTCAATAACGTTTGAGAATTTCACCTTTATAAGTGTATTATATGAATCAACATTCATCCACCACAGTGTACAAACCGAAATACCTATAACGGCAAACAGAAGCGTCGCACTTACTTTATCCATAAATACAACATTACCCGTAAAAATCATTGCCAAAACAATTGCCACAAAAGATATCATATAAAATCTGTTTGTCTTAAAGTTTCTGTCAATAAAATTTTCTTTTTGCTCCGCATAAAGTTTGTACTCTTGGAAAATTAATTCATCTCTGTCCATATTTATCACCTTTCATGAAGTTGTAATCTGTCTGATTTCTTATCAAGCAAGTATTGCCTCTTGAGCCTTATATTTACCCCTTTACACCTACCCCTATATTTACCCCTTTACCCCTGCCAATTATCGAAAGTGCGTTTGGATTTAACTTCGTTCATTAATTCCTCAAACTCTTTCTCATCAAGGGTTTCTTTTTCAAGAAGTGTTTTTGCAATATGTTCAAGCATATCCCTGTTTTCTTCAAGCAGTTTTTTAGCCTGAGCATACTGTTCATCAACAATCTTCTTAACTTCTTTATCTATATCGGCCGCAATTTCTTCCGAAAAATCTCTCGTATTACCGAAATTACGTCCCATAAATACATGCTCCTGCTCTTTGCCATAAGCAAGGTTGCCCATTTTTTCACTCATACCGTAAGTCTGCACCATGCTTCTTGCAAGAGCGGAAACTTTTTCCAAATCATTTGAAGCGCCTGTCGTAATATTATCCTTGCCGTAAATTATCTCTTCCGCAACACGACCGCCGAGAATCATTGTAATTCTGTCAAGCAGTTGATTTTTTCTCATTGTCAGGTGGTCTTTTTCGGGCAAAGTAAGCGTAATACCCAAAGCCATACCTCTAGGTATAATAGAAACTTTGTGAAGCGGATCACAATCTTTAAGCAGTTTTGCAAGTAATGCGTGTCCGACTTCGTGGTAAGCGGTGTTTTCTTTTTCCTCGTCGGATATAATCCTGCTTTTCTTTTCAGGCCCTGCCATAACTTTATCAATCGCTTCTTCCAAATCAGGCATTTCAATTTCAGCCTTGTCGTGACGTGCCGCCAAAAGCGCCGCTTCATTCAGCAGGTTTGACAAATCCGCACCCGTAAATCCGGGAGTACGTTTTGCAAGCGTTTTTAAATCAACTTCTTTGGCAAGCGGTTTATTCTTTGCATGAACATTCAAAATCTGTTCACGGCCAAGAACGTCAGGCTTGTTAATAACAATCTGCCTGTCAAAACGACCGGGCCTTAAAAGCGCATTATCCAATATGTCAGGTCTGTTTGTAGCAGCAAGAATAATTATATTTGTATTTTCATCAAATCCGTCCATCTCAACAAGCAATTGGTTAAGGGTCTGTTCTCTTTCATCATGCCCGCCGCCTAAACCTGCACCGCGCTGACGTCCGACAGCATCTATTTCATCAATAAATACAATACAGGGTTGGTGTTTTTTAGCCTGCTCAAATAAATCTCTTACACGGGAAGCACCGACACCTACAAACATCTCAACGAAATCGGAGCCGCTTATGGAAAAGAACGGAACACCTGCTTCGCCTGCGACCGCTTTTGCCATAAGAGTTTTACCTGTACCGGGAGCGCCGACCAAAAGAACACCTTTCGGAATTTTTGCACCAAGTTTAACGTATTTATCACTGTGCTTAAGAAAATCTACAATTTCCTCAAGTTCTTTTCTCTCTTCATCAATGCCCGCAACATCGTTGAATGTTGTTTTAACCTTGTTATCCATAAGCATCTTGGCTCTGCTTTTGCCAAAAGACATTGCCTGAGCACCGCCTGCCTGAATTGATTTTATAATAAGGAATACAAAACCCAATACAAGAAGTATTGTTAAGAATGATGAGCCGAGACCGAACATTGAGCCTGATTCTGATGCTCTTTTAACATTTATTTCAACACCGTTCTTCTCAAGGTCTTTCAGTATATCGGAGTTTTCGGGGAACGCTACCTTGTATTGAACCTGCGGTGGTTTAACTTCGCCGTACCATGGAGAAACCTCTGTTTTCTTTGCTTCCGGCTGTTTGACAGGTACGGCAATCAGAGAATCCTTCATCATATCAACACTTTTTATCTCTTTATTCTCAACCTTTTGCATAAAAGTTGTGTATGAAAGTTCCTCCGTGCTTGAAGTCGGACCCGTAAACAGCATAGATACAAAAGCAAGTATCATTATCCCAAGAATTATATAAATTCCGATTGACTGATTTTTATTCATATTTCTCCCTTTTATTTAAGTTATCAGGATTTGGGTATTCGGTTTACCACTTAACCCCTTTTATCCTGTTACTTAATTATAACATAGATGTGATAAGGTTTTATAACTAACCTGTCGGCGTAATATTTCTTTACAAAAAAGTAAATTTTTCAGAGGAAAAAACGTTTATATACATGTATATACAAACACGAGAATTCTTATGAGCGCTTTTATCCCAATTTTTAGTTTTGGAGTTATGCCGAACATATTTACCAATATGTTCGATTTTGGGCGTTTCGGTTTTGGTCCGTTTGGGTTTGGAAGTCCCCTGAATTTTAATATGAATTTTAGGCTTCCGCTTTGGGGTTATGGATTTAACAGCCTTCCTTCGGCAAATGATTTCAAACTGTCTTCAACTGATATTTATACCCTGAACACCAAGCCCGTTAATCCGCTTCCTTCATTCAAAAGCGATTTATCTTTGCAAGTGCCGGTCCTCACAAATACGGATACTTTTACAAAAACCCGCAGCAGTTCTGCAACGGTAAAACCCGCAAAAGGCACGGGAATTGAAACTTATCCCGCACAAAAAAGCAAACCGAGAGAAAAAGATGATTTTGACAAAATGCTCAGTTTTGTCCTTGAGAGAGAAGGCGGCTATGTTGAAAATGACTGCGGACAGGCCTGCAACTACGGAATTCAGCAAAAAACTTATGACGCTTACAGAACGAGAAGAGGGCTGCCTAAAAAACATGTTAAATACATAACCAAAACAGAAGTTCGGGATTTGTATTACAACGATTTTTATCTCGCAGTTGGTGCAGATGAAATTAAAGACCCGAAATTGGCACTTTATGCCTTTGATACCGCAGTAAATATGGGTGTCAGCAGAGCAAGAGAATTTTTGGAGGCATCAAACGGTGACTGTGCAAAATTCGAAAAACTCAGGCTTAACAAATACGAAGCAATCGCGCAGAATAACCCTGATAAAAAGAAATATTTAAAGGGCTGGAAAAACAGGGTCAGTTGGGCGCACGATTTTGCAGATAAGCAATTTTCCGCATAAAAAAAAGCCGTTACATAGAGAACGGCTACCAGACTTGGGGAGGAGGTATGAAAAACCATTTCGGTTTTCCATACCAATTTAATCGGCAGATTTTTTTAATTCTTTAAAATCTGTCGGAATAAATCCTTCGTATGGTGTAGGAAGGGGTAAATATAATTACTGTTTGCCGTTTTCAGCCTTATTTTTGGCTTTGGCTTCCGCTTTGGTCTCTGCTTTTTTTGCCTTAACCGATTTTTTCAGTTCTTTTTGCGCCTTCTTTCGCTCCTGAATCTTCATATATGTTTCCATATCCATCTGCTCAATTTTGCGCTTATATTCAAGTTTTTTTATCTTCTTGTCAAACTTTGCTGTCTTTTTAATGTTTTTCTTTTCTATTTTTTCTTTTTGCTTGGCCTGTTTTGCTTCAAATTCAACCTCGGTAGCATCTTTTACGGAATCTTCGGCAAGCCTGTAACCTATAACGGCAACGGGAACATCAGAGCCTTCTTTAGATTCAAGTTTGGAATTATTGCCTTCCGTATCAATACTCCATGTGCCCAAAAACTGCGGAACATCTCCTGTATAAGCATAGGCGGATACTATAATCCTGTTATCGTCGTTTGCATCAAATCCCATCGGGAAAATATCCCATCTGTTCTCGTCAAAATCTACTCCGCCCGCTTCTGCCCAATAATTAATTATCGCTTCCCTTATCTGTGGAAGTTTAACCGCTTTCTTCTTTTCAAAATCGTAAACCCAGAGATTTGTCTGCCAAATTCCGTCATGCCTGTGGCCGATTTTTTCCTTAACCACAAGTTTTTTATTGTTGCTTGAAAAATCAATCGGGGTAAGCGTTCTGAAAATGAATTTTGTATCAATGTCTTTATCCGTTGAAATCAGCGGAGTTTCGTCCCTCTGAATAATATTTGCCCTCATTGCCTTCTCGGTATCCGTAAGCGTCGGATCAAGTTTTATCAAAAACAAATCGCAGGAGGTGCAGTCGCTCTGAGCATAATAATAAACCGCAGGATAAACAAGCATTGTTTTGTCACCGGAAATTATGCCCTGAGCATTGATCTGTCTGTCAAAATTAAGTTTGCGGGGAAGGGATAATTCAGGACTACCCACGGGGTCGTTGTATTTAACCAATTTAAAAGTATGCTGAGGAACATAAACCATATTGGGGTCACTCGGCATTTCCGCTTCGGTAACTTTGATTTCATGTTTGGTCTTTGCCCTCGAAAGTGCTTCATATTCCTCGTTTGTCATATATCCTGATTCGGGCATTTTACTTTTTTCGTATTTTTCGGTGATATCGATTTTATCAACTTCATTCTGATAAATACATTCGGCAACACCTCTGTCACGCTTTTTCATGATAGGATATTTTATCTGGCTAAAATGGACTTTTGCTGCCATTATTGAGCCGGCAAGTGCTGAAAACATTATGATACCAACCCTTCGTTTATTGCTTTATACGTTGCTTGTGTCCTTGTTGCGGCACAAAGTTTTTGTAAAATACTGTGTACGTGTGCTTTTGCAGTAGCGGTTGAAATAATTAATTTATCTGCAATCTGCGGATTTGAAAGACCTTCAACCATCAGCGAAAGAACATCTAATTCCCTTTCGGTTAATCCGTAAGTGTTTTTATTGACATTTCCTATATTCTCGGTTGCAGTACCCGAGTTTGACGTATTTCTGAGGTTTGAAAAAACAAGTTTTGCAATGGCGGGGTCTATCCAACCAACCCCTTCATAAACCGCTTTTATTGCACTGATTGTCTGTTCGGGTGATGCCCCTTTCATAATATAACCGTCCGCACCCGCTTTAAAAGCCTCAAAAACATCTTTATCACTGTCACGGGAAGTAAAAATCAAAATTTTTGCCTCGGGTAAAAATTCTTTTATACGGCAGGTTGCCTCAATTCCGTCCATATTCGGAAGCCCGATATCCATAAGAATAACATCAGGCGAAAGTTCTCTTGCCTTGCGCACTCCGTCTAAGCCGTCACCCGCCTCGGCAACAAGATTTATGTCCTCTGCTTTCTCAAGAAGCATGGATAATCCCATTCTCCATAATTCATGGTCTTCAATTAAAAGAACATTGATCATACTAAACTCCCGCTTTTTCTTTGGTCTTTACGGTATCAGTCAATAGGAAAGAAAACTCGCTGCCTTTGTTCAGAACACTCTCGAGCCATATTTTCCCGCCATGAGATTCAATAATCTGCCTTGATAAATACAACCCCAAACCTGTTCCCGTCGAACGTTTTTTGCTTGTCCCCTGCGAAAATCTCTGGAACATATTCGGGATATCCTCGGCAGGAATTCCGCAACCGTTGTCGGAAACCGAAAAGATTAAATCATTACCCTCATTTTTTACCGTAATAACAACCCTTCCGCCTTCCTGTGTGTAATTAATTGCATTGCCGCAAAGGTTGCAGATTACTCTGCGAAGTTCGCCCTTATCGGCATTGATTTCCATATCCTTGTTTTCACACTCGAGTTCAAAATCAAGTTTGCGGTTTTGTGCAAGCGGTTTTAATTCCTCATAAACCTGTTTTGCAAGTTCGTATATATTAAAGTCCGTTTTGTTCAGCACAAGTTTTTCCGCATCATACTTATAAACCTCAAGCAAAGCATTAACTAACCCGAGTAAATCTTCGTTGCTCTTCTGCATCGTAGAAAGCAGAAGTCTCTGCTTTTCGCTTAAATCTCCAAGCGCACCGTCAAGAAAATATTTTAGTGTCTGTATTGCGGCAAGTAACGGTGTTCTCAAATCGTGAGTTAACGTCGCAATAAAATCATCTCTGAGTTTATCGGATTTTTTCTGTTCGGTAACATCTCTGATTACACCGACAAAACGTTTAAATTCTTCCTCGGGGTTAATTCTTGCAAAACTTATTTCTACCGGAACATTGTTGTTGCTCAAAGGATTTGTTATATAAAAGTCTCTCAGGAAAAGTTCGTTGCCTTCGGATTTATGAAGTTCTTTGGATAAAAAAGTCTTTTTGCTGAAAAGAAAATCGTCAATTGCAGAACCTACTATTTTGTTATTAACATGCCCGATAAGGTTTTCACATGCCGGATTAACCTCCTCGATTATTCCGTCCTCATTCAGAATTGCGATTCCGTCAGCGCAATAATTAATAATTCCGGAGAGTTTTGCGTTTGCCTGTTTTAAATCCGCAGTTCTCTCTTCAACAAGGTCTTCAAGTTTGTGTGAATACTTTTCAAGTTCTTTTTTTGCATCTTCCAATTCGGATATTTTTTGTCTTAACTGAGCAAGCAAATAACTTCTTTCAATACCGTTTTTTATGGTGATAATAAAATCATCATTGTCATTCCAGGGTTTTTCGATATATCTGTAAAGTCCGACTTCATTAATCGCACGAATTGCGTTTTCCTTATCCGCATAACCCGTTAAAATTATTCTGCTCACATCGGGATAAAGTTTTTTTACTTCGCTCAAAAATTCCAATCCGTTCATCTCAGGCATAAGAAAATCCGAAATGACCAAATCCGGGGTATTTTCTTTCAAAAATTCAAGCGCCTCCTGGGGTTTGTTAAAAAAATGCGCATCGGAAAAACCTCTCACTTTCAGTTGTATTGAAAGGGCAGAGGTCATTAATTTATCATCATCAACTACTACAATCTTCCCAGAGTCCATAATTTCATATTAACCTAAACACCTATATTAGACAAATTATTAACTTTTGTTATTATATGTTATATACTATAATTTGTAAGGAATGATTGGAGCGAATATGAAAAATTCTAAATTTGGCTTTACTTTGGCAGAAACACTTATTACACTTTCTATTATCGGTATTATCGCCGCACTGCTTATACCTCAGTTGGCAGTCAATGCAAACAGAAGAATGCTCGGCGTTAATCTCGGAAAATCTGTTTATTTAACGGAATTGGCCTGCCAAAAAACAATCAGCGACTACAATGACGGAAGTTCTTTTTCATTCCTCAACAAAATTCTGCTGATACCAAACTGGCAGTCTCTGATGATAGTTAATATGAACGTAACAAGTGCAAATTCAATATACAGTTTTGTCAATTTAGATTCGGAATTCAAAATGACGGCAAGCAATCCCGCAAATGCACAAAAACTTTTGCCGGGAACAACTGCCGCAACAATTGAAATTGACCCGAACGGTTACGCAAAAAGACCGGCAGATGTATATACTTTCAATTTAAACAATTCATGCAAGATGATTCCTGCAAACAATGCTACAGAAACAGTTGTTAAAAACGGATTTAAGATACAATAGGAGAAACAAAATGTCAGAACCAAAAATACTTGCAACAATTCAAAGATCGGATACGGAACAGTTACAAATTTCAGTTTCGGAATATAGAGGCAAGAGTTATTTTAACCTCAGAATTTATTACACGACAGACGACGGTGCAACATGGCTTCCTACCAAAAAAGGTGTTACTTTTGCTCCTGACCAATTGGATTTGTTATCCGATGCAATAGAAGAAGCTAAAAAAGAATTCATGCAGGAAGAAGAATAAATAACGTATTTTATGAATACTTCAGTACAAGACGAATTTATAGCGACAGTTTCACATGAGATGAGAACGCCTTTAACAAGCATAAGAGGGTTTTCTCAGACGCTTTTGAACTCATGGGATAAAATAGATGAAGAAAACAAAAAAAAGTTCGTAAAAATTATTGAAGAACAATCAAACCGGCTTATTAATCTTATCGAAAACATATTAACCGTATCAAAACTCAGTACGGACAAACCGCTTATGAGAGCGGTTGATGTGAATTCGGACATAGAAAAAACCCTTCCGATTATTATTCAGAAATACCCGAATCACCATTTCAAAAAAGATTTCAAAAACGATTTGCCTCCGTCAAGGTTAGACGATGAAAAGTTCCAGCAGATTATGACAAACCTGCTTGACAATGCCTGCAAATATTCGGAAGAAGGCTCAACAATCACCGTCACGACATCAATAGCCAATGAACAGATTATAATCAGGGTTAAAGACGAAGGTGTCGGGATTCCCAAAGAAGACACCGACAAAATTTTTGAAAAATTTATAAGGCTCGAAAACCACCTTACGAGCAAAACTCAGGGTAACGGGCTCGGTCTTTATATAACCAAAAACCTTGTTGAATCAATGGGGGGCAAAATTGAGGCTGAAAGCGAGGTCGGCAAGGGCACAACTTTTTCTCTGAGTTTTCCCGTCTATAATCCCGAGGAGGCGCTGAAATGCTCGCTACAGTCCTGATTATAGATAAAAGAAAAGAATTATCCGTAAAATATAAAAAATGCCTTAACGACAGTGAAATAAATGCCGTTGCAGCAAGAAACCTCAAAGACGGAATGGTTTTGCTCCAAAATCTTGAGCCTGAAATGGTTATTGTATCCGACAGTATAGAAGAAAACCTTGCGGATTTTTGTAAAAAAATCAGGGCACTTACTTATAATACAAGACCGATAATCGTCGCTCTTTCAAAATCCGCAGATATTTCCGACAGAATTGAAGTCCTCGAAAACGGTGCAGATGATTTTTGGAGTGAGCCGGTTAACATCGAAGAATTTAAGACAAGAATAAAGGCACACATAAGGCGTGATTTTGAAGCAAACCTTGATAACAAAACCCTGCTTCCGAACATCAAATATGTGAGAAAAACTCTGAAAAGAGTTCTCACAAGCGAAAACAATGCCGTCTTAATTGCAAGTATCGAAAACCTGAAAAATTACAAGTCTGTTTATACCGAACTTGCAGGTGACAAAATGGTGCAAACCTTTGTTGCAATAGCAAAATCCGCCCTCGATGAAACGGATTTTATAGGCCAACTCTCGGATACAAGTATAATAATCGTGACCAACAAATACAGCGCAGAAAAACTTGCGGAATTTTTAACCTTCGCTTTTGATACCGTAGCACCAAAATTCTATTCCGAAATTGATGCAAAACGGGGATATATGCTTCTTAACGGCGAACGTTACGCAGGAATGAGGTCAAATTTTGTCTCAATTCTGATTGGCGGAATTATAGATAACTTCAACCTGTTCCCGAATATTGACCTTCTGCTTACACGTCTTGAAGAAATTAAAAATATGGCAAAAGTTCCTTCAGGCTCAAATTATCTGATAGACAGGGCAAAACTTACGGGCGAAAACTCCGTTGCACCCGCAGTTAAAAACAATTCTATCTACATAAAAGAAGCGGACGATTCCCTTAAGTACCTCATACAAACCACTTTAGAACTTCAGGGATATGATATTCAGGACGAAATTGATGCCCAATCAGGAATACAGCCTTCCGTTATAATTATGGACAGCGGAAGCAGCCTGAATGAACTGAAACTTTTAAAAGAAATGAAGTCTTCACAAAATTACGTTAATACAAAATTTATCGTTACAACCACAACACACGACAAATCCGCAGTCCTAGATGCAGGCGCTGACGTGTATCTTCCGAAACCTTATGAAATATCGGACCTCATAAGATGGGTTGAATACTTTATTAAGCAGTAATTTGGTTTGCCTCTGCCATTTGTAACAAATTGTAAAGATTTACCCTTAAAACCCTAAAGTTTTTGAAAAATGTGCCGATAACATTAATACAAAACAGGGATTATAAAATGGCAAACTCATTCAACTTAAACACATTCTTACAGGAGTACAAAGGCTACAATGCCCTTCCGTTTACCGCTGAAGCAAACGGTAAAAAGGCTATGGAGCAGAGAGAAATCCAAAAAGCCGAAGAGGCTGTTAATGATAATGGTTTCTTATCTCTTACCCTGACTGAAAAATTGGCTGAATTGGGTGTTGGCGAAAAAGTTTTCCAGCAAATTGGCGATACTGCATTAAACTCTCTTAAAGGTTTGGTAGATCCGATTACTGATTATCTTAAAAAATACGAAAATATTTTTGACCAGGAAGCATATAAAACTGAAATTCAATCATATGCAAAACAAATGTTCTTTGCTAAACAGGCATTAACCGAAGATGCTTCGGAAAGAATAACAGGACAGAACTTTGTATATGATATGTAATACTTTTCTCCTATTTTTCTACGTTAAAAACGGCGGCTGAAATAAATTCAACGG
>DBYM01000070.1:0-6908 GCA_002309875.1 Cyanobacteria bacterium UBA1186
TTACGCTAATGTTAAGATTTTTATACTTATAGTACCTATTTTGTATATACATGCCCGAAAACTATTGCAATATAAATATAAATGTATATAATAGTACATGTTAAATAAAGAAAGGGGATTTATATGAACAGAGAAGAATTAATCGCAGAAATTTCAAAGAAGACTAAAGTATCTAAAAAAGATGCTTCAATGATTTTGTCAGCAACACTTGACTCAATCCAGACTTCTGTAAAGAAAGGACACAAAGTTACTTTAGTAGGTTTCGGTACTTTCTCATCTAAGCACAGAGCTGCTAGAAATGGCCGTAACCCGCAAACTGGCAAAACTATTAAGATTGCTGCAAAGAATGTTCCTTCATTCTCAGCAGGTAAAGCATTTAAGACACTTCTTAGCAAATAAGATTTGTTATTAGTTCTTTAGAGGGATTATGATTTCGGTCATAATCCCTTTGTTTTATTATTAAAACGAACAAAAAAAGAGACATCTTATGATGTCTCTTTTTGCTTTTTTTTTGAACTCTAGTACCAGGATATCGTTATCATTCTTCTGAGTTTTGTTCTGTTTTCCGGCAAGCAATGGTCTGAAGCAATTTCGCAATATGCTTTGAGTTTGCTCGGAACGATATCTCTCAGTGCTACATTTATATCATCTCTTACAGGAACATCTTTATCTTTGCGTTTTGCAAGTAATGCAATTTCGTCAAATAAGATGCTCTGAGTTTCCGGATTTTCACGTTGTGCCAAAACTTCGAAATAGTATTTTGCATCTCTTTCCGGCAGGTATTTCAGAACATAGCACAGTGCCTGGTCAACCTTGTCGTTATTTAATGACAGACATTTTTCAATCGGAGCGGCATAAGGATAACCGTGTTTAACAAGGTATTTGATGCCCATTGCGAGTCCTGCCAATTTGTCTTCATCTTCCATTCGAAGCGGATCAAGGGCTTTCATTTGTTCGTTCCAATAATCCATCATTTTTGCAGGATCGTGGTCTCTGACATTTTCCATATATTCTCTTGCAACAGGGAATTCGTGTTTGATTTTGTTTACAACGACCATACCGTTCCATCTGTAGTTGTAGCCCTTAACACGTTTAGCCTCAATGTTATGGGTGGTCATTTTATCTTTTGTAAATCCTTCAATAAGTTCCATATCATTAGGAAGGACATCATATTCTTTAGTTCTGTCATAATCCAATCCGTATGCATACGGGCTTATCCAACGGGCAGGACGTCTGCAGTCTTCGTCAATATACTTTGTGAGCATATATCCCGAATCCAGGTTTCCGCAGTAGAATTTACCTTTTTGGGTATCTCTTCCGACGTTAGTCATCCAATACTGTGCGGCATTAAGTTCTCCGTAGCAGTCACCTGTTGTGGTGTCATAAACCTTTAACAGGAAGTCATCATCATTGTTTCTGAGAGAATCATGAAGTCCGACTATCTGGAAACCCTTTGAAGAATGGCCTTTTCTGTTAATGTATCTCAATTCAACGTCGTCCCATTTCGGGATTACGTCATATTTGTGGAATACAGCATTAAGCAGGTCTTCCGCTTCTGTCGGGCGGTAAAAATCCGTAAAATCCTGTTTTTTGTACGCATTGATTTTGTCCCAATCGGAAATTGACTGACGTGAATGATGTCTGATAAGGTTTGCCACCTGGTCGAAGGCTGCAAGAATTTCTCTTCTGCCGCTTTCAAAGTTTTGCGGCGTTAATTTCATTGTAATAATTTCCGGCAATTCTCCGACTAACCCTTTGATACCCGATTCCTGCTCTCTCATAATCGAGATTATCGAGTACGCATTTTTATATATCTTCTTACTTAAAACTCCTGTCATATTCTTAAAATTAACGTTTTCTGCGCCGTTTCCGTTTTGGTTATGGCGTGCTGAACAATTTGTACTGATAGTACTAATCGGCAAAATTTGCATGATATTTAATCCTCCTTACACACAAAAATAATGCTAGTGCATCAACTATAAACTCGATTGTGATATATTCGAGTATAACTCATAATATATCGATGTCAATATATTATGATATGTAAAGAGAAAAAATAAAAATCTTTACCTAATAAGGCAAATACATTATTATTTTGCGAGGTCTTGTGTTAGAATATATTTGGTATAATATGAAATAAGGTGAAGATAACCAATTTTTATTAATTGGCGGGTATGGAAATATAAATATACACATGATTAGTTTGAACGAAAATAATACCAAATATACAATAGGAATCCCGAGAGCTATTTCTTACTATGGCAATTATCCTTTTTATTACGGATATTTTACTGCCTTGGGATTAGAGATAGTTTTATCCGATAAAACAACAAGCAAGATTATTAACGAAGGCTGTAAATATGTTGTTTCGGATACCTGCCTGCCTGTAAAGGTTTTTGTCGGTCACGTTCTGAATCTTCTTGAAAAAGGCTGTGACACGATTTTTGTTCCTTCTTTGCAGTCATCTTCATACAAGATTAATAATTGCAGTAAGATCAGAGGACTGCCTGAAATCATACGAAATGTCATAAACAGACCTTTTCGGATTATAGACCCTGAGATTAATAAAACCGAGGGCATTTCGTTTAAGGATTTTTGCTACGACTTTGCACACAGATTTGAAATTTATGACGAAGGATTTATAGAAAAGGCGATTAAAAAAGGCTGGGAAGTTTATAATAATTACCACAAAATGGCTTTGATGGGTTTGGGTTTTGAAGAAGCCCTTAAAAATGCCATTGAAGGGAAAATGATAACCAAGCCGATTGAAATTGTAAGACCTCTTTCCGTGGTCATAATGGCGCACGGGTACAATCTGTATGATGAACGGGTTTCTTTAAGGCTGATTAAGAAGTTGGAAAAAATGGGCGTAAAATCATATACTTCTTTAAATATAACCAAGGAAGATGCGCTGAAAGCCATAGAGGACCTCGGTGAAATACAGTATTGGGCAAATGAATTGGATTTAACGGGTACGGCCGCATATTATATGCTCAGAAACAAAGTTGACGGTATTATTGCTTTGTCTGCATTCGGCTGCGGGCCTGATTCACTGATGGTTGAAGAAATTCAGTATCATGCAAAGCAGAGAAACATGCCGATGATACATATAAACATTGACGAACACACGGGCGAAGCGGGCTTTGTAACAAGAATTGAAGCATTTGTTGATATGCTTGTACGCCGTAAGAGAAAAGCATTAGAAAAGAGCGAAGTTATCAACCTGCTGCATACGGTTGCCGAAAGAGGTAAGATTACCGCAAAGGCAGGAAAACAAAATCAAATTGAAGAGGAAATAAAGATATAGATATGTTGCTTGAGGAGAAGGTGGCATTAAATACTTATCGATACTGCGGAGCAATACATATCCATACTCATTTTTCGGACGGAACGGGTAATGTTGACTCAATCAGTAAGGCCGCAAAGCAGGCCGGTTTGGATTGGATAATAATTACCGACCACAATTATATTGATGCCGAAGAAGGAATTTATAACGGAGTTTACGTAATCAAAGGAGAAGAAATCTCTCCTGCGACGTGCAATCATTATTTGGCATTCGGGATTAATAAACTTATTGAGCCTGATAATGATTCAAGGATAAATATTTCCAATGTCAGGATTGCGGGCGGATTTGGTTTTGCTGCACACCCTGATGAGAGCCTTGAAAGAAAGAATAAATGGTGCCCGATACGTTGGGATAACAAAGACACATCTCCCGACGGAGTGGAAATATGGAATTGGTTTTCAAGTTGGGGTGACAATTTAGACGACAGCAGTATTTTAACGCTTGCGAAATCATATTTCTTTAAACATAAAATGGTTACAAAGCCTTGTTCTGAAACACTGAAGTGGTGGGATAAACTGAATGAAAAGACTTCAAGAATAATTCCGGCTATCGGCGGAGCCGATGCCCATGCACTAAAGGTTTATGACTACGTAATACCGCTTACAATATTCCCTTATAAGACTTGTTTTAAGGCAATAACCAATGTGATAAGTCTTGACAATGTATTGTCCGATAATTTTAATATTGCAAAGTCTCAGATTTTAGAGGCCGTAAAATCCGGTAACAACGTAATAGTAAACAGAAATGTATGTAAGGGATTACCCGAGATTACGGTTTCAAATTCGGAAAACACCGTATCATGCGGAGAATTTATTAAACTTACCGAAGATACTTTTATGGAGGTTTTGTCTGAAAAAGGTACTTATGTTAAAATAATTCATGACGGCGATATTATTGCCGACAAAAGTGCCAAGAGGTGCAGAATTCCTATCACAAAGACGGGTAAGTATCGTGCAGAGATTTCCTATAAGGGGAGAGGTTATGCATATTCAAATCCGATAATTGTAATCTAGAGGAAGTTTCACGGGAATGTTTTGGAACAAAAAAGAACGCAGAACTATATCACAACTTGATAAATCAGTATCGACTAAGGATAGGATTGTTGCCTGGCCGAGAATGGGTAATATCGACTTATCCATGGAGGCGCTCGTAAGCAACGTCGGTGCGAAGATTGTAATGCCTCCGAGAAATTCCAATGAAGCGTTGGAGATTGGGGTAAAAAACAGTATTGAAGGTATATGCCTGCCGTACAAATTGAATTTGGCAAACTATATAATGGCGCTTGAGAAGGGTGCAAATACTTTGATGATGTTCCAGGCTCCGGGTTCCTGCAGGTTTGGAAATTATACAAAAATGGCTCAGAAAACCCTGAAAAAAATGGGCTATGAGTTTGATATGTGCGTTTTTGATATGTATCAAAGCAAGATGGTACAGACGCTTAAAGCATTTTGGCATATATCTCATTGTACAAATCCGTTTTGCTATTACAAAGGATTTAGTACGGGATTTAATAAGGCATTTGCGATTGATACGGCCGAAAGGTTAATGTTTTATACCCGTCCGAGAGAACTTCATAAAGGTGATGCGGAAAAGTGCTACAAGAAATGGTATAAGATTATACATGAGACAAATTCTTTGTCAGGCTGCAGAAAACTGAAAAAACAGGTAATTGAAGACTTTAAGAAAATTCCTATTGATAAAGACAGAATAGTCCCCAAAGTATATTTGCTCGGAGAATTTTTTGTACTTCTTGACCCATATGCAAATCAGGAGATTGAAAAAACACTCGGCGAATTGGGTGTAGAAGTCCAGCGTCAGATATTTTTCTCCGATTGGCTTGAACACGTATTACAACCCTCTATTTTTTACAAAAAAGAATCGCACAGAGAACGATGCGTGCGCTATGCTCAGGATTATATGAAACGGGCCATAGGCGGCGAATGTATTGAAACTGTCGGCGATACCGTATTTGGTGCAAGAAACGGAATTGACGGTATTGTTCATATTATGCCGTTCTCATGCATGCCTGAAATTGTTGCACAGAATATTTTGCCTAAAGTAAGCAAGCAGGAAGATATTCCTATTTTGGAACTCGTACTTGACGAGCAGACGGGTAAGGCGGGAAATATAACGAGAATAGAAGCATTCATTGATTTGGTAAAGAGAAAAAAACAGAGAAAACAGGATTCATAATTAACTTAACATTGCTTAAACTATTAAGCAATATAATCATGGCTTTGGTAGAATAGAAGAGTAAGGAGAAATATAAATGGCTGAAAAATCAAGAAACAGAATGACCTTTGAGCGTTTAAAATATTACAGAAACTTAGGCGGAGGTGTAATCAGTTGCATCAGAAGCAGAATGTCCAAGACTCCGAGACCTTTGTGTTTTTCTTTAATGGTAACCAACAAATGTAATTGCGACTGCGATTATTGTTTTTGGAAACATAAAAGTCAGAATGAAGATATGCCGTTGGAAGAAATTCAGAGACTGCTCAAAGAAGCAGGCGAATTAGGCTATTTGGATACTTTGCTCTGGGGCGGAGAACCTCTTATGAGAGATGATATTACCGAAATAGCAAAGTCCGCACATGAGGCGGGTTTATATACAAAACTCTCTACCAACGGTTGGTTTTTACAGGAAAATCCGGGATTTGGCAAATATGCGGATTTGATGTTTGTATCAATGGACGCAATAGGGAAACCGCATGATGATTTAAGACATTGTCCGGGAATTTTTGACAGAGTTGTAAGCGGTATTGAGTATCACAAGATACATTCTCCGAAAATGAGAATTTATGTATGCTGCACGGTTTCTGCGCAGTCAAGTTTTGAGAAAATTAAAGAAGTTTCTCAGTTTTGTAAAGATGCTGACATACTCCATTACTTAACCGTTAATAAATCAAATCAGGCTTTGGAAGAAGCCAAGAACGTTAAAGATATGGAACTTGAGAGTGATCAATTGAGTGAACTTTTCATAAAACTTAAAGAGTTAAAACATCAGGGATATCCTATAAGGAATTCTGATTACTTTATGGACTACATAATTGACAAGAAAAACTATTATGAATGTCATTGGCCGAGAATTGCAACCGTAGTTTATGCAAACGGTGATGTTCTCAGATGCTATGACAGAGAACCGTATATCAGTGTAAGAGGACGTGCACTGAAAGATGTAATCAGCGATCCTTTGTATGTTGAAACGGTTAATAAGTGCCAGGATTGTAAGTTGGCTTGTGTAGGCAATTACGCATTAGATGCATCAGGTTTATGGAGACTTGAATGGCCTGCAATTAAGTCACTTATGCAAATTGCTATCACATAATTAAACATAAAAAATAGGGATAAATTGAATATGAAAAATCTGAAGAAATTTCTCGTCGTTTTGGTGATGTTGACTTTCGTATGCGAGCAAACTGCTATTTTTGCTGCAACAACGGTTAATAATACCAAGACCGCTAATCAACAACAGCAGCAGATGAATGGCAGAAATACGCAGACAAGTTCCGGATCGCTGCAGCGTAGTAATAACATGCAAAACAACAATTGGTCGCAGCAGAAC
>DBYM01000070.1:6925-12197 GCA_002309875.1 Cyanobacteria bacterium UBA1186
ATTATCAGCAAAACTATGCTCAGAATTATCAGTATAATAACGGGCAGATGAATTACAATTATGACAATACGATGATGTTTGAAAAACCTGCCGATGTATTTGCAAACAATTATCAAAACCTTAGTGCAAATACAAAATTGAGTTATTTAAGCCAGATTGAACGTATGTTTAATGATGTGAATGACGAAAGTGTTGTTAAACCGTTAATGCAGGTCGGGTACGAATATTTTGTAGCACCGATAAGCAACAATACGGAACTGACCGGCAAATTCGACGACAGTTACAGATTCAGTATCGGCGAAAAGATAAATGCATATCTTTACGGCGACTCAGTAGATGTAATGGCAATTTCAGGCTCAAGTTTGCTGACACCTGTTGTTCAGACAGAAGTAGATTCCAAGGGAAATATCTTCATTCAGGGTATTGGCGTTGTCCCTGCAGAAGGTAAGTCTATCCAGGAAGTTGAGGAATCAATCAACAGACTGGCCGCAGGCAAATATAACAATTTGAAAGTTAAACTGAATATCGCATTCGGACAGGATTTCTCGGTATTTGTATATGGTCAGGTTAACAAGCCCGGTAAAGTTGTAGTAAACAACAACTCTTCCGTAATGGACGCTTTGAGTGCCGCAGGCGGTGTTAAAAAGACAGGTACTTTGAGAAAAATCAGTTATAAGAGCGGTAAAAAGACAAAAGAAGTTGACTTATATAAAGCAATGTTTGCAGGAAATGACGATGACGTTATTTTAAGACCTAATGACAAAATTTTTGTCGGCGGGATTGGCAGTGTTGTTGCCATAAAGAACGGTGTCGGAATTTCAGGTATATATGAAATTAAAGAGAATGAAACCTTAAAAGATATCGTGTCTTTTGCGGGCGGATTGCTTCCCGGAACACAATTAACTGATGTTACGATGACCGGATTGGATACGGACAATATGGAACGTACGGCAAAGAACGTAAGTTGGTCCGAAGCATCACGCACAAAACTTAAAAACGGTGATGTAATCGAATTCAGAGATATGTATAATGTTGCCGAGAACACGGTTATATTACAGGGTAATGTTAAGCACCCTGCTACATACGCATATAAACCCGGCATGAGATTATCTGACGTGTTGAAGGGTGAGAATGAACTTCTTGAAGAAACATTCTTAACTCAGGCAGTTATAAGAAGGATTTCGGGCAAAGACAATGCCATAACAACGATTCCGATATTCCTGAAAGAATTCTTTGCGGGAGTAAATGACCCTGTTTTACAGCCGAGAGACGTAATTAACGTATATAAAAATACCAATTCTCAGTTTGTCGATGTTTACGGTTGTATAAGTATGCCGAAACACATTACATACACAGAGGGTATGAATTTGGACGATGTTTTAACAGACGTTCAGTTTGTTGATTCCAAGATAAGCGAAGAAGATGACGAAGAAGTAAATGTTCAGAAAGTATCACTTAACAAGGATACGGAAGGTAATTCTCCGCTTGTCGGAAGTACAAATAATGACAGCAGGGTAATATCAGCCGAGAATGTTGCCTGTGAAATAACTGCAGAAGACGGTACAACTCAGTTGTATTATCTTTACGACATAATGATTGCAACAAACAAGATTAAGGAAATAAACCTTCTGCCTAATGATAAAATCTTCTTCAGAACCTTAAGAGATAATGAATTTATCAAGAAGGTAAAAGTTTCAGGGTTTGTCAGACACCCGGGAGTATTCAAGTTTGTAGAAGGCAAATATCTTTCCGATATGATTAAGATGGCTGACGGGCTTACTGCTGATGCTGACCTGAGAGGTATTGTATATACAAGAAAACTTATCAAGGATAAACAGGTTGAATTGGCAAAGAAAAATGCCGATATGGATATCAGCCTTATTGAAGGTAAGATGGCAACAGCGTTCAAGGCTTCAAATACAGAACTTGAGGGACGTTCTGATATGATAACTTTACTGAAGGAAGGTAAAAAAGAAATTGAAAATAAATATGAAGGTCAGATAGCACTTAATATTAAGACACAAGATGTTGATAAGATCAGAAAACAGGATAATATTCTTGTGCAGGACGGCGACGAAATCTATATTCCCCGTATGTCAAAGCACGTAAGTGTTATTGGTGAAGTATATAACGAACAATCCTTTATGTACATGGGAAGAAGTGTCGGCAAGTACATAAGAGGTGTAGGCGGATATACTCCAAACGGGAGCAGATTGAGAAAATACAAAATAGGTGTAAACGGCAGAGCAAGAAAAATTCATCTGCTGACCAAAATTGAACCGGGAGACACTATCGTTATACCGAGAAAGGTTGCCGGAAACGATTGGATAACACCTATTTGCAGCACGTTATCATCTATCGCTTCAATTATTTCGACGGCATTTATCGTAACGAAGATATAGCAGAGAAAGGATAATAAAATTGTTTGGAAAACCTAAACGTAATTACAACAGACGTTATCCTAAGGACTATGGCTTTATAAGAACGGTTTATATAACATTGTTTCTGTGGTTTGTTGTGTGGCCTGCAACGTTTCTTTGGTACACTGCAAGGATTACCGGCTGGAGAGATATTGACAGAAGAAAACGTTATATTTATACGTCAAATCATCAGTCATACATAGATGCTCCATTGCTTTCAGTTATTGCGAACAGACCGGTTGCTTATATGGCGAAGAAGGAATTATATGAACATAAAAATCCTTTGATAAGGTTTTTGGTAATAAGTTTGGGTGCATTTTCGGTTGACAGGGATAATCCTGAAAAAGCGACTTTAAAGACCATAATTGATATTGTTAAACATGCAAAACTCTGGAATTTGGGTATGTTTCCTCAGGGAAGACAAATTCTTGAGGGCGAAAAATTTGACGACATAAAGCCCGGTTTTGTTTCTATTGCCAAACTTGCGAAGATGGATATTGTTCCTGTTGCGATATGCGGTTTTACGGGATATGCTATATTGCCTTTTACAAAACATATAACTATGAAAGTCGGCAAACCTATTTCTTATGAACTTCCCGAGGAAGAAATTGTAAAACAATGGGTTGCCTATATGAAAGAAAATGCAGATTAACCTATGAGTTTTGATGGTTTTAAGGCATATTTGGATAATAAAGAGTGTGTGAAAATTATCTGCGGAGCGGGTAACAGGGATTTTAGCGGTATAACAAATTTATGTGCATTATATTCTTCTGCGGGCTGTCGTTTTTTTGACGTAAATCCGTCTGTAAAAGCAATAAGGGCGGCGAAAGAAGGGATAATTTTATCGGGCAGGGGAAAAGATTGCTTTATTTGTGTTTCTTTGGGAACGAGCGACGATCCGCATTTTGTAAAATGCAGAATCGATTCTTCAAAATGTAAATCGTGCGGCAGTTGTGAAAAGGTATGCCTTCAAAACGCAATAAAAGATGGAAATGGCTCATTTGTCGTGAATACGGATAAATGTATAGGGTGCGGAAGGTGTATTGAGGCTTGCAAGAATGATGCTGTCGAGACTTCCCCCGAGCCGATATCGATATCAGATGTTTTACCCGCTCTTATAAATGAAGGAATAGACTGCGTTGAATACCATATTATTACGGAAGATGAGAACGGTATTATGGAAGGCTGGAAAACCATAACCGACTTGTACAAAGGCCCCGTAAGCGTGTGTGTTGATCGTTCAAAGTTCGGAAATGAGCGGATACAAAAATGCTTAAAATTAATGAAGAATTCCTGCGACAATTTGTTCATTGTTCAGGCGGACGGTGCTCCTATGTCGGGCGGAGAAGATGATTACAGAACAACTTTGCAGGCTGTTGCGATGGCGGATATTATTGATAAAACAGGGATTACTCCGTATATATTTATTTCGGGCGGGACTAATTCAAAGACGGCAGAACTTGCAAAATTATGCGGATTGGATTGTACGGGAGTTTCAATAGGTTCTTATGCAAGAAAAATCGTCAAAGAATATATTGAAACCGAAGACTTTTTGAAGAATAAGGAACTGTTCGGCAGGGCTTTAGAGAGAGCAAAGAGTATTTTATAAAATTTTTTGTTAAAATGTATCTATGGTTAAACTTTTAGACTGTACAACACGCGACGGCGGTTATAGCACAAATTGGAACTATTCCGATAAATATATATTTGATTTGATGGAAACCCTGAATCGGGAAGGTGTCGATTTTTATGAAATCGGCTACAGAAATTATTATGACAACAAAGATAAAGGGGCTTTTTATCATTGTGATTCGAAATTTCTGAAACGTTTTTATGAGAAAAAAGGTAACCTTAAACTTGGTATAATGGTTGATGCCAAAAGGTATGACGAATCCGATTTCAGGGTTGCCGAGATTGACTGTTTGGATTTTGTGAGGATAGCCGTCCGCCCTGACAGGATTAAAGATTCTCTTTTGATTGCAGAGAATTTATACGGCAAAAATTATAAAATAATGCTTCAGTTAATGGATATTAAAAATCTTTCTGAGGAGCAATACAATATTTTAAATGAGTGGGAGCATAAAAACATATTGGAAACACTCTATTTGGCGGACACATACGGAGTTTTAAAACCTCAGGAATTATCCGATTATTTTAAAAGATTCAGATCGTACAATTTTGAAAATATAAGTTTTCACGCTCATAATGCTATGGGACAGGCATTGGATAATTCGCTTGAAGCAATAAAACTTGAGGCTTATTCAATAGATGTTTCACAAACCGATGGTGGTATTAATGGCGGTAATCTGCTTTATAAAGACTTAAATGAAAAATCACCGGCATTATTGCCTTAGATTTTGTACGTAAGAGAAGTATTCGTTATTTTTGTATTTTTTTGCATTTTCCTGAACTGCTTCTTTTGACAAAAATCCCATACGGTAAGCGATTTCTTCCAGGCAGGCGATTTTTATTCCCTGATTTTCTTCTATTGTTTGTACGTACTGCCCCGCTTTTAATAATGAATTGTGCGTTCCGGTATCAAGCCATGCGAAGCCTCTGCCCAACAGTTCGACGCTAAGTTTGTTTTTTTCTAAATAAACTTTATTCAAATCCGTTATTTCAAGTTCGCCTCTTGCTGACGGTTTTAATTTTTTTGCATATTCTATGACGTTGTTGTCGTAAAAATATAAACCCGTAACCGCAAAATTTGATTTTGGAACCTTTGGTTTTTCTTCAAGAGATATAACTTTTCTGTTTTCGTCAAATTCAACAACCCCAAATCTTTCAGGGTCTTTTACATAGTAGCCGAAAATTGTTGCGATTCCTTCTTTTGCCCTTTTGGAGGCTTCCTG
>DBYM01000057.1:0-5449 GCA_002309875.1 Cyanobacteria bacterium UBA1186
CATAACATACTCGTTTTCGGGTGTCCTTTTGTCCTGATAAGCATTTCATTTGCAATCCAACTGAATACTCCGCTTCGGGTTGCGATGCTTACTATTATCATCATTGAAACGAGGAGGAAGATTACGTTAAAATCCACATAGTTTATGAAATAATGCGGATTTAAAACTCCGTCAATTTTTTGAGTCTGCCCCAAAAGCCCCAACAGCAAAGTCAGAGATGCGCCGACTAAGGCGACCGTAACTTTCGGAACCTTCTCCGTTGCAATAAAGAAATAAGCAACAATAAGTATGGCTGCCGATATGCTCAGAGCATTCGATGCTACCTGGCTTAATAAACTTTCCATAATCTCTCCTCAGAAAAATACTTATACTACTCTAATCATATAACAAAGAACGTTCGAGGCAAATATGTTATTTCTTGTAACATTTTGTTTACAATAAGGCAATTTATTCGTGAAAAATACGTTTATTAATATATGTGGTAAAGTGTAAAGGATTATTGTTGTGGTAAGTGGTGTAAATTCAAACAATTTTGGCACAATAACAAGGGTAGGAAATACAAACTCAGGCAGGGCCGTGTATGAGGTTAAAGACCCTGAGGGTAAACCTGCGGGTAAAATCACGATACCGCAGCAGAATTGTGATGTATTTGAAAAATCTTATACCGATATGCTTGATGCTGCGCCTAAGATGGAAGAATTTGCAAAGGAAGCGGCAACTCCCGAAAGACAGGAAAAGAACAGAAAAATTAATAAGTGGTCAAGAATAATCGGTGCTGGTGCAGGTTTGATAGCATCATCATTACTTGTCAGAAAGAAAATCAGCAAATATTGGCTGCAGGCCCTGATTTGTGTACCTGCAACATTAGCAGGTTTGTTCGGAGGTGCGTATGCCGGAACAAGGCTCACTACCCCGAACTATGCAATAAAATTTACAAAGGCTATGCAGAATATATCAAAAATTGATGTTCAGCCTTATGAAGGTTAAGCGCGGTCAGTACAATATGTGAGTATGTAAATTTCTTTACTACTTGTGCATATTATGCTAACATAACTTTATAAAAAGGAGAGATTTACATGAAAAGAAAAGGTTTTACGTTATCAGAAGTATTGATTACTCTGGGTATAATCGGTGTTGTTGCAGCATTAACACTGCCGAGTTTAATCTCGGATACATCTTCGGCTCAAATCGGGCCTAAATTGGGTAAAGCGGTTTCAATGTTTGAACAGGCAAATGAAGCATTGCTCAATGACAACTCCGTAGATTCGCTTGAAGATTTGGGCATCGTTACAAACGGGGAAGCAGCATATACAACAGGGTTGTCAAATCATCTTAAAGCGACTGCAAACGGACAGACTTTGAGAACAAAGGATAATGTTTCATATCTTATTACCATCGCCAATAACGCAGGTGCGGCAGGTCAGCCTCCTCACAGAAGATACAGAGGGACCGTTTTGGTTGATATTAATGCGTCCAACAATGTGTCAACGGCAGGTGAAGATGCTTTTTGGTTCGGACTTTTTGATGACGGCTCTTTGAGACCGAAAGGCCATACTGATTGGCAGGGCGGAGCGGATACAAGTTGGACTGTTAACTGTCCTGCAAATGCAGTTCCGACAAATGCTTCTTACTGTGCGGGACACATATTTGATAACAATATGAAAGTTCTTTACAAGTAGTTTTCCGAAAGACCTCCTGAAAAGGAGGCCTTTTTGTATTTAAAACATGTTTATATTATAATTAACACGATTAGAATTTATATTATTTAATGGAAGCGCCCGGTTTTCGAGTAACCGGGAGAAAGAAGGAAAAATGACAGTACCGGAAACAAAAAGTTTTCAGTTAGAAATCGGCGGAAAGACCGTCACAGTTGAAACCGGCAAGTATGCACAATCAACCAACGGAAGTGTAACCGTAAGATGCGGAGACACTATGTTATTCGTACATTGCTGTGTAAGTAAAGAACCGAGAGTAGGGATAGATTTCTTCCCGTTATTGATTGACTATGAAGAAAGAATGTCCTCAATCGGACGTATCCCCGGCGGATACAACCGTTCTGAAGGTAAGGCAAGCGATAAGGCAATCCTTATTTCACGTTTGATAGACAGACCTATCAGACCGTTATTCCCGAAAGGATACAGAAACGATATACAAATCGTTGCCCAGTTATTCAGTTATGATCAGGAAAATCAGCCTGATACATTGGCTATGCTCGGCGCATCTTGCGCATTGATGCTTTCAGGCGCACCGTTTGAAGGGCCTATTGGTGCAGTTCGTGTATCAAAGGACGAAAACGGCAATATGATAGCAAACCCGACACACAGACAGGCTGATGCTTCAGACCTTGATATTGTTGTAGCGGGTACTCATGATTCCGTAATTATGGTCGAAGCAGGCTGTAAGTTTGTTACGGAAGACGATATTATGAATGCTGTTGAATTTGCACAGGTTGAAATCAGAAAACAATGTGAAGCACAGATTGCATTCGCAAAGGCTTGCGGTGTTGAAAAGGAAGAATTTGTTAATCCTTATGATACATCAGAACTTGCGAAAATTATTGAAGACACTGCTCACGATATGATTTTTGATGCATATCATAATTTCGACAGAGAATACAGACAAAATAAACTCGAAGAAGCCAAAAACCTTGTTAAAGAAAAGGTAGAGGCACTTCCTGAAGATCACTATATTAAACAAATTATCGAAGAAACAGGAATCGATTTTGTTGCCGAAGAATTTAAGAACGCAGAAAAACACATAATGCGTGCAATGATTCTTGATGAAGGCGTTCGTGCAGACGGCAGAAAACCGACCGAAGTTCGTCCTATATGGTGCGAAGTCGGTGTTATTCCGAGAGCCCACGGCTCAGCAGTATTTACAAGAGGACAAACTCAGATTCTTTCTGTTGCTACTCTTGCAGGCCCTGCAATGGCTCAGGAACTTGACGGAGTTGATCCTGAAGTTAAGAAATCATATATGCACAAATACATCTTCCCGGGATTCTCGGTTGGTGAAGTTAAACCGTTAAGAGGTCCGGGCAGACGTGAAGTCGGTCACGGAAACCTTGCCGAAAGAGCAAACGTTCCTGCACTTCCTTCTTTGGAAGAATTCGGTTATACAATCCGTGTAACATCAGACGTACTTGAATCAAACGGCTCAACTTCAATGGGCTCAACTTGCGGAAGTTCAATGGCATTGATGAATGCAGGTGTTCCCGTTAAGTGTATGATCGGCGGTGTTGCAATGGGTATGATAACCGAGCCCGGCAGAGAGCCTGTTGTATTAACCGATATTCAGGGCATTGAGGACTTCCTCGGTGATATGGACTTCAAGGTAACAGGTAATGATGACGGTATTACGGCTCTTCAAATGGATATGAAGGCTAAAGGTATAGCAAATGACACTTTGAGAAGGGCTCTTGCTCAGGCTAAAGAAGGCAGATTGCATATCTTAGGCGAAATGAGAAAGGTTATCACCAAACCTGCTGATCATTTGTCACCGTTTGCACCTTCAATTTCAACTATGACTATACCGATTGACGATATCGGAACGGTTATCGGACCGGGCGGCAAACAGATTAGAGCAATCATTGAGGCTTCCGGTGCAGAAATCGATATTCAGGATAACGGTGTCGTAACAATCACTTCTAACGATCAGGAAGGCGCTGCTATTGCCAAGAAGATGATTAACGATTTAACCTTCAAACCTGAAGTCGGTATGGTTATCAAGGGTAAGGTAGTAAGAATTATACCTATTGGTGCTTTCGTTGAACTCGGCGGCGGCAAAGACGGTATGGTACACATTTCTCAAATATGTCAGGAGAGAATTGAAACTATCGAGCCTCACGTTAACATAGGTGATGAAGTTATTGTAAAGGTTATCAAGATTGACGATAAAGGAAGAGTTAACCTTACAATTAAGGGTGTTACGGAAGAAGATAAGGCTAAATGTATTAACTAATCTTTTGTAACATATTATAAAAGCACAACGGCGGAAGTTTTAATTAACTTTCGCCGTTTTTTATTCGTAAACTGTATTATCTTTAATCTTAATGAGCCCGAGTTCGACTGCTTTTATCGCACACTGAACTCTGTTATTTACTCCGAGTTTTTCATAAATTGCTCCGAGATGGGCTTTTGTTGTATGCACGGATATATTCAGAATTTTTGATATCTCTTCATTCTTTAAACCTTGTACGAGGTAGTTTATAACCGCATTTTCACGTTCGGTCAGTTCGGTATATTCCATTGAAATTAAGTTTGTCCTTTCTCAAAACTTTCCGGTAAGCGTAGTCCTCTTAATACTTCCAGCTACTATACAGTTGTACTATATCAATGTTTTTATTTCTACTAGACAAGTGGATATTTTTTGTTAATTAATGTAAACATTTTTTCACACAGCCGCAATTTTAAAAAATTCAAATACTTTATATATATGTATATTAGTTAATATAGGTATGATTATGGACCCGATTCAAGCATTATCATTATTTAAACCGATTCAGAAGACAGGCACCGTTGAGTATGGCGGTCAGTCACGTGCGGTACATGGCGGAGCAAATCCTTTTGCACCTCAGCAGAAAGCAGAGGCTTATGCACAATATGACAGAGGCCTTGAGCACGGATACGGAGGCGCTCAGTATCGTGACGGTGAAGTAATCGGAAAGAAATTAAATTTCGAATGTTAATAAAAAAAAGACCTCGTTCAACGAGGTCTTTTTTATCGGATAAATTTATAAACATCTTTGTAAATATCCCTATTCCCGTACTTAAATACGATAGTTGCAATACTTTCGCATGGAATAGAGACACGGTACGGTGTAAGGGAAGAAGCCTTGAGTTCAAGTTTTGCTTCTTCTTCGCTCAAATGCTCAATTAACGCCCGTGCACCTCTTATTGCAGGAGGTATCTCTGGTTTCTTAATAGCAAGCGCTAAAACTTCAGTCAATTTTTTCCACACACCTTTCATTTCATTTAGTATAAAACGTATTTTTGGAAAATTTTGCTAGTTTGTTAAGAAATATTTACACAATCGGGCTATTTTTCTCCTAAAACCTTCTCTCCCTTTTACTTTAAACTGTCTTCATGATAGACTTTTGTCATAAATAGTATAGTAATGTAGGGCGGATTATATCTGCCAAAATAAAGAAGGAGAAATATAAAATGGCTGAAAAAAGAGTATGGCTGTTTAGAGAAGGTAACGCTGATATGCGTGCTCTCCTCGGTGGTAAAGGTGCAAACCTTGCAGAAATGACAAATTTAGGTCTTCCTGTTCCTCCGGGATTAACAATAACAACCGAAACATGTATGGATTACATTAATCATGGCAATAAAATGCCCGCAGGCTTGATGGACGAAGTTAAACTCGCTCTTAAGACTGTTGAAGAACAGGCAGGTAAAAAGTTCGGTGATTTAACAAATCCGCTTTTGGTTTCTGTTCGTTCAGGTGC
>DBYM01000057.1:5634-5762 GCA_002309875.1 Cyanobacteria bacterium UBA1186
GGCGTAACTGAAGATACACAAATCTCCGCAGAAGGTTGGAAATCTTTGATTCCTATATACAAAGCAACAATTAAGGAAGTTACGGGTAAAGAATTCCCGCAGGATCCTTATGTACAACTTCAGGAAGC
>DBYM01000068.1:0-4944 GCA_002309875.1 Cyanobacteria bacterium UBA1186
GATTTATATAAACCCATAGCCTGGTTAAAATCTTCGTCAGATACGCCTTCTAAATATAAGGCTTTCTGTTTAAAGATTGAAAATTCTTCATTACTTAAATATCCTGTAGTGTTATCTTTATCGCATGACCATGCGAGTTTCTGTAACGCAGCATTTCTTATGTCTGCAATTTTCAAACTAAATGAATTACTCATGTCAAATCTCCCAAATTTCCTCGTATGTCATGATAAAGTTTTTTTGTTTTCAAAAATTGCCATGGATTAAGTGGTAAATTTTAAAAATCAAATTATTAGCGGGTTTTGTCACTTTACAATTGTTTACATATCAGATGGCAAAAAAATATTTTTTGTGTTTTAACATGAACAAAATTAAAGGGGGAAAGACATGAGAATATTACCTGTTAACTCGTATAACACTCAGCAAAATAACACTTTCGGGAAAATTAATGTTTCCGAAACAGTGGAAAAAGTTGCGGCAACTATTTCTACCAAGGATAAGTTAAGCAGAAAGACGATGCCTATTGAACTTCATAATGCACTTACAAAACTTACCGCTTATCGTTCATTCCTGCTTGCAGCAGCGTTATTTGGTTTTACGGGATACCAATTTGGAGATAAGAAGGCAGACAGAGAAAATCAGGATTTTGCAAATGCAATAGAAGTTGCGTCCATTGATTCTACCAAATCCTTTAAGGTAGAGGATTATACTCACGACGGCAATGCAGATATTATGGTAGAGACAACAGACGGCAAAACTCTGATTTTGGACATAAAAAACAATTCCATATATTCCGATAATTCAAATTCAAGCGGATTCAAAAGAGTTGAATAAAGCCTTGCGTTAATGTTCTTTTTTCCAGGCCTTGATTTGTTCGAGTTTGGCTTTGTACTTTGCTTCCAAACCCTGTTCGGTCGGGATATAATATTCCGTTCCGGCAAGTGAATCGGGAAGGCACTGCATATTGGTCAGTTTTTCCTGAGTATCGTGTGCGTATTGATACCCTTTGCCGTAGTTTAACTCTTTCATCAATTTTGTCGGAGCATTCCTTATTACGAGAGGAACAGGCTCGGCAAAATGTTTTATTGCGTCTCTTTTTGCGGTTTCGTATGCCATATAGACAGAATTTGATTTTGGCGCCATAGACATATAAACAACCGCTTCTGCAAGATTTGCAGTACATTCGGGCATTCCTATAAAATGGCAGGCATGGTATGCCGCAACTGCGATTTCCAAAGCGTGAGGGTCTGCAAGTCCGATATCTTCGCTTGCAAATCGTGTGACTCTGCGTGCGACATAGAGAGGATCTTCGCCCGATTCAAGCATTCTTGCAAGCCAATAAATTGCGGCATCGGGGTCTGAGTTTCGCATCGATTTGTGAAGTGCCGAAATTATATTATAGTGTTCTTCTCCGTTTTTGTCGTAAAGCAGAGATTTTTTTGAGATACATTGTTCAAGCGTTTCTTCAGTAACCGTAACTTTGCCGTTGTTATCAACATTTCCGTTAAGAACGACCATCTCTAAGGTTGAAAGTGCCGTTCTTGCGTCGCCGTTTGCAAATTCCGCTATAATTTTCAGCATATCTTCGGTTATTTCAATACTTTCATCTCCAAACCCACGCTTGTCCGTAAGCGCACGTTTAAGGAGTTTTACTAAATCCTCGGTTTTTAAAGGCTGAAAAACAAAGACCTTGCACCTTGAGAGAAGTGCGGAATTAATCTCAAAAGACGGGTTTTCCGTTGTAGCACCGATTAAGATTATGCTTCCTTTTTCGACAAAAGGAAGAAATGCGTCCTGCTGGGCTTTGTTGAAACGATGGATTTCATCAACAAAAACGATTGTTCTCTGCCCGAATTTTCTGTTGTTTTCTGCCTGTGTCATTACGGCTTTAATCTCTTTTATCCCGCTTGTAACGGCAGAAAAATCAATAAATTCTGAGTTTGTCTTGTTGGCGATAATCCTTGCGAGGGTTGTCTTTCCGATTCCGGGATTACCCCAAAAAATTATGGAGGAAATATTATCACCTTCAATGAGTTTGCGCAGAACTTTACCCTCGCCTATGAGATGCTCCTGCCCTACAAATTCATCAAGCGTTTGAGGACGCAGGCGAGATGCCAAAGGCTGATTCTTGTTATCATCGAAAAGTGATTGTTGTTCCATACGACTAAACCGTCCCGTCGCTTTTATGTTATCACAACGGGCAATACTTGTCTATAAAACATGTTCGTGTAACAATAGATATAACTGGTCGTCAGTATAGTATTAGTAGAAATATAAAGAAGGAAAAAGAGAAAATGGCTAGAAAGACTCCATTAGACAAAATTAGGAATATTGGTATTGCCGCTCACATTGACGCAGGTAAAACCACTACAACCGAACGTATCCTGTTTTATACAGGTAAAACACATAAAATCGGTGAAGTACACGACGGTGCTGCAGTAACCGACTTTATGGATCAGGAAAGAGAAAGAGGTATTACAATTCAATCCGCAGCAGTTACTGCAGAATGGAAAGGACACCAAATCAATATTATCGATACCCCCGGGCACGTTGACTTCACTATCGAAGTTGAACGTTCTCTCCGTGTATTAGACGGTGTTGTTGCGGTATTCTGCGCAGTAGGCGGTGTTCAGTCACAGTCTGAAACAGTTTGGAGACAGGCTAACAGATACGAAGTTCCCCGTATGGTATTCGTAAACAAGATGGACAGAACGGGTGCTGACTTCTATCGTGTAGTTGACCAAATTAAAAACAGATTGGGCGCAAACGCAGTTCCGATTCAGTTACCTATCGGCGCTGAAGATAAATTCACGGGCCTTGTAGATTTGATGACAATGAAGGCTGAAATTTATACGAACGATTTGGGTACCGATATTAAGGAAGAAGAAATTCCGGCAGAACTTCAGGCAAAGGCTAAAGAATACAGAGATGCAATGGTTGAAGCAATTGCAGGCGAAAACGACGATTTGATGGAAAAATTCTTCGATGATCCTGATTCAATCACTGTTGACGAATTGAGAGCAGGCCTGAGAAATGCGGTTTGTAACAATAAAATCGTTCCTGTATGCTGCGGTACTGCATTCAAGAACAAAGGTGTTCAGTTATTGTTAGACAATGTTGTTTACTATATGCCTTCTCCTGTTGATGTAAAAGCAATTGAAGGTGAATTGGAAGACGGAACAAAGACAGAAAGACATTCTTCCGATACAGAGCCTTTTGCGGCATTGGCATTCAAGGTTATGACAGACCCGTTTGTAGGTCGTTTAACATTTATGAGAATATATTCAGGNNATCATTACTTCAGGTTCTTACGTTCTTAACGCTTCCAACGGTAAGAAGGAAAGAATTTCAAGATTGGTACGTATGTATGCTGACCAAAGACTTGAAGAAAGCGAAGTTTACGCAGGTGATATCTGTGCGGCAGTAGGTTTGAAGGATACTACAACAGGTGATACTCTTTGCGACGAAAAAGCACCGATTATCCTTGAAAAAATCAACTTCCCTGAGCCGGTTATCTCGGTTGCTATTGAACCTAAAACAAAAGCAGACCAGGATAAAATGGGTATTGCACTTCAGAAACTCGCTGAAGAAGATCCTTCATTCAGAGTTAAATCAGATAATGAAACAGGTCAGACAATTATTTCAGGTATGGGCGAACTTCANNGACATCATTGTTGACCGTATGTTGAGAGAATTCAAGGTAGAAGCAAATATCGGTAAACCTCAGGTTGCTTATCGTGAAACAATCAGAGGAAATGCTGATCAGGATTCTAAATTCGTTCGTCAGTCAGGTGGTAAAGGTCAATACGGACATTGTAAAGCAAGAATTATGCCTGCAGGTGAAAACGAAGGATTTGTATTTGAAAACAAAATCGTCGGTGGTGCTATTCCTAAAGAATACATCGAGCCTGTCAGAAAAGGTATGGAAGAAGCCCTCGAAGGCGGTATTCTTGCAGGTTATCCGATGATTGACGTTAAGGTTGAACTCTACGACGGATCTTACCACGAAGTTGACTCTTCAGAAATGGCATTTAAGATTGCAGGTTCTATGTGTATAAAAGACGGTTGTAAGAAAGCGCAGCCTTGCATACTTGAGCCTATGATGAAGGTTGAAATCGAAATTCCTGACGAATTTACGGGTACAATTATCGGTGATATCTCAAGAAGAAGAGGAAGAGTCGAAGGACAGGAGCCTCTTGGAAATACCGGTAACGTAATCGTAAGAGCAATCGTTCCTTTGGCAAACATGTTCGGTTACGCAACAGACCTGAGAAGTAATACTCAGGGCCGCGGAACATTCTCTATGGAATTCCAGAAATACGAACAGGTTCCTGCTAACGTTGAGAAAGAAATCATCGAGAAGGCAGGGGCTGCTAAGTAGTGTAATGTTGTTCTGAGGCTTGAGCCAAGGAATCTCAATAATATTAAAAGACCTCGTTTCAGACGGGGTCTTTTTGTTACAAAACTTAAAATTTACATCAAAAAAGAGCAACTTTTTCTTTTCTCGTTACTTTATATATATACAGGATATCAAATATCACTATACTTAACGTAAAGGAGAAATATATGGCAAGAGTATTAATTTCAATGCCCGAAGACTTTTTGAACAAAATTGACCAGGTTGCAGACGGCGAAAACAGAACACGTTCAGAATTGATTCGTGAGGCTTTGCGCAGTTATATGTACAGAAGCAGAGCAAAAGCGTCAACTCTGGCTACTAAGAATGCAGCAATTTTGGAAGCATTGTTAGACTAATCAAGATTTAATCTGTAAAATTTGCGGGTAATTACGTCTTAGTTTGACTGTTGTTATCCCGGAAATTCAAGCGGAAAAAGGAAATAGGATAAAAACGCGCACATAAGTGCGCTTTTTTATTTTGTAAATAAATTTTATTCAGGCTCGGTGAGGGCAGGCAAGCCCGATATACTTACCCCAATATATTTACCC
>DBYM01000068.1:5021-14626 GCA_002309875.1 Cyanobacteria bacterium UBA1186
AAATTAATTCTTCCTTGGTTGAAACTCTTACGGCAACAAGGTCATAGGCTTCGGCAATCTTGGTAAAATCGGGGTTTGTCATTTTTACCTGATAAAGGTTGTTGTAGATTTTTTCCTGCATCTGACGCACCATGCCGAGATAACTGTTGTTCATTATAATTATTTTTATCGGGATATTGTGTTCCCTGCAGGTTGCAAGTTCCTGCAAATTCATCTGAAAAGAGCCGTCACCGGTAATATTCAGGACGAGAGAGTTCGGGTTTGCAAGTTGTGCGCCTATTGCGGCGGGAAGCCCGAAGCCCATAGTGCCTAAACCGCCCGAAGTTATGAACTTTTTCGGCTTGTTGAAGTTGAAATACTGTGCCGTAAGCATTTGATGCTGTCCTACATCGGTTACGACAACAGGGTTTAAGTCTTTTGTGTATTCATATATTGTTTCAAGCACGTTTGAAGAATGCAGAGTGCTTGAAGAAGATTGTTTTTGGATATTTTCTTCTTTAAATACTTTTATTCTTTCGTGCCATTCATTATATTGCGGTGTGTTGTTAAGTTTGTACAAAAACCCTTCAAGGAACAAATTTGCGTCCGACGGGATTTCCAAATCAAAATTCTGATAAATTTGTTTGAGGTTTACGCTCACGATTTTTGCCTTTTTACCGAAATCTATCCGCTTGCAGGTTGAGCGGTCAGAAAAACTTACTCCTAGTGCGAGGATAAAGTCGGCGCTGTTCAGTGCCGTGTTAGCGAGGTATGAGCCGTTAATTCCGACCATTCCGAGATAATTTTTATCTTTCGAGGGGAAAATACCTATACCCATAAGAGTGGATATTACGGGTATTTTGGTTTTGGAAACGAGTTTTTTTATGTTTGCCGAAGCCCCTGTTGCACCGCCTCCAATCAGGATTAGCGGTGATTTTGAGTTAAACATAAGTTTGATTGCTTTGTCTAAATCAGAATCTTTTATCGGTAATTTTTTCTTTTTGTGTAAATTTTTTGTTATTTTTGGTGAATATTTTGCTTCAAGAACATTTCTCGGGAGGGCAACAATTACGGGTCCTTTGCCGTCTGAATTTGCGACTTCAAACGCTTCCTTGACCACTTGTTTGATATCGTCTTTTGAAGTTACCGTAAACCCTTTTTTGGAGCAGGTTTTGGTCATTGATAAAATATCCACTTTCTGGAAAATCTTGCCCTTGTTGTTGCTTGCGGGGACATCTCCTGCGAGGATTACTAATGGAGTTGAATCGGCATAAGCATTTGCAATTCCCGTTATGGTGTTTGTAAATCCGGGGCCTGAGGTTACAAGCACGACGCCCGTTTTTCCGCTCACTCTTGCATAACCTTCTGCTGCGTGGACTGCGGCCTGTTCGTGTCTTACGAGAATATGGCGGATATTTTCCGCAAACGAAAGTTCGTTATAGATACTTACGACTGATGCTCCGGGGTAGCCGAAAACGGTATCGACACCAAGTTCCTGCAGGGTTTCAACAAGCGCCTGCGCAGAAGTGCCGGAGGTCTTTGATAAGACTTCGCTTTCTTTTATGATATTATCCCTAACCAACAGATTCGTCATAGTATTGTTATTATATAACAAAATGCTCAAGAATACTTGATTTACTTTCGTGTTTACTGTAACATAGATTTGCTCTTTGTCGAAATAGATGCAGCAGGTACACTGCGAGGAACGATTAAGTATCGTTCGAGGAGAGGCAGCACTTAACTGTAAATGAGTTTGAAAATTGAATAAATATATTTGTGGTAAATATTATAGACTGTAATATTTACTCTCGGGATGTAGCGCAGCTTGGTAGCGCACTTCGCTTGGGACGAAGGGGTCGCACGTTCGAATCGTGTCATCCCGACCATTTAAAAGGCTCGCAGAAATGCGGGTCTTTTTTTATCGTGGGGTTGCACGTATAATAGTTTCTATGAAGAAAGTTTTTTTGTATGTAATTTTGATTTTGATTGCGCTTTCTATGCTGCTGCCTTTCTTTGCAATGTTTTTGATTTCGCTGAGCGGGGACGAGAGTATTTTTACGGACTACAAAAATATAAATCTTTCTTTTTGCGCATACAAAAATGTTTTTGTTTCGATTCCCGTTATTAAATATTTTTTAAACAGCCTGATTGTAGCGCTTGGGACGACATTGGGCCAGGTTTTCGTTGCTGCTCTTGCGGGTTACGGATTTGCGAGGGTTAAGTTCAGGGGCTCTGAGGTTTTGTTTTTCATAATAATTCTGACAATGATGGTGCCATCTCAGGTAAACATTGTTCCGTTATTCTGGCTTATGAGCAAGTTAGGCTGGATAAACACTTATCAGGCGTTGATTGTTCCGGGATTTTTCGGAGGATTTGGTGTATTTTTGATGAGGCAGTATTTCCTGAGTTTTTCGCAGGAACTTGAAGATGCATCAAGGCTTGACGGGTGCAATGCTCTTCAGACGTTTTTCAGAATCGCTTTACCCTGTGCGGTGCCGGCTCTTGCTACGCTCGGGGTTTTCACTTTTGTTACGACGTGGAACAGTTTTATGTGGCCTTTGATTGTGACGAATACGGATAACATGCGCACGCTTGCGGTCGGGCTTACGGTTTTCAAAGGCTCGTTCAGAGAGATTACGATGTGGGGTGAATTAATGGCATGTGCGTGTATTTGTTCTGTCCCTGTTATAATCGTATTTTTAATCGGGAAGAAATATCTCATCAACAACCCGGGCGAGGGCGCATTAAAAGAGTAATATATTTTAGATATACTCTTGAAATAAACCATTGATATGTTATAATGGCAATGTTACGGAGGGAATATGGCTAGAGTTTTAATATCGATGTCGAATGATTTTTTAAGCAGAGTTGACAGTATTGCAAATTCTGAACAAAGAACGAGAAGCGAACTTATCAGAGAAGCATTGCGTGTCTATATCAAGCGCAACAAGATTTCTAACAACCGTAAAGCGGAAGAAAACGCAACCCTCCTTACGGAATTATTGGGTTAAAAATTTTCCCGATACCAAATATCCCAAATCACATGTTGGCATGCTTTTCAGCCTGCATGTAAATTTTTGTAACAATTTTTTTGGAGCATGTACCATGATTTTGAGATTTTTGATAGCATGCAAAGTATCAACTATCCCCAAATCTCCTCCCAAAATTATTAGAGAAAAATACTTATACTGGCTTCAAGAAAGTCAGTTTTTTTTTGCGCCGAGTGGCGCAAATTTATGTACGGAATGAATGAAGCAGGCTCAGGACAGGCATGAGCGGAGGGTAACATTTTATATTCCTCATTCGGCTATTCCCTATGGCAAGTATATATTTTTTCAATCTTGTAGTAAAATGTTGTTATGAAAAGAAGAATTTTAGGGACTGCTTGTTTATTATGTTTAAGTGTTTCGTTATCGGTACAACCGGTATTTAGTTCATCTACGGATTTGTTTGCGAAATACTTTGATGCTGCGCAGGTTTATTTGGCTCAGGGACAGTATTCTTCGGCAATCGTTGAATTCAGAAAGGCTCTGAGAATTAATTATCTCGACAATTCTGCGAGAATCGGGCTTATAAATTCTTATCTTTCAAGAGCGGCTTATTATGCAAATCAGGAGAAGAATTACGAAAAATCGGCAAATGATTTCAGAAGCGCATTATTTTATTTAAGAATGTATCCGACGAAAGATCAGACGGTTGCGAACGCAGCGAGCATGATAGCATCGGCGAACGAAAATCTTAATCAGTGCCTGAAGGTTACGGGTTTTGACACAACTCCTTCAAACAGGTACAAAAAGGCTGAGGAACTGAGGGCTATGGGGAATTTTTCGGCGGCGGCTTATGAATTTATGAAATCTGCCGAAAACACAAGTCTTGCTTCCAATGCAAATGCTCAGATTGCAGATTTGATGAAACTTTTGGGGAACGAGCCCCGTTCGGCCGATTATTACAAAGAGGCTTTGGATTTAAACAAAAACGACGGTCTTTTGCGTATGAAATATGCAAGGACTTTGGATAAACTCGGACGTTATGATGATGCCGTTGTTGAATATAATGCGGCGCTTGCGAACAGCAAAGGCGATATGGAAGTTCTTTACGCTTTGGAAAGAATTTATCTTAAAAAACTTGCTGTTACGCCTTCAGATGCCGAACTTAATGCAAATATCGGTGCTATAAAACAGGCGCAGGGCGATTTTGCAGGTGCTTTGAGTTATTACAGCAAGGCGGAGCAGATAAATCCGAATAACGTAAATACAAGATTGAATGTCGGGACTTTGTATCAGCAGAAGAAGGAATACCAAAAAGCAATCAAGGCTTATGATTCCGTTTTGACTCTGTATCCCGACAATGTTCAGGCAAACTTGTACAAGGCGCAGGCTTTGAATGAAATGGGCGATAAGAAAGGTGCTTTGGCTCTTTATAAAAAGGTGCTTTCTCTTGAGCCTTCCAATCAGGCGGCAAAAGACGAAATTGTTTTGGTTATGCAGGACGCAATGTCACCTCAGGAATTTATAACTTATCTGAGCCAAAATGCCGATAACAAGATGATGCAGACCATGCTTTACGATTATGCATACAAACTTCATAAGGAAAACAAGACGAAAGATGCGGTTACGGCATATAAAGCGGTTATTAATTCAAATCCGTCAAACCCTGATGCTTATGTAAATCTGGCGATTTGTTATGCGTCTATGAATGATTATAAGAATGCTCAGAGCATTTTGAAGACTGCAAAATCAAAATTCCCCGATAATAAAACGGTTCTGAAAACGCTGAAAGAGGTTGAGGCGGATTCTGTATCAACGGTTTTGGCGGCAGCATCTTCAAGTTATGAAAATAAAGATTACAAAAAGGCATTGAGCGAATATCTTGCAGTTGATCCTGCGACGGAAACCTCGTTAATCGGTGCGGCGGCTTGCGAACAGGCAATGGAAAACTACGACAAGGCAATAGAATATTATAAAAAGGCGGCGGTTATTAATCCCAAGAATGCGGAAATATTCTATTATATCGGTTATTTGTATTCCGAACAGCAGAAATGGACCGATGCCGAGAGTTATCTGAGAAAATCGGTTGCTCTCAATCCCGAAACCGAGGCTAAGACGCTTTTGCCTTATGTAATGCAGAATTTGTCACTTGCCGATTTGAACGACGGTATAAAATTCTTTGAAAAGAGCGATTACACGTCGGCTTTGGGCAAGTTTAACGATGTCCTGAAAAAAGAGGAAAACAATCCTTATGCATATTATTACAGGGCATTGATTTACGATGAGCAAAAGAATCCTAAATCAGCCATAAACGATTATCTGAGCCTGTTAAAGATTTCGAAAGATTTTCCGTTAGCAAACTATATGCTTGCGGTTGATTATGATGGTTTGGAAAATTATAAAGAAGCGTATAAGTATTACAACGAATTTATTGCGAATTATTCGTCCGATGATGAATACTTTAAGTATGCAAAATCCAGAGCGGAAGAACTAAAACCATATGTTAATTAATGATTTGATATCAAGCAGGGTTTCGCTTGCACCTATGGCGGGAATTACGGATTATGTTCTGCGGTCTCTTGTCAGGGAACATTCAAAAACCTGCCTTTTAACGACGGAGATGATAAGTTCCGAGGCTTTGACTCAGGTTAAAGATACCGATATTGTTAAGCGTGACGAAAACCATTCTCCGGTTTCGTATCAGTTGAGCGGGCATAAGCCGAAAATGATTGCGGATTGTGCCGAATATCTGCAAAAATATGCCGATATGATTGATATAAATATGGGTTGCCCCGTAAACAAGGTGGTTAAAGGTACGGACGGCTGTGCATTGATGCGGAATATTGATTTGGCGGAGGAAATTGTGAGAACGGTTAAAGCCCAAATAAAAATTCCTCTCAGTGTAAAATTCAGGCTCGGTTACACAATGGACGAACTTAATTATGTTGAGTTCGGGGAGAGAATGCAGTCTGCGGGTGCTGATTTTATAACAATTCACGCAAGAACACGTTCTCAGATGTATGCGGGGAAAGCCGATTGGAAAAGGGTTTCGGAATTAAAACGGAATGTCGATATTCCTGTTTTTGCAAACGGTGACGTTAATTCCATAGAATCTGCCGAACAGTGTCTTGAAGAATCTCAGGCTGACGGAGTTGCGGTCGGGCGTGGTATTTTGGGCGACCCGACTCTGATTTACAGAATTGAACAATACCTTAATAAAGGAATATATTTACCTCCGCCAACCTTGGAAGAAAAAATCGAAGGTATGCGCAAACATTTGTTGAAAGAAGTTGAATTCAGAGGAGAAGAAGTCGGGTTGAAATTTGTGCGGAAGTTTTATCCTTATTATGTAAACGGATTTCAGGGTGCATCAAAGTGCCGCGGTGAGTTGGTTTTGATGGACAATATCAGAGATATCAACAAGATGCTCGACGAAATTCTTATGAGGAATAGAATTTTAATGTAGGCCGTTTGCCCAGGCGGAAGCGGGCATTTCGCCTTTGCCTTCGGGTTTGACTTTTATTAAACGCAAAACTCCGTTTCCTGTTTTGACGTCAATTCCGGCTTTTGAAAATCTGATGAAATCGCCGGGAGTTCCTTCTGCCTGCTCATTGAGAGGTTCGGTTTTCATAACTTTAATAATTTTGCCTTTGTAATCAAAAAACGCTCCGGGGCATTTATAGACACCTCTTACAAGATTGTGGATTTCCCGTGCGGATTTTGTCCAATCGATTTTACATTCTTCTTTTGATAATTTGTCCGCAAAGCAAATTCCGTTTTCGCACTGCTTTTGAGGTTTAATCGTACCTTCCGCAATCCCTGTTAAAGTTTCTTCAAGAAGTTTCGGCGAATGTGATGCGCAGATTTCAAAAAGTTCGACACAGTTCATATTCGGGGTGATTTCAATAGGCTCTTTAAGGCAGATATCCCCGCAATCGAGTCCTAATTCCGTAATCATCGTACAAATTCCCGTTTCGGTATCTCCGTTCATAATTGCACGCTGAATGGGGTTTGCACCTCTGTATTTCGGAAGGAGCGAAACGTGCAGGTTTATTGTTTCGTATTTCGGGATATCCAAAACTTCCTGCGAAAGTATTTGCCCGAAAGCGAAAGTTACGAAGAAATCAGGCTCTAATTTGCGAAGTGCTTCGATAATTTCGGGCTCTTTGCGTATTGATTTTGGCTGAAGTACGGGTAAATCGTGTTCCAAAGCGAAAACTTTAATCGGGCTCGGGGTGAGTTTCTGACCTCTGCCCGAAGGCTTATCCGGCTGTGTAACAACCGCCTGCACATTGAATTTGTTCGAATTATGCAGGTGTTCAAGAGATTTTAAACCTATATCGGGAGTCCCGAAAAATACTATATTAAGTTTTTTCATCTTCTATTTGCTTTGCTTTCAGTTCATCAATCTGTTTTGCGAGTTCAGGCTCATCAAGAAGTTTTTCGACCTGAACGGGCGGAAGATTGTATTTTTTCAAAACTTCATCTGCCTCAAATCTGTTTATGGAGTGGTCTATGAACAAAATTCCGTCAAGGTGGTCAAATTCATGCTGAATTGCACGGGCAAGCAGTGAGCCGTCTTTTGCCTCAAGAATAAAGGCTCTGCCGTTCCTGTCCATTGCCTTAACCATAACGTTTGCATATCTTCTTACGTCCGTAAATGCCTCCGGGAAACTAAGACAGCCTTCGTGGCTTATGCACGCACCCGATTTTTTAATGATTTTCGGGTTTATGAAAACCATCGGATTAAGCGGCTGTTCTCCCGTTGAAACGTCGATTACAAAAACTCTGTAATTTTCTCCGACCTGCGGTGCCGCAAGGCCGACTCCGTTTTGGGCATACATTGTATCCAAAAGGTCATCTACGAGAACTTTTATCTTCTGTGAAACCTTGTGAACTTCTTTGGAGGGCTGTCTTAATGACTCCTCTCCGTATCTTACAACTTTTCTTACTGACATAATTTACCTCGTATAATTATAATAGCACAGGGCTATTTAATATGCCATAAGTCTTTTTGGAACAGGACAAGGAACGGGATAAGTTCAAGACGGCCGATGTACATATCAATAACAAGTATTGATTTGGAGATTGTCTGAAGTCCGTCATAATTCCCGAGCGGGCCTATAAGTTTGCCGAATCCGGGACCTATGTTTCCGATTGCACTCACCGTACCCGTCAGGCCGACAATAGTGTTTTCTTCAATTATTGAAACGAAAAATCCCGATACCGCAAGTATTGCAAAGTAAAAAGACACAAACATCAGGGTTTGGTAAAGTATTTCTTTCGGAACGGTATATTTGCCGATTTTTATGTTGAAAATTGCTTTGGGGTGAAGGATTTTAGCCATTTCAGCACGCATAATTTTCCATATTAAAATCCATCTCATAATTTTGATACCGCCGCCCGCAGAACTTGCGCAACTCCCTGCAATCATTACGGCAAAAAGGATTGCCTTAGAGGTGTAATCCCATGAGGCAAAATCAGCACTGCAAAAGCCTGTCGTTGACATTGCGGAGGTTATCTGGAAAAATGCGTGAGTAATACTGTTTACGAAATCGTAGTTTTGGTGCGCAAACAGTGAGCCTGCAAGCAAAAGCCCCGCAAATAAAGCAATCGAAAAATACACTCTGAATTCTTCGTTTTTGAACAATATAAACGGGTTTAATTTTGTCCACACTCTGTATTGCAGGTTGTAACTTGCACCTGCAAAGAACATAAAGAAGCACAAAATCCATAATATGACGTTTGAACTTCCGACAAGGCTTACGTCAGACGGTGAAAATCCTCCGCCCGATACCGATGAAAATGCGTGGCAAATAGAATTAAACCAATCCATTCCGTTTGTTCTGAGGAGTATTATGTCAAGAAGTGTCATTCCGAAATAGACTTTCCACAAAGCACCTGCGGTATTCTTAATCCTCGGAGTAAATTTATCCTCCGTCGGTCCGGGTGCTTCTGCGAAGAACAACTGCCGTCCTGCTATTGCAAATTGCGGAAGAATGGCAATAAATAATACGATAATTCCCATGCCTCCGAGCCATTGCGTAAATGACCGCCAAAAGAAGAGTGTATTCGGATAATCAAAATGCGTCAGGATTGTTGCACCCGTTGCGGTTATTCCTGATGTTGCTTCAAAAATCGCATTAATCGGGCTGAAGCCGTAAAACAAATAAGGTATTGATGAAAATAATCCCGCAAATATCCAGCAGAGTGATACGGCAAAAAGTCCTTCCCCTTTTTTGATATCGTTTATCGAATCAACCCCTTTTATTATTTTTCTGAGTACAAGAGAGGTAACTGCGGTGCAAAAACCCGCGGTAAAAAACGGCAATATTGAGTTAAAATCGCCGTAAATGCAGGCAACAATTACCGGGATAATAAAAACTAAACTGAAATAACCCATTCCAAGTGAAAAAGTATATGCTAAATAATTTGGTCTCATTAATCCGCCTTAAAGTAGTTCCTCATAGCCGGTGCATTTTCGCTTGTAGTAAAGATTATAAGATTATCGCCCGCCATAATCTGGCTCGCACCGTTCGGAATAACTATCCTGTTTCGTCTTTGTATAATGCCCACAATCCCTTTTACGGGCAGTTTCAGTTCCATAATTTTCTTTGTTTCATAGTTTTCGGGAAGGGT
>DBYM01000068.1:14713-21670 GCA_002309875.1 Cyanobacteria bacterium UBA1186
CCTTGTTGATATTGCAATATCAACCCCGACTTTTTCAAACAAAGCGGCATTTGCAACTTTGGAAACTCTTGAAATAACTCTCTCCACGCCCAATTGTTTGGTTAAAAGCGAGCAGAGAAGGTTCTTTTCATCATTATTTGTAACACTTACGACAACATCGGAGGAGTCAATATCTTCTTCGTTAAGAAGTTCCAAATCGGTTCCGTCGCCGTGGATTACGAGGGTGCGTCCGAGTTGTTCGGACAAGTATTCGCATCTTTCCTCGTCACGTTCAATAATTTTTGTTTTGAATTTCAGGCTTTCAAGGCTTTTTGCCAATTTAAGCCCGACATTTCCTCCGCCGATTATTGTAACATTTTTCACAAAATCTTTTTCGTGGAAGAATTTGCCCGCAAGAACGTCAAGCGAGTGATAAAGCCCCATAAATATAACCTTATCGCCGTCTTTGAGAACGGTATCGCCGTTAGGGATAAACAATTCTTCCTCTCTTGTTATACCGACAATGAGTGTATCTTTCGGAAATTCGCAATTTTTCACGGTTTTGTTTACGAGAATGGAATTCGGCTGTATTTTGTATTCCAAAAGTCTTGCCCTTCCGCCCGCAAAGTTTTCGACGTCAAGAGCCTTCGCAACGGTAATTATCCTGAAAATTTCCTGAGTTAAGAGGTCTTCGGGCCAGATTACTATATCGATGTAAATATCGTTGTTAAATTCCGCATCTTTTGCAATTCCCAAAGACGATTTGTACCCTTCGTTGCGGACAAAACACATTGTGCAGACATCTGTGTTTGCCTTCTTTGCCGTAAGACAGGTTACGATGTTGAGTTCGTCCGAATTTGTGCAGGCAATAAACGCATCGGCATCTTTTATTCCCGCCTGTTTAAGGATTTCCATATCGGAGGCATATCCGTCAACAAAACTTATATCTAGTTTGTTAAGCAAATCAACCTTGTTTTTCTCTTCGTCAATAACGGTTATGTCGTTGTCCGTATAGAACTGCTGAGCAATTATTGCTCCTATTTCATTTGCACCGAATATAATTATCTTCATGGTCTTTATTTTAACTTTAAATAATATATTAAGTCAATCAGAGCGACTTGATTATTCCGACGATTTTTCCTGCAACCCTAAGGTCATCTGCCGTGCTTCCGCTAATCGTTCTTATCCTGTAATCTGGGTTATCCGACTTGATTATAATTTCGTCTAAGTTTTTTGAAAGCCGTTTTACAAAAAATTCGTCATTAAAACAAAATACGTAAATTTTGTTGTCCTGAATGCGGTTTCCTTCCCAATGCTCGACAATCAGCCTGTCACCGTTTTCTATGGTCGGTGTCATGCTGTTTCCTTTTGCCGTAATAACCGAATACTTCTTGTTTTTTGAATAGTCGCCGATTAAGGCGGAGGATATGCGCACTTTTTCTTTTTCGTCGGAAAATACCACATTTCCGTTCCCGCAACTTGCAAAGACATCTGTGTAAAAATCAAGGCTGACAACGTCATCGCAGTCATTACTTCCGAAGAACGGGATTTTGAAATATTTTTCGACTTTTTCAAGTTCGCTCACCGTAACCTGACTTGAATTTTTGATACGGTTACTGACGGTCTGCCTTGTTACCCCTAAACAGTCCGCTAACTGCGATTGATTTACCGCTCCTCCCGACTTTTGAGAGATGATATCAAACAACTCTGCTAAATTCATAATTTAATCACATATCACTTGACAACTGTATTATATTATCTTACAATTAGTATGTTATGTAAGATGACATATGATATTAAAGCATAACATCTTACCGCTGTCAAATTCAAACTATCATGTCAAAACCCCGAAATTGACGGTTGTTTATTTTTTAGAGGCGAGGAGTTAATGGGATTATATTCTAGAAGAGGTGTATGCAAAAATAACGGCCTGAAAGGCGGAAGACCAAAGCAAGGCTCGGATATACGAATTGAGTTGCCCGATATTAATCTGGTAATTCTTACCCCGGCCCAATACGGGTCATTATTGGAAAAATACGGATACAAACTGTTGAGAAAGGCCCTGAAAATTTTGGACGAATGGCTTTCGGGCGGTTCAAAAGAGGCAAGCAAATACGCGGGCAGAAACAATTACGGGCATTTCCGCTCGGACGGCTGGCTTATTAATGAGGCCGAAAGAAGCCTTAAAGAAGATGTTTAGACCGCAAAACGGAAGTGTACGATATCTCCGTCCTGAACGATATAGTCTTTTCCTTCGAGCCTTGTAACTCCCTTGTCTTTGCAGGCGGTATAAGAGCCGCAATCGACAAAATCTTTGTATGACGTTACTTCCGCTCTGATAAAGCCTTTTTCGAAGTCTGTATGGATTACACCTGCCGCCTGAGGTGCTTTTGTTCCCGCAGAACAAGTCCATGCTCGGGTTTCCTTTTCTCCGGCAGTGATGAAGGTTATTAAATTGAGAAGTTTGTAAACGGTCTTAATCATCTTGTCAATACCGCTGTCCTGAACTCCGAGTTCCTCAAGGTATTCCTTTGCGCCGTCTTCGCCGAGTTCAACAAGTTCTTCTTCAATTCTTGCACAAATGATAACGGTTTGAGCACCGTGGGTTTTTGCGTATTCTTCAACAAGTTTTGTGTAACCGTTTCCGTCTTTCAGGTCAAATTCGGAAACATTTGCACAGTATATTACGGGTTTTACCGACATAAGGCTTAACGGTTTTATAACCGCAATTTCGTCCTCGTTAAAATGTTCTTTTAAATTAACAAAAGTTCCCGCACTCAAAAGTTCGGACAGTTTATTAAGAGCATTTTCTTCAAGTTTGGCTTCTTTATCTCCGCCCTTTGCCTGCTTTGTAATCCTCCCGATTCTGCGTTCGATTGATGCAAGATCCGCAAGGGCAAGTTCCGTATTGATTGTTTCAATATCGCTTATCGGGTCAACTTTGCCCGAAACGTGAATTGTGTTTTCATCGTCAAAACATCTTACAACCTGAATTATTGCATCAACTTCCCTTATGTTATGCAAAAATTGGTTTCCCAAACCTTCGCCTTGGCTTGCGCCTTTTACGAGTCCCGCAATATCGACAAACTCAATAACCGTCGGAATGATTTCTTTTGACTTGCACATATCGGCAAGGATTTTGAGTCTTTCATCGGGAACGGTTACAACACCTATGTTCGGCTCTATTGTACAGAACGGATAATTTGCACTCTGAGCGTTTTTTGTTGCGGTAAGCGCATTAAATAAAGTTGATTTTCCTACATTCGGGAGTCCTACAATTCCGGCTCTTAACATTTTGAAACACCTTTCGTTTTTAATAAAACAGCAAACTCATCTGCTATCTTCTATACTATCATAAATAGACTATATAATGTATGTAAAGTTTATTGCCAAACCTTTAAATTTGTGTTACTATCAACAAAGAAGAGGCAGAGAGAGGATATTCAATGAGTGAAGGACATTGGATAGTAAATACCGTAATTGCGGGCCACCCTATGGCATTTAATATGGATACGCTGGTTACAATGTGGGCGGCAATGCTGTTCCTGATTGTTGTATCTTTTATTGCAACGAGGAATTTGTCAATATTTCCTTCAAAAATCCAACTCATATTTGAGGGAATTCTCGGCTACTTTAAGGGAATTTCAGATGGTATGATAGGTGAAGACGGGAAAAAACACTTCCCGCTTATTATGTCTTTGTTCCTCTTTATCGTTACGGCAAATCTGATGGGGCAATTACCGTTGAGAATGATTGAACTCAAGCACGGCGAAATCGCTTCTCCTACAAACGATATTAATATGACCGCAGGCTTGGCAATAATAGTTCTTGTTTATTATGTAACGGCAGGTCTTATCAAAAAGAAAGCGCACTTCCTCTTTAAGGGCTTTTCTTTTGAAGGGATAATAGAAATGTTCGTAGAACTTTTGGATATGGTTACAAGACCTTTAACCTTGGCTCTGCGACTTTTCGGTAACATATTGGCGGGAGAAATTCTGATAGGTGCAATGCTTGGATTAACGGCAATGTTCTTGCCCGCAAGATTTATTCCGATAATCTTTATGTTTTTTGAAGTTTTGGTTGCGTGTATCCAGGCGCTCGTATTCACAATGCTGACTACGGTTTATATAGCAACGGCAGTTAATGAAGAATAAAATAATATATTAAAAGAAATAAGAAGGAGAAAATTATGGCAGACGTTCAAACAGTTTCAGAATTAGCACAATTGGGTGCAGGTATTGCAATCGGTTTTGGTGCAGTCGGTGCAGGACTTGGTATCGGTATTGCAACAAAAGGTTTGATGGAAGGTATTTCAAGACAGCCCGAAATCGCAGGTAAAGCAATGGGTTTCTTCCTTTTGGGTGCCGCTTTGGCAGAAGCCTGCGCAATTTATGCTTTGATTATTGCATTGAAACTTTCAGGCATGATGGGGTAACTTTTTCTGTAGAAAAAGTTACCAAAAAGACTTTTCATATTGGGCAGGTTTAACAAAATGCAGGTTTGATGTGAAAAGCAGGACTAAAAAAAGTCACCAAAAATACTTTTCAGTGGTAAATGTAAGGGTTTGATTTAAGCGCTTACGGACCTTATGAGATACAGGTTAAAACAATGGAATTTAACGGAACATTTTTAGCAGCAATTATAACCTTTATAGTGTTCGTATTTATTATGAACAAAATTTTGTATGCGCCGATTCTCGGGATTATGGAACAGCGTGAGAATTTTATTAATTCAAACTACAAAGATGCCGATGAAAACAAGGTGAAGGCAAATGTTTTAAATGTTGAAAGAGCCGAAAAACTTAACGGTGCAAAAGACGATGCCCGTGAAAGATACCTTGAAAGGGTAGGCGAGTTCAAGACGCAGAAGGAAGGTATAATTTCCGATGCCCAAAAAGAAGCGGGCGAAGAACTTGAGAAATCAAGAGAAAATCTTAAAAATGTCTCGGACGAGGTTAAACAAAACCTTAAAGGTTCAATGAACGAACTTGCAAATGACATTGTTGAAAAGGTTATCGGATACAGAACCGAAATTGAAGGTTTTGAGGACTCCGTGGTGGATAAAGTCTTGTGGGGGCAAGATTCTTAATGAAAAATTTTATTAAAAAAGTTTTAGAATTTTTAAAAAGTGCTGTCAAGGCGGGTTTAATTATCGGTGCGGTTTTGGGCGCACTGTGCCTGTTTTATTTCCTGGCAGACTTGCTTCTGCAAAACAAATTATCTCTGATTTTAAGGGTTGTACTTGAAAACTTTATTATCTTTTCAGTGATAATAGCGGTTTTATATAAGACTTTAAACGTTTCCGGAAAGATGGAAGATGCAAAACAATCAGTCGAACAGACGGTTAATGATTCGGAAACGGCTAAGGTTGAGTCTGAAAAAGAACTCAGTGCGATTGAAGAAAGCATTAATCATCTTGAAGACGATATTAACTCAATTCTTGCAGAGTCCGATGACAGGGCAAACCTTGTCGGTGCCAACATTTTGGAAGATGCCAAAAAAGCGGTGCTTGTCGTTAAGGATAATGCTGAAAAGGCCCTTGAGAACAGCACTCTGATTCTGAAAAACGATTTGATAAGACGTGCGGCTTATGCTTCGGTTGAAGTTGCGAAGGCGCATATTATTGAAGAACTTGAAAAAAATAAGGATTTGCATACGAAACTTATTGACGAAAGCATTAATGCGATAGAAGGAGTGGAATTGAAATGACGAGCTCAGTAAAAGATAAAAACAGCGAACTCGTTTCAAAAAGATGGGCGAAAGCCTTAATGGAACTTGCAAAAGAGGACACGAGCATCTCTAAAGAAGATGTTTTGCGTGACCTGAAGGATATTGCGGATACAATATCCTCCTCTGATGAACTTTCGGGTGTTATCAACAATCCTTCAATTTCGACCGAAGAAAAACAGATTGTACTCTGCAAACTCTTTCAGGACAAGGTGATACCGATTGTGTATAACTTTGTTTTCGCTCTCAACCTCAGAAAAAGAGCAGGGTTAATTGGTGAAATCGCAGTTGCTTTTGAAAAAGAACTTGAAGAATTAAAAAATATTACCCATGTTGAGGTTACATCGGCAATCGAACTTGATGATGCACGCAAAGAGGAAATCAAGAAGAAAATTGCTTCAAAATTAAACAAAGATGTAATTGTTGATTGGGGTGTTGACAGTGATATTATTGCGGGACTTATTTTCAATATCGACGAGGTTATTGTCGATAACAGTATCCGCCATAAGTTAGAAGATGTAAGTAAAACGATAATAAAAGGATAAGAGGTAGATAATATGGCAGTAATCAATCCTGATGAAATCAGTTCAATATTGAAGGAGAATATCCGGAACTACGAAACCAAGGCTGAGATTTCCAATGTCGGCTCCGTACTCGAAGTAGGTGACGGTATTGCGAGAATTTACGGGCTCAGAAACGTTATGTCAAACGAACTTGTAGAATTTGAGGACGGCAAGGGAACTTTAGGCATTACGCTTAACCTTGAAGAAGGTAATGTCGGTGTCGTTATCTTAGGCGAATATACTCACATTAAAGAGGGTATGACCGTTAAGACGACGGGCAGAATCGCATCTGTTCCGGTTGGCGATGCTCTGATAGGCAGAATTATTAACCCGACAGGTAAACCGATTGACGGCAAGGGCGAAATCGTTACCGACAAAACCCGTCCTATTGAAAAGGTTGCACCGGGTATTGTTGCAAGAAAATCCGTTCATCAGCCGCTTCAGACAGGTTTGACCGCTATCGACGCTCTGACTCCTATCGGCAGAGGGCAGCGTGAGTTGATTATCGGCGACAGACAAACGGGTAAAACCGCCATTGCAGTCGATACGATTATTAACCAAAAGGGCGGCGACGTTATTTGTATCTATGTTGCCGTAGGCCAAAAGGCATCAACGGTTGCTCAGTTGGCTAAAACTCTTGAAAAACATGGTGCTATGGAATATTCAATCATAGTTTCGGCTACCGCTAA
>DBYM01000068.1:21726-25726 GCA_002309875.1 Cyanobacteria bacterium UBA1186
AAACACGTTCTGATTATATATGATGACTTAACGAAACATGCTCAGGCATATCGTGCAATGAGTTTGCTTCTTAAGAGACCTCCGGGACGTGAAGCATATCCGGGTGACGTATTCTACCTCCACTCAAGACTTCTTGAAAGAGCCGTTAAACTTAACGACGAACTCGGAGGCGGCAGTATTACGGCACTTCCGATTATTGAAACTCAGGCAGGCGACGTTTCTGCGTACATTCCGACTAACGTAATTTCAATCACGGACGGTCAGATATTCTTAGAAACTTCACTGTTCAACTCGGGCGTAAGACCTGCAATTAACGCAGGTATTTCGGTTTCCCGTGTAGGCGGTGCCGCTCAGACAAAAGGTATTAAACAGGTTGCAGGTAAGTTAAGACTTGACCTTGCACAGTTCAGAGAATTGGAGGCATTCGCTCAGTTCGCTTCCGACCTCGATGCTGCGACAAAGAAACAGTTGCTCAGAGGACAAAAACTTACAGAAGTCCTTAAGCAGCCTCAATACAAGCCTTTGACGGTTGCTCAGCAGGTTACAATTCTGTTTGCGGCAAACGAAGGTTACCTTGACGAAATTGATAACAAAAAGATTACAGATTTCAAGACAGGTTGGTTTGAACACTTTGAGGCTAAGATGCCTGATTTAAACAAGGCTTTGAACGAAGGTGCAAAATTATCCGATGATGATATCAAGGCACTCAAAGAACAACTTGATGCGTATGTAAAATCCCTATAAGGGGAATAGTGGTAAATTTAGACACTAAGGCACTAAGAATATGGCAAACTTAAAAGATATTAAAAGCAGAATAAACAGTGTACAGAACACCAAGAAGATAACCAAAGCGATGAAAATGGTTGCGGCGGCTAAGGTTAAGAAGGCTGAAAATACCGTTAAAGCAGGCAGGCCGTTCTCGGACGAACTTCTGCACCTTTTCAGAAAACTTGTTGCTGCGGTTGAAGATTATTCTGTTGCAGGCCTGAAGGTTGAACGCAGTATTGACAATTACCCTGTACTCCTTGAGCGCAGAGAGGTTAAGACTGAAGGAATTCTTGTAATCACTTCAAACAAAGGGCTTGCAGGTGCTTATAATGCCAATATCATTAAAACAACTCTGAAAAGGGTTAAAGAAAATACCGAAAAAGGCATTAAAACGGTGATTTTCCCTGTCGGGCAAAAAGCGGTTTCCGCATTTAAGAACAAAGCAGGCGATTTTGAACTCAGAAACGGTTATCTTGCGGTTGCAAACGAGCCTACGGCAACGGGTGCAAACCTTATTGCGGAAGATATTGCGAATGATTTTGTTTCGGGAAAAATTGACAAGATTGAGATTATTACAACCCATTTCAACAACATGATGTCATACAACATCGTAAATTGGGAAGTTTTGCCTGTTAAGGTTGAAAAAGCCGATACAAAAGAACTTGACCCTGTTATGGAATATGAGCCTTCCGCTCACGGTATTTTGCAGCAGTTAGTTCCGATGTATATTTCAAACTCCATTTATCAGGCACTTTTAGAGGCAAATGCGAGCGAATTGGCTTCACGTATGACGGCTATGTCCGCAGCATCAAATAATGCGGAAGAAATGATTAATACTCTCACGATTGATTATAATAAAGCACGTCAGTGGGCAATTACGCAGGAACTTGTTGAAATCGTCTCAGGCGCATCTGCTATTTAGAAAACGGATCTTTGTCGTAATGGATTTCTTCGGCATTGTAACTTTGTAAGAAATTCTTGTGGTTTTTTACTGCGGTTTTTTCGCTTGATGTGGTTGCGAGAACACTTGCTCCAAGGCCGGCTATTATGCTTGTTCCGTATTTAACCACTTTGTTTGCAACATTTCTTGTTATTCCGAGGGTAATTGCAACTGCGGCAAGAACGGCCGAGAAATTCAGAATAGAGGACAGCCTGTACATTTTTTTGCTGTTCTGAACGTACTCTTTTTGGAAGGAATCGGCTTTGTCTTTGGGAACTTTGTAATAGCGTGTTCCCTGATTCGGGCTTTTTATTTCAACCTGAACACAGTTGTTATCGAGATTTCTTGTTACTGCTGATGTAATCGCCATAGACAAATCCTTTCCTTTATTAGTAAAACAACTGAACTTCGAGAATTGACCAAATGTAACGAATTATTTACAAAAGAGGCTGTCTTTCGACAACCTCTTTTTCTTTATTATAAATTTGCCAACTGTTTGTAATAATCGTGTGCCTGTTCGAATTTGTAAGCCACATTGAACAACCTTGCTTCCGTTAATTGCGGAGACATGATTTGGAGCCCGATTGGCATACCCTCCGAATCAAATCCTGCCGGAACCGAGAGAGCCGGGATACCTGCGAGGTTAGCGCCGATTGTTGCAATATCCGTAAGATACATTGCAAGCGGGTCTTCCGTTTTGGCACCCAAATCGAATGCGGTATTCGGGCAGGTCGGTGCAATCAGGGCATCAACCTGAGAAAACGCTTTTAAGAAGTCCTCGGTTACAACTCTTCTCATCTGTTGGGCCTTTTTGTAATAAGCATCATAATAGCCTGATGAAAGTGCGTAAGTTCCGAGCATTATACGGCGTTTAACTTCAGGCCCGAAGCCTTCTGCCCTTGTTTTGCAGTACATATCGAGCAGATTGCTTGTATTATCGGCTCTGTAACCGTATTTAACCCCGTCAAATCTTGCAAGGTTTGAACTGCATTCTGCTGTTGCAAGAATGTAATAAATACCGATTGAGTGTTTTATGTTAGGCAGAGAAACCTCAATGACTTCTGCGCCAAGTGATTTGTATGTTTCAACCGCTGATTTAATCGCCTTTTCAACATCAGGAGTCAGACCTTCCTGTACAAATTCTTTTACAAGGCCGATTTTCATACCCTTAATGTCATTGTTAAGGCTCTGTCTGTAATTTTCGACAGGGAGTTTAAGTGAGGTTGAATCGTGCGGATCGTAGCCTGAAATAACCTCAAGAAGTGCCGCAGCATCTTCAACCGTTCTTGCGAAAGGTCCGATTTGGTCAAGAGATGATGCAAAAGCAATCAGACCGTATCTTGAAACCTTGCCGTAGGTAGGCTTCATACCGACAATACCGCAGAAACTTGCGGGAAGACGGATACTTCCGCCCGTGTCAGAGCCTAATGCCAAAGCGGCTTCGCAGGCTGCAACAGATGCGGCAGAGCCTCCCGAAGAGCCTCCCGGAACTTTTTTGAGGTTCCATGGGTTGTGAACTTTTTTGAATGCTGAGTTTTCGTTTGAAGAACCCATTGCGAATTCGTCGAGGTTGGCTTTTCCGACAATCGGAACAAGGTTATCGAGCAGTTTTTGGGTAACCGTTGCATTATAAGGCGAAACAAAGTTTTCCAAAATTTTGCTTGATGCCGTTGTCTTTGAGCCAATCAGGTTCATGTTATCTTTTAAAGCCAAAGGAACGCCCGCAAGAAGCGGTAATTCTTCACCCTTTGCAACCTTCTCGTCTGCTTTTTTTGCAGTCTCAAGAGCCGTATCCTCCGTTAAGGAATTAAATGCTCCGAGTTTTTCATCAACATCTTTTATCCTTTCAAAAGATGCTTTTGTAAGTTCAACTGCGGAAACTTCTTTATTCTTAATGGCTTCGTACTGAGCCATAGCACTCTTTTTCAGTATTTCTTGCATATCTTCTCCTTAATAACTTATGAGTATTATAACAAGAACATAAAATATTTTAAAATTANNTGTACGGCCTGACGGTTAAATTTTACAAACGGTAAAACAGGTGATATAATCGCAGTATCGGTGAAACAGAAAGCAGGACAATATGAAACTGAAAAAATGGATTATTTTCGGTCAGAAGCAGATGGAAGAAGCCGCTTTAAAGAAAAAGATATCCGCAAAAAATCAGGACAAAAAGTCCGTTAATTCTGACAACAAACCGCAGAAATCCTAGTTATTTGCGGGAATTTTTCCTGCTTCTTCTTTGAGATATTGTTCAAAGATTTCTGCCGCATCGCCCACCAAATCAACACA
>DBYM01000068.1:25763-26087 GCA_002309875.1 Cyanobacteria bacterium UBA1186
TGAAGTTTCGACTCCCTGCAAAAGTTCTCTGCAGATAATGCTTCCGTTCATATCCTTAAACCTTTTTGCAAGTTCCTGAATTCGTTTGTAATGGTCGCCTTTTGCGGAAGGGTTTTCGTTACCGGAAGGTCCGAACATTAATCCTGCAGCCATAAACATTCCGCTAACCGTTCCGCATACTTCTCTCATTCTGCCCATTCCACCCCCAAATGAGGAGGAAATTTTCATTGCGGTTTCAAAATCCAAACCCAATTCTTCGCAGAATGCGCCCAAAACCGCCTGCGAACAGTTGTATCCCTGTTTAAACAGTTCTTTTGCTTTTTC
>DBYM01000010.1:0-1693 GCA_002309875.1 Cyanobacteria bacterium UBA1186
AACTACCTCACAAGCGCACTAAAACGTCGTATCAGAGATACCATTGACCCGAATGTATTTACTGTTGCGCTTCAGTCCTCAATCGTAAGAGGCGGATTAGAGGACGGCTCGGATAATCTTTCCGTTATGAAGATTTTTGATGGTGTAAGCGAAGACCTCTCGGGACTTAAAATCGGAAACGTAACAGGAGAAGAACTTGCAGGGCTTATTGTTGAAAACGTACTCTCAAACCTCAAAGCACCGACAAGAAACACAATTATCCACTGGTCTGATGTTCAGATTAACAGGTCATTGATTGAAGCTATTCAGCAAGGCAAGGCTTCCGCAAAATACTCTGATGCCGTAAGGGTAAGAAATCCGATTACAAAACAATTTGAACCGATTGATATGGATGAAACTTACAGAATGGTAATCGGTGAAAAATTCCTGGTTAAAGACGACATTGTTTGGCCCGGATTAATCAGAGATCGTTTTGAACCTCTGAATAAGACTTATGACCAAATTTTCAGAGATTATCTTGAAAGCATAAACTACGAACTCCACATAACTCCGAAAACCAAAGAACAACGAATTTTATAAGGAGTAAAGGGGTAATTTTAAACAACTACGTCAATATTTTTGCCGTATTTTTCGACCGCGTTTATTACGGCAAAATATTTTTCCTGCGGAAGTTTATCCTTAAATTTTTCAACAAACTCTCTGATAACCTTGTTTTTTGATATAACATTTTCTGCAATATCAAGGGCATGGTTATAAAAACTCCGTTTGCCCGGAATTGTAATTCCCATGCTGTTGCTCAGAAGTTTTGCGTCTTCATACTTATGAATTTGAAGCGCAGATTTCAGCAAAGCCTCTGTCGGCAATAATTTCCCGAATTGAATATTGTCTGTGCCTGCGATTCTCATATTTCAAATAAACCGCATAAAAATATTTTTTGCAAATTTTTATAGTTTTTCTTTTATATCATAAAATCTTATGATATAATTATGTAACGCTTATGAAGCGGACAGGAGTGTGTATGAAAATTTCGCCGATTAACAACACAGAGAATTCTTTCAAAGCATCTTTTGCTTCGACAAAAGAATTTGTAAAATACAAAAAATCTTTGCAAAAAGAAGGTAAAATGTGGGCCGAAGAGTTTTATTCCACATATGATAATTTTACAAAAAACGGTGATAATACTGTTTATAGTTTTGTACATGAAGTAAAAGAAATTTTTATGCCGGAATATAAAAGGTACGGGGTTGTTTTAAATGCAGTAATAAAAGATGACAAGATGAATAAACTTGCCTCAATACAAATGGACAAGCACTTTTATAAAAGGAAATTAAAACCAAAAATAGAAGCTCAAACTCTGCTGCTGGAACGCTTTATGGAAAATGCAACAGCCGAGACAAATTCATCTAAAAACAAATTAAACTGGGATATCATTATGAAGGTTGCAAATCGCAGAAGACCTTATAATACTGATGACTTTAAAAAAGAGTCTTTTATACCTGATATTTAATAATTGTGCTTGATTTTTTGTTATTTAGTTGATACGATTGATTAGCACACAGGGGCCTGTGGCACTCTGCCGAGGGCAAAGTGACTAAATGTCACTTTGAACGAGAGGTAGGTAGCACTGCTAGCGCAAACCACAGGCATAAACAAAGTTTACAATTGAATAATTAAGTCGTCACGGGCCTGTGGC
>DBYM01000010.1:1714-4768 GCA_002309875.1 Cyanobacteria bacterium UBA1186
GGTTCGAATCCCTCCGGGCCCAAATAGAATAGGACAGGTTTTTCTGTCCTATTTTATTTTGTGCTTTGGTTGGAAAGAACACAAATTTTGGGTTCGAGCGCGAGTGAGCAGAGTGCGGAGGACTTTTGCAAAAAGAACGAAATTCTTTGAAGCAAAATCCGAAGACACGTTTAATGCGAACGAGCAAGACAATCCCTCCGGGCCCAATTTTAAGAGACTCCTTCGGGAGTCTTTTTAATAGGGATTCGAGCCGCATTTGCTTCGCAAACGGGGTTCTTACCTCTCAGAAAAACGTGACATTTAGTCACCTTTTTCTTCGGCAGAGTCTCCGGGCCCAAATTTAAAAAAGACTACTCATTGGTAGTCTTTTTTTGTTGCAAATTCGCTGCAGTAAAATAACAAACTATTATTCTTCTTCATCAAGTATAAAGTTTTTGTTTCTTGTATAGAGCCAGATTATACCTGCAAGGGCAACGTAGAACAGAAGTTCAAACCCTTCTTCAAAGATAAAGTTGTTATTTGTTGCTTCTTCTGCGATTGCGCCCATAAATATTCCGAGACAGCCGAACAATACCTGCCATACGGGAAGTTTAATATTTTTAACCGTTTTCCACAGGTCTTTGTAGATTTCTTTTTTGAAAAAGATAATTCCGACAATCGTTATCCACAAGCCATATAAACCATGCGCAAGTTTTCCGAGCCAAGGCCAGGGAAGCGCCTTCCATGAATAATATTTATGGTATTCGCCCGGAATCGGGAAAAATAATGTTCTTCCGCAATTCACCTCACGAATAATAATAATCGTAAGCGCAAGAGCAATAAAGTTAAAGAAGTGTTTGTTCACCTTTGAAGTCAGGCAAAGATACATTATAAAGAACAAAACCGCCATCTGAATATTTTCAAGAAGTTCGTTTTCATAGCCAAACTTTTGAGGCATAAACATCAGCATCGGAACTATTGAAAGGCACACTAAAAGTGTAATCCAACTGACTCCGTAAAACCTGAAGTCAAAATGATTTTTTATAAATTCAATTATCTTCCCAAACATTTTTACTCCTCTTTCGCTTCCTCGTGGCATTTGCAATTCGGTCCGCATGGGCATTCGCAGTTACATTTGCATTTTGGTGCTGTTTCTTCTATTTTTTTATCAGCCTTTTCTATTGTTTTTTCCGCACCTGCCTGCATTTTTTCGCCTACCTTTTTAACCCCTTTTGCGGTGGCTCTTGTTGCTTTATTTGCTTCTCTTACGGTTGCATCGCCAACCTTTTTTGCACCGCTTTTTGCGTGTTTTGCAGTACATTTTGCTGCTTTAACCGATGTGTCTTTAACCTTACGTCCGACCTTGGTTGCACCTTCAACGGATTTTTCTTTAACGGTTGTTCCGACATTTATGGCATCTGCTTGTACTTTTTCACCAAACTGCTCCATCATTGTCTGTTCTGCCGGTGCAATTTCTTCCGCAAAAACAGCATTCATACCGCAAAGTGCACCGATAATAAATAACGACATTAAAACTTTTTTCATACCTTATCCCCTTCTTTTATCAACAGTTACAAATATTTTGTATAAACACTCCCTTATTATACCACAATATTAAAGTCCGCCATACATTTTTGAAAGCGGTTCTCTTGCAGATGGCGGCAAATCCATATACCCCGTAAACAATCCGTCTTTTGTCGGAATTTCCTTAAATCCGAGTTTTTTGTAAAATTCTTTTGCTTTTGGAACTGAGGATAGTTTTATACTCCCGTTGCACAAAGATTCTTCACTTCTTTTCAGGGCAATCTGCAAAAGCCTTGTGCCTATATGTTTATATTCTTCAACACTTTCGTTAAAATAATTCGTTTTCGGGTTTGAATGATTGCAGATAAATTCCACAAGAACATGGCTAGGGTCCTGCGGAAAATTTCTTTTGTCATAATTAAATGCACGGTTTATTTTTATATCCATTTCTCCGACAATTTCCCCAAAACAGTTCTCAAGGGTATAAAGTTCGTTTCCCTTGCCGTCTGCGGATTTCACAACATCAAGATAAGACCTTTCGCCCCATACATTAAAAACTCTGACCTGACCGATAACTCCGTTTTTCATAGCACCGATATTTTTTCCCGCAAGCGACTGAACGGGAGCCATTCCTTTAAATGCAGGTTTTAAAGAGGTTACGGGGCAAAAGTTTGTATTGTTTACGGGATTAAAACTTACTTTCATATTGTATTTAAAACCCATAATAAAAAATATTGCCATTTCCCGGTTTGATATACGAATATTGTGTTCGGAATTTGAAATATGTTGAAAATATGCCCAATATATTGTAACATGGCAAAGCAGGAAGCAGTTATTTCAACGCCAACACAGATTTTAACGATAAAAAAGAAAATTAAAACGATGGGAATAATTTTTCATAAGACATTAAAATGTGAAAATTGCGGATATGAGTACAGCGGAAAAAGCGGCGGACATGTAATCTCTAACGGTGAACATTACGGAATTTCGCAGTACTGCTGCAAAACCTGCCAAAATATTGTTGATTTGGAATGTTATTCGTCTCTGAAAGAAAACATTGAAAGGTATATTTATCCCGACGGAACAGAAACTTCGTATGATTTGGAGAAAAAATGTATAGATTTTAACCCTGCGAAAGAAGGTGCAAAAGATTTGCCTCCGTTCTGTCAGGAATGCGGAAGTCATCTGTTTAAACTTAATATTGACACCAATGAATACGCAGAATGTCCGAAATGCGGGCATAAATCTCTCAAACAAAAAGAAATACATGTCAGTGCATATATAGATTAAATTTAATTTCAGTATCCGCTTTTCATATATTTTTGTAGTATAATTAACTTATTCGTCGGAGTGGCACTCTGCCGCAGGAAAACGATTAAATATCGTTTTCCGAGAGGGTTTCCCCTGAGGAAACTTTCGCCACGAAGACCATCAAAGTTTTGAACATTTTTAATTTAACAGTTATTTATGTCGGAGTGGCGAAATTGGTAGACGCGCATGATTCAGGTTCATGTGGGTAACTCCTTGAGGGTTCGAGTCCCTTCTCCGACA
>DBYM01000010.1:4889-13711 GCA_002309875.1 Cyanobacteria bacterium UBA1186
CCCCCCCCCACCGCTATAATTCTGTTTTCAGGGCTTTCAGTTCTTCGCTTGTCATATATTTTTCAAAAGGAGCAATGTATTTCATAGGCACATTGAAGAATTGAAGCCCGTATTTGTACGAACCATTAACCTCTTCAGCCCTGACAAGTTTTGCGGAGATTTTTATTACAAAATCGTGTTCAAGGAACAAAACTATATTGCAACTAGTGTCTTTGGGAAGTCTAAGTATGACCTTTTTATCACTGTCTATTTCCTCAACATCACCCAAAAGCACGCCGCCTTTGGATATATTCAGGGTTTGGGTTATATATACAGGACTGTAACCGTTTTCATTATTAATCCGCAGAATACCGTTGCGGTTCATATCTATTCTGTAAAATTGCCTTTTCTGCTGACGGATTGTTTTTTGCGGTGTATCGATAGTCAAAATATATTTGTCATTTTCGTATTTAATATCTCTCAGGATTGTCTTTGCAAAATATATTCCGTCACTTATTACGAACTTTAAAACAACGCCTGTCGGACACGACATATTAAAGTTTTTCTTCCCGCTCAAATCCAATTGGATTTTGCCCTCTGTGATTGAGTGGGTTTCGGCGCGTATTTCCGTTAATTCGTTTTTTGAATCAACGAAAATTATTTTTATATATTTCAGCGAAGAAAATTCGGAAATACTGAAGGGTATTGCCTCTGAACCTGTTCCTTTATTGTTTTTACCGTTTTCTGCCATCAATCAACCTTTTTATAGTAATATTACCCCTTACATCTCAACACTTTCGCCAATATTCAGAACAAGCGGGGTTTTTCCGATACCTTGTATTTTTGTTTTAAACTCATTAATATTTACGTTTATTGCCCCAAAAGTATTGTAATGCATTGGTATTACTGTTTCCGCATCGAGCCATTCCGCTGCTGTTACGGCCTGATTAATATCCATTGTGTAATACCCGCCGACCGGTAATATTGCAACATCAGGTTTATAAACCTCTTTTATGGTCTTCATTTCGGCAGTAATACACGTGTCTCCTGCAAAGTAAATCGTATGCCCTCCGACTTCAAAAACAAAACCGCACGGACAACCCGCATAAATACCTTCCTGAGTCGAACTTGAGTGGAAAGCGGGAACTGCAGCAACTCTGCCCCAAAGGTATGAAACGTATCCGCCAAGATTTATTCCGTTTGCACCCGCGCCTTTTGAGGCACAATAGTTTGCAAGTTCAAATATTGCGGTAATTTTTGCCTTAAACCGTTTTGAAATTTCTATTGCACTTCCGAGATGGTCGGAATGTGCGTGCGTTACAAAAATATTTGAAACCCCTTCGGGATTATAATTTGGTGATTTAATCAGAAACGGGTCTGTTAATATTCTTTGTTCTTTTGTTATTATTTCAAAGGCACTGTGTCCCAAATACGTTATTTTCATTTAAACCTCGCTGTATTTATCCATTAATTTTCTCAGTCTTTTGTATTCTTTTCCCCATTTTTGCATCGATTCTATTACGGGACGCAAAGTGTATCCGATATCTGTCAGATAGTATTCGACCTTGAGGGTTGTCGTTGTATCGTCCTGTTCTCTTATTATCAAACCGTCTTTTTCCATCTCTTTCAGGCAGGCCGTCAGAACTTTTGCGGTGCAGCCGAGATTTTTTTTAAGTTCGACAAAGCGCATCTCTTTTTTCAGAAGTTCTTTGACAACAAGCAGTTTCCACTTTGCACCCACAAGTTGCAGCAAAACATTAACAGGGTTTGAGGATAGTTCTTTTAAATCCATTATTTTTCCTCTTCTTTGTTTTTCTCTGACGAATTCCAAAGTTCCATTAATTTTTCTTTAATTCCGTATCTGCCAAACCATTTTATGACAAATCGTTCTTCGTAACCAAGACCGCCGTTGATTTTTGAAAAATCATTCAGAGAATATGAGGCTTCGGAAATAGAAATTCTTATAAAAACATGCGGAATCGGATTTCTTGCTCTGTCCATCCAAATCTTAATATTATTATACTTTGCCTGATTGACATTTCTTGCGTTATGGGCATCTGACTGCTCCTGTATAATAAAATTTTTCAGTTTGTCTTCGACGTCTTTAAAAGTGGTCATTTCTTAATTCCTTTATTTGCCTGTTTATCTCTAATTGTTCAAACTGTGAATCGGTGCGGGAATATGTCCGCCTCTTTTTACAAAACCCGCAGAGGAAAGATTATTTACCGCCATAATCGGTGCTTCGCCCAAAAGCCCGCCATAATAAACCTTATCTCCTACATTTTTATTCGGCACGGGAATAATCCTGACTGCCGTTGTTTTCTTGTTAATCATACCTATTGCCGCTTCGTCAGCAATTATACCCGCAATTGTTTCCTCGGGAGTGTTTCCCGGAATTGCAATCATATCAAGCCCGACAGAGCATACGCAGGTCATTGCTTCAAGTTTATCAAAAGTCAGATGTCCGTTTGAAACTGCTTCTATCATTCCCGAGTCCTCGGAAACGGGAATAAAAGCACCTGAAAGCCCGCCCACATAAGAACTTGCCATAATTCCGCCTTTTTTGACACAATCATTAAGCATTGCAAGGGCGGCTGTTGTACCGTGTGCGCCTGCGTGTTCAAGTCCCATTGCCTGAAAGATTTGCGCAACACTGTCCCCGATTGCAGGTGTCGGCGCAAGCGATAAATCTATTACACCAAACGGAACTCCGAGTTTTTCAGCCATTTTTCTGCCGACAAGTTCTCCTGTTGTTGTTATTTTGTAAGCGGTCTGCTTGATTTTGTTTGCCAAAACTCCCATATCTGCTTTTTTATCAAGGTTTTCGACCGATGCTCTCACGACACCGGGGCCTGAAACTCCGACATTCAAAGCACATTCGGGCTCGCCGTATCCGCAATAAGCACCTGCCATAAAAGGATTGTCACCTACGGAATTACAGAAAACAACGAGTTTTGCCGCACCTATTCCGTCTCTTTCCGAAGTCAGTTCCGCAGATTTTTTTATTATTTCGGACATCTTGAGAATTGCGTCCATATTAATTCCCGCCTTTGAAGTGGCAACATTAACCGAAGAACATAGTCTTTCCGTAGATGCCAATGCCTCGGGAATTGATTCTATCAGAGCCAAATCGCCTGATGTCATTCCTTTTTCAACGAGAGCGGAATATCCGCCTATGAAATCTATACCGAGTTCGCGTGCGCAATTATCAAGGGTTCTCGCAATTTTTATATAATCTTTTTCAGACGAACTCTCACCGATTAACGAAACCGGAGTAACGGAAATTCGTTTATTTACAATCGGAATGGAATAATCGTTTTCTATTTCATCTGCATATTTAACAAGATTTTTTGCATATTTGTCGAGTTTAAAACGGATTTTATCACAGACAATATCAATGTTTTCGGAAATACAATCACGCAGACTTACCGCTAAAGTTACCGTCCGAATGTCGAAATTGTATAACTTTATCATGTTAATTGTTTCTAAAATCAGGCTCTCGTCAAATATCGTCATGGTTACTTTAGTATACCATATTTCCCTTTTTTTGTATAATTTGTATAATATAAATAATGAAACCGGAGGATAGATTATGCTCGTAGTAATGCAGGCAAATGCAACCGAACAGGATATAGAGAGAGTTGTCAAAGCCATTGAGGCAAAAGGTTTTGAGGCTCGGATTTCGAAAGGCGAAATTAAGATTGTAATATCCGCAATCGGGAGTAAACTTACCGATAAACGTGATTTTGAACTGCTTCCCGGAGTTACCGAGGTTATTCAACTTACTACGAATTATAAACTTACAACAAGGGTGTTTAAGAGCGAAGATACCATTGTTGAAATTAACGGAGTTAAGTTTGGCGGAAAATATGCAGGTATGATTGCGGGCCCCTGTGCAGTTGAGTCTTACGAACAGGTGGATAAAACCGTTCAGGCACTTGCAAATACGGGCGTTAAAATAATAAGAGGCGGTGCTTTTAAGCCAAGAACAAGTCCTTATGCTTTTCAGGGAATCGGGGAAGAAGGACTGAAAATCCTAAGAAGCGTTGCGGATAAATACGGAATGGCTGTTGCCACCGAAATTATTGACCCGACTCAGATTGACATGTTTATGAAATATGTTGATATTTTTCAGGTCGGCGCAAGAAATATGCAGAACTTTAACCTCCTGAGAGAATTGGGAACTTTGCACAAACCCGTAATCCTGAAACGCGGGCTTTCTTCAACTTATGAAGAATGGCTTATGTCTGCGGAATACATTATGGCAGGCGGAAACGGACAGATTATACTCTGCGAAAGAGGTATAAGAACTTTTGAAACATATACGAGAAATACGCTTGATTTGGCGGCAATTCCGGTTGTCAAAAAACTGAGCCACCTCCCCGTAATAGTTGACCCTTCTCACGGAACAGGCCTGAGAGATAAGGTTGAGCCGATGTCAAGGGCTGCGATTGCCGCAGGCTGTGACGGTTTGATTATTGAAGTCCACTACAATCCCGACTGCGCACTTTGTGACGGCGCTCAGTCACTTTATCCCGAACAGTATGATGCTCTTTACAAAGAGATTAAACAGATTGCGCCGATTGTCGGAAAAGAGATTTTGTAATTATTTCAATACTTCCTGCCAACTTGTCATTGCTTTGTAAGAACTTCTTACAAGCGGGTCAATCTGATAATTCTTAAATCCGATTTCTTTTGCAAGTGTTCTCAATTCGGCAAATTCTGCGGGTGTATAGTATTTTGAAACCTCAAGATGCTGTTTTGAAGGCTGAATATACTGCCCAATTGTTACTATATCAACTCCGGCTTTTTTCAAATCTTTAAGTGTTTCTTCAATTTCGTCCCAATTTTCGCCCAAACCGACCATTAAACCTGATTTTGTAATAATATCCGAGTTGTCTTTAATATATTTCAGAACGTCAAGCGAAAGTTCATAATTACCCTGCGGACGTGCGGTCTTAAAAAGGTTTTTGACGGTTTCAATATTGTGGTTAAAAACCTCGGGGTGCGCCTGAATAATCTTATCGAGAGCATTTTTGCCTCCTTTGAAATCAGGTGTCAGGATTTCAATTTTTGTATCGGGTGCAAGTTTTCGTATCTCATAAATACAGTTTGAGAAATGCTCTGCTCCGCCGTCAGGGAGGTCATCTCTCGTAACAGATGTAATTACTGCATATTTCAAACCGAGTTCTTTAACCGCTTCTGCAATATGTTCAGGCTCCTCCAAATCCAAAGGCTCGGGTCGTGCGGCTGAAATGTTGCAATAACGACAGTTTCTCGTACAAACATTTCCCATAATCAAAAATGTTGCTGTGTTTCTTGCGTAACATTCGCTTTTATTCGGGCATCTTGCACCTTCACAAACAGTATTTAGACATTTGTTTTTCAGAATATGCCTTACTGTTTTTGTTTTTTCGGTATCAATAATCGGTCTTTTTAAGTATTCGGGAAGTCTTTGCATTATTTTTTCCTTATTCTATTCACTATTCACTAATCACCGTTCACTAATTCCGACTCACTATTCATCACTTACCCCACCCCTGACCCCTGTCTTGACCTGCTCGCATTAAACGGGCTCGGCTCCGCCTTCGGCCCTCTGCTCGCATGTCGTTCCCTCAAGGGGCGGGGAAATAAACCCCTATATTTACCCCCTATTCACTGGTCACTATTCATAAACCTCTTCCTGAACGGCAAGCGGAAGGTAAACTTTTACGCAAAAACCGCATTCTTCGTTGGAGTAAATTCTGATTTCACCGTTCATTGCTTCAACCAAACCTTTTACGATATAAAGCCCCAACCCCGTTCCTCTTGTTGTTCTTGTTGTTGAATCATCTATTCTCATAAATTTATCAAACAGTGTTTTTAATTTTTCTCTCGGGATTATGTCATAATCGTTCTTAACACTGACAACAAGCCTGCTTTCCTTGAGTTCGTAATCAAGAATGACGGGTGTTTCGTCTTTCGCATACTTAACGGCATTTTCAATAAGGTTTACAAAAACTTGCTCAAGCCTGTCGTTATTGGCAATTACTTCAATATCACATGCCACAACATTGTTTATAATTTCACGGTTTTCGTTGTTTTTGACAAGCATGATTGAATTTTCTATAACATTTTCAATATTAACAGGTGCTAAATCAAACTGAAGTTTTGAGCCCTCAATATCAGGAATAACAAGAATGTCTTCAACCATTCTTGAAAGTCTTTCTGCCTGTTTTTTAATGATTTTCAGTGATTTTTGCTTTGTTTCCTCATCAATTTCAATATCCTGTCTTAAAAGCCTTGAAGTATAACCCTGAATGCTTGTAAGCGGTGTCCTGAATTCGTGGCTTACCGTGTCAATCATATTTGAACGGATTTCGTCCATTTGTTTAAGTTCTTTGTTCTTTTTGTTGAGTTGAATATACGATTTGTGAATCTGACTAATCATTCTGTTGAACTCGTTTCCGAGAAAAACAATTTCAAACGGGGTGAAAATGTTTGTCAAAAGCCTTATTCTTCTGCCGTAATTACCTTTTGAAATTGCAATAATCGCCTTAAATAACTGACGGATATTTGTGTATAAATACGAGGTATAAAGCCCGACAACAAAGAACACCGCCAAAACCGTAAGCAGAATTGACAAAAGGATTTTATCCCTTCCGTAATCAATAAGATGACGGGTCATATCTTCGGTTGTATTTACAATAATCGTTATTTCCGGATCTGTTTTTTTGTGATAAACAAGAGGCTGATTTTTAATTTTGCCGTAAATAACGGATTCGTCGGTTTTCATATTCTTCGGTAACTGTGCAAGACAACTTTTAAAAACTTCTTCCTCATAATTTATTGATGCAATTAAAGTGTTGTCGTCATTTGTGATTACGTAAATCTGACGCTTGTTTTCATCAATCGTTCTGAAAAGTTTTTCCTTTATGTTTTTAACATCAAAAACCGCAACAAGATAATCTCCTGTTTTGAGAGGTTTTGAAAAGACGGCATCACCGTTTTCTATTTTATATTTGTCAAACTGTTTCAACTGCCATGGTTTGATAACTTTAAGTTCCTTATAAAAGGACATGTCTTTAATTATGGTTTTCAAATATTCTTCGTCTTCTTCAAAAGTACCGTAATATTCAAGCGTTGCACCGATTTGAGAAAGTTCGTTGTTAATTGAATTCTGGAAAACATCGGCTTCTTCGGATACAATATTTGCAATCATAAGCGCTGCTTCCCTGAGTTGAGAACGGTTTGACTGCTGATTAATGTTATTAATGATAAATCCGCAGACGGTCATCGGGATAATTACCGCAAAAAATATTACGATAAGTATTTGTTCCGCAATTTTTAGTCTTCTTTTGCTGAAAAATTTTACCATTAACCCTCTCCAAAAGGTGTTAACTTATAGCCGACATTTGTGACAGTATGCAGGTATTTTGGATTCTTTGTGTCAGGCTCGATTTTGTTTCTGAGTCCGCCCACATGTACTCTCAACATTCTGACGTCTTCGTCTCTGTCATAACCCCAAACCTCCTCAAGAAGGGTTGCGAGTGTTACTGACTTGTTAAAATGCTGCATCAGACAATAAAGTATTTCAAACTCGGTCGGAGTAAGTTTTACACGTTTATTCAGAATTATTGCCTCAAGAGTATCAGGCAGGATTTCAATTTCGCCCGCATTAAGGATTTCCGAACTCATATAAGTTTCAACCTGCGGCTCCGAACGTCTTAAAAGAACTCTTATCCTTAAAAGCACCTCCTGAATATCAAAAGGTTTTACAAGATAGTCGTCCGCTCCGCTGTTAAACCCGCTTGTTTTGTCGCCTATTGTGCCTTTTGCCGTAAGCATAAGTATCGGAATATTTGATTTTGCCTGACGAAGATTTTTACAGACATCAAATCCGTTCATTTTAGGCATCATAACATCAAGCAAAATAAGGTCATATTTGTCATTCAGTGCTTTATTCAAACCTTCCATGCCATCAGATGCGGTATCGACAAAATACCCGCTTGAAGATATATCAAATTCAAGCAGTTCCCTGATTTCAGGGTCATCATCAACGATTAAGATTCTTTTCTTTTCGTTCATAACATATCCTTACGTTATGATTTTACCCTAAAATCTTTACAGTTGCAAAGCGGAATAGAATTAGTGAATAGTGAGCAGTGAACAGAAAACTGTTTCTGCTCAACCCAACAATATTTCTGCCTAAATTCCTATTCTTCAGCAAGTTTGTCTCTGATAAGTTTTTCTATCTGTGCGAGCATAGCAGGGTTTTCTGCAAGATATTCTTTTGCTTTATCTCTGCCCTGACCGAGTTTTTCTTCGCCAAAACTAAACCATGAGCCCGATTTTTTAACAATATCAAAGTTGGTTGCAACATCAAGAATATTGCCGATTTTGCAGATACCTTTACCGAAAATAATATCAAATTCGGCTGTTCTGAAAGGCGGAGCAACTTTATTCTTTAAAATTCTTACACGAACATGGTTTCCGACATCTTCGCCGTCACCTTTCAGACCTTCAACTCTTTTAATTTCCATACGTACGGAAGCGTAGTATTTAAGAGCATTACCGCCTGTTGTTGTTTCCGGGTTTCCGTACATAACACCGATTTTTTGTCTTAATTGGTTGATAAATATTACTGTTGTGTTGGTTTTACCTATTATACCTGTTAATTTTCTCAAAGCCTTTGACATCAAGCGAGCCTGCAAACCCATTTGCTGATCTTCCATAGAGCCTTCGATTTCGGCTTTAGGAACAAGTGCGGCAACAGAATCCACAACGATTATATCAACTGCGCCCGAACGTACAAGTTCTTCGGTTATATCAAGAGCCTGTTCACCTGTATCAGGCTGAGAAAT
>DBYM01000010.1:13760-14363 GCA_002309875.1 Cyanobacteria bacterium UBA1186
GCATCAACAAATGCTGCAATTCCGCCTTTCTTTTGGCATTCTGCAACAATATGCTGTGCAAGTGTTGTTTTACCTGAAGATTCGGGACCGTAAACTTCTATAATTCTTCCTCTCGGAATACCGCCTACACCTAATGCAATATCAAGGGCAAGTGAGCCTGTCGGAATTGTTTCGACGCTTACTGAAGGCTTGTCTCCTAATTTCATTATTGCGCCTTTTCCGAAATCTTTTTCTATTTTATCAATTGCTAATTTAAGCGCTTTTTGTCTTTCATCTGTTGTTGATACAACTTTTTCTTCTTCTTTTACAGGCATAGTTTACTCCCCCAAAATTTTCCGGCTGTTTGGTCATTTAATAAATTTGCCGTTATAATAATATGTTATTTTCTTCTTCTTTTTTGATATAAAACCCTGCAAGTATAGGTTTAAAACTGTTGAGGATATTTTTTAATCTGAAGTTTTCTTTATTTAATTCATTAACTTTGTTTTTAAGATTTTCGTTTTCTGTTTTGCAGCGAACGAGTTCAAGAACAACATCATCCATACCTTCAAGTTTTTCATCAATAACTTTTGCGATTTTGTCGCTGAGTTTTGTTTCCAAATT
>DBYM01000037.1:0-1724 GCA_002309875.1 Cyanobacteria bacterium UBA1186
CGTTCAAAGTCAAGAATTTTCGCCGCTTTGTGCATATCTTTTTCAAGTTTGGTAATAAGTTTCGGTAAATCCTTCTTATCAATTCCCATTTCAACCATTTCTTCCGCAACAATATCTTCAAAATCTCTGTAACTTTCAACAAGCGAGAGCAGATTATTTTCAATCGGTTTTTTGATTGTCTGCGGAATGATTCCGTATTTTCTGTTGTGCTCCATCTGTATTTCACGGCGGCGGTTGGTTTCGTCGATTGCTCTTTGCATAGAATCCGTTATTTTATCTGCATACATAATTACTTCTCCGCAGGAATTACGGGCAGCACGACCAATCGTTTGAATTAAACTCGTATCCGAACGCAGAAATCCTTCTTTGTCGGCGTCCATGATTGCGACAAGCGAAACTTCGGGGATATCAAGACCTTCTCTTAAAAGGTTTACACCAATCAGGACATCAAATTCTCCGAGCCTTAAATCACGCAGAATTTCCACACGCTCTATTGATTTAATGTCACTGTGCAAATATCTTACTCTTATTCCGTCTTGGAGGAAGAAATCAGTCAAATCTTCCGCCATACGTTTGGTAAGGGTTGTTATTAAAACACGTTCGTTTCGTTCTGCGCGTTTTCTTATTTCGTTTTTCAAATCCGGAATCTGAGTTTCAATCGGGCGGATACTTATTTTGGGATCAACGAGTCCTGTCGGACGGATAATTTGTTCGACAATTTTTTGTGAAGTCTGCTTTTCAAAATCGGCAGGAGTTGCGGAAATATAGATTTTCTGCCCGACTTTGGCAAAAAATTCTTTACTCTTTAACGGCCTGTTATCCTTTGCGCAAGGGAGTCTGAAACCATATTCAACAAGTGTATTTTTTCTTGAAGCATCACCGTGATACATTCCGTTTAATTGCGGAATGGTTACGTGTGATTCGTCAATTACGGTTAAAAAATCTCCTCTGAAATAATCAAGAAGTGTTGCGGGCGCAGAGCCTACGGGACGGCGTTCAATTATTCTCGAATAATTTTCAATCCCCGAACAATATCCCATTTCCTTAATCATTTCTATGTCATATTTAACTCTTTGCTGAAGTCTTTGGGATTCGAGAATTTTATTTTGGCTTTCGAGTTCTGCGACACGGTCCTTCAGTTCCTGCCGAATCATTGCGATTGTTTCTTCTTCATTTTCGTCATAAGCAATATAGTGAACGGCAGGATAAATAACTACACTTTCGGGTGCTTCAAGGATTTCGCCCGTCAGGTGGTCAATTTTTACGATTTTTTCAACTTCATCACCAAAGAAATAAATTCTTGTTACGATTTTTTCGTAGGCCGGCATGATTTCCAGAATATCACCTCTTGCACGGAAGGTTGAACGTTCAAGTTCAACGTCATTTCTTGTGTATTGAGTCATTACAAGGTGTTTAATCAAATCGTTCCGCTCTAATTTTTGACCGACTTCAATTTTTATAGTTCCTTTGAAATAACTTTCAGGCAGTCCCAAACCGTAGATACAACTTACGGAGGCAACTATTATTACGTCGTTTCTTTCGTACAGGCTTCTTGTTGTGTTATGGCGCAGGCGGTCAATTTCGTCGTTTATACTTGCGGACTTTTCTATATATGTATCAGTTCTCGGAATATATGCCTCAGGCTGATAGTAGTCGTAATATGAGATAAAATATTCGACCGCATTATCCGGAAATAATTCTTTAAATTCGTTATAGAGTTGTGC
>DBYM01000037.1:1872-2743 GCA_002309875.1 Cyanobacteria bacterium UBA1186
GATGAAATTTTAAACTTATGCTCCATAACAAAATTATACACGAATATGGGAATATAATGTATCAGTAAATATTACCGTAAACCCAATAGGTGCGCAAAACTTTTTTGACGTAATTTTTTGTTTCGGGGTATGGAATTTGTTCGACAAATTCATCTGTGTCGTTGTAAATCAGTTTTGAAAACCAGGTTGTAACAGAGCCGATTCCGCCGTTATAGGCAGAAACTGCGTATAAATCTTTGCTTCCTAGAACTTTTTTCAGTCCCGTATAATAGAAAGAGCCTGCTTTAACGTTGGTTTCAGGATCGTATATGTCACCGCTGAAACCGTGATTTTTGAGTATCTCATTGAAGGTTGCGGGCATTAACTGCATAAGTCCGCCCGCTCCGACACTGCTTTTAACGTATGGGTTGAAATGGCTTTCTTCTTTAAGGATAGCCTGAAGTATAATCGGATTATTTATGCCTTTGTATTTTTCAACAAGTTCAAAATAATGAAGCGGATAAATAAGACGCCATCTCAAATCTTCAAACGGCGGTTTGACGGATAAATCTTCCATTGCGTTTCTTGCCAGAATAGCGGAAATTGTATAATTCCCTTTTTGGTATGCAATCCAACTCTGAATAAATTTGTCTTTCTTGCATAATTCATCAACAAGGTCGTAATCTTTTAGCAGGGCAAGTTTTACAACAAGATTGTTGTCGAGAGATTTTTTGTAGGGGAATACCACGGATTTTGGCATAATATCCGAGAATGGTAATACGCCGTCCTCCTTATTAAGGTTGTAATGCGCTCTGTATGCATAATATGAGTCGGGGTATTTTTCTATAACCTGCTTGTAATATACATTTGCACTCTCATAATGTTTCAGTTT
>DBYM01000017.1 GCA_002309875.1 Cyanobacteria bacterium UBA1186
AAACCGCTTTGCCCGATGCAAAAAGTATGCGGTGCATGCCAGTTACAGTTTATAGATTATGATTATCAACTCAGGCTTAAAAAAGAAATTGTTGAGGACCTCTTCAAGGGGGTAAATGTAGTAAAGGGGGGAAATGGGGTAGGGGTAAATGACATAACGGTTGGGAATGTTATTCCAAGCCCCAAAGTCGAAGGTTACAGGAGAAAAATTCAGTATCCGGTTTCTGAAACAAAGGCCTCTAAAAGAATTATTGCAGGATATTATAAACCTGCAACTCACGAGATAGTTAATATAAAATACTGTCCGATTCAGCCTGAAAACTGTGACAGAATTATTGATTTTATAAGGCAGCACGCTCAGGATTTTGGCATTACGGGTTATGACGAAAAGGATCATTGCGGGGACTTGCGCCACATTGTTATACGTTCGTCCGAATATAATGAAAAGAATTTGGTTATACTCGTAATAAATTCAGAAAAGGTTTTGGATAAGGTTAAAAAGTTAGCAGAAAAAATCTATACTGAATTACCGAATATTGCAGGCGTCGGAATAAACCTGAATCCGAATAAAACGAATCTTATTCTCGGGAAGAAAACAGAAATTCTTGAGGGCGAATGTTATATTGAAGAAAAATTATGCGGCAAAATTTTTAAAGTGGGAGCAGATACATTCTTTCAGGTAAATCCTTCAAGTGCGGAGAATATTTTCGGTTACGTAAAAAAATATATTTCGGATAATTTTGAAAACCCAATAATCCTTGATGCCTATGCGGGGATTACGGCTTTCGGGATTTGCCTCTCTGATATTGCAAAAAAGGTAGTGAGCGTTGAGGAAGTAAAAGCCTCCGTAGATTTGGCATTAAAACTTATTAATGAAAATAATATATCAAATATTGAACTCAATAATATGGACGCAGGTGAGTTTTTTGAAAAAGAACTTGACGCAGAACAAAAATTTGACGTAACAGTTCTTGATCCGCCAAGAAAAGGCTGTACAAAAGAAAGTCTTGATTATGCCGTAAAACTCACAAAGAGCAAAATAATATATGTATCCTGCAATCCTGCAACTCTTGCACGTGATATCAAATATCTGCTCGAAAAGGGCTGCAAAATAGAAAGCATACAGCCTTTTGATATGTTCCCGCACACTTATCACATTGAAAACATTGCTATAATTTCAGTATGAAGTTTTCTAATTTATGTACAAATTCTTCCTTAGTAATATCAGGAAGAATTTCGTTTACTGTCGTCAGAGAATCCTGTGAAACTTCTTCGTTAAACAATATTTCCAAAAGTTCTTTATCGTATCCGAAAAGGATTGAGCCGTGCTGTAAAATATAACCGTTCTTACGGTACTGTGCAGAACCGATTATTTTCTTACCCTTATAACAGACATCAGCACCTGTGGAAATCAACATACAATAATCGTGATTCGGGCTTTTACATTTTCCCCCGCCAAATTCCAATTCGACTCCCAGTGTTTTAAAGAACTCAATCAAAATGCCGGATATGTATTTATACGACTCTTTTACGGTTTCTCCATTCGGTATTACCGAAACGGGCGTAATATAACTGTACGTGATTTCATCGTCATGGAGTAATGCTCTCCCTCCGGTAACTCTGCGGACAACATCAATACCATTAAAAGAATTAGTCTCGACCTCCTGATTACGGCCTAAAGAAACACATTTGGGGGACCACGCATAAAGCCTGAAAACGGGCTCAGATGACTGTTCTTTTATAGCATTATCAAGCAAATCAGAATCGATTTGCATATTCTCCTTGCCCGTATATGTACCAAATTTAATGTATTTCATCTGTTATTCTCTTAAAGAGTGCATCTTCATTCAAACCCTCTTTTAAGGGTTTCGGGATAAACAAGTCTTCGTATTTCCTGATTGCGTATTGGTCTGTCATGCCCGAAATATAGTCCGCAACAAGTGCAGGGATTTCATCTTTATCGCAATATGCCGTTAATTTATCAGTATAATACTCGTACAAGGACTTAACGATATTTCTTGCTTTCTTTTCTTCCGATTTGGTCACGGGGTCAAGGTAAACATTCTGAAACATCCACTCCCTCAATTTTTTAACATAAAACCACCCTTCTTCGGACATTGCAACTTTCGGCTTACCCATTGAAGTATTTATAATATCAGTTATCATCTTACCTAACCTGTCTGACTGTTTATGCGAAAAATAGTTCAGACAGTCCTTCGGCAAATCGTCTTCGGAAATAACTCCCGCTCTTACGGAATCCTCAATATCGTGGTTAATATACGCAATTTTATCCGCATACTGTACAACCTGCGCCTCGGGAGTTTTGGGCTTATATCCCCAGGAGTGCGTCAATATCCCGTCAATTGTTTCCTGACACAGATTCATATCCTCAAGAACTTCGACCACTCTGACACTCTGAATATTATGATAAAATCCAGTCGGCAATAGTTCATTCAGAATGCCCTCACCGCAATGTCCGAAAGGAGTATGACCTAAATCGTGCCCTAAAGATATTGCCTCCACCAAATCTTCATTCAATCTCAAGGCTCTGCCGATAGTTCTCGCTATTTGGGAAACTTCAAGCGTATGCGTAAGCCTTGTCCTGAAATGGTCATTATACGGAGACAGAAAGACCTGCGTTTTATGTTTAAGCCTCCTGAAAGACTTTGAATGGAGAATTTTATCCCTGTCCCTCTGAAACTCCGTTCTTATGGGATATTCATCAAATCTCTCTCTCTTTCTGCCTTTAGTTTCACGGGATTTTGTAGCATAAGGAGCCAAAAACTCAAACTCCAAATCCTCCAATCCCTCTTTAACGGTTTTTATCTTTTCAGTCATAACTATATTATACATAGTAATATTTCACATTGTCAAAAGCTCGTAATTAGTGTATCATAGTTGTATCAAGAGAGGGTGTCTATGGAATTATTAAGTATGGATTTTGCAGTAAGAATTATTTCTGCGGTAATATTAGGATTTTTACTCGGTTTAGAAAGAGAATTGACAAACAAGTACGCAGGCCTAAGGACACATATATTGGTATGTCTCGGCGCATGTATTTTTACAATTCTTTCAATATATGGTTTCCCGACATTTGCTGACGGAGATAACGTCATAACAAGCCAGGCGACGGGTATAAGGGATACCGGCCGTGTTGCCGCACAAATAGTTACAGGTATCGGTTTTATCGGCGCAGGAACGGTACTCAGAAACGGTCCGATAATTATAGGGCTTACAACTGCCGCAACCCTGTGGATTAGTGCCGCTATCGGTATGGCCTGCGGAGTAGGAATGTACGATGTTGCGGTAATTGCGACTTTGATTTCAGTTGCAGTTCTTACTTTAATAAGAATTTTTGAAAAGAAAATTCTGCCCGCAAGCATCAAAAGAAGCCGCAGAATTAAAGTGACACTTTATTGCAACGGGGAAGACGTAAAAAATATTCAGGATTACCTGAGTTGTACAGTAGATAATATCGAAGAATTTTCCTCAAAAAAACTTGTCGAAAATCCTGAAAAATCAAAGATTTCATCAACGTTTGAACTCGGAAATAAGAAATTGTGCAACAATATTTATAACAAATTGTCGGAAATGTGCACCCCCGATTCAATCACAATGCAGGAATTAAATGATTAAAGAAAAGAAAAAGATAACCAAATATAACTACAAAAAAAGCACCCAGGAGATTATTAATGAATATTTAAGAACTATCGGGTTATCAATACTTGCTGCCGTAGTCATAACAACTGCACTCGCAATCAATGCCCGTTCGGAAATGATTAAAAATTTATATGCAAATGAAGCCGAATTGAAGAAAATGGATAAACAGATTGCAATGCAGATAATTGAACGTTCCGATCTGACAAACGACCTGCAAAATAAAACTTATATGGTCTGTATGCACGTCGGTGATTTATATAATACGGCAGGAGACTACGAAAATGCACAAAAAGCATTTGAATTAGCAGTACAAAAGGCTAAAACAGGGGTTTATAAACCCTACGCAAAACTGATTCCGACACTTGTAAATCAGGAAAAGTTTAAAGAAGCGGAAGATGTTTTAAACAGTATAAAAGACCACACAAACAGAGAACTTATTAAGTTTAAAACCCGTTCGTACATAGTTATCGGTGATAAATATTATTCAATGGGCAAACCTATTTCAGCCGCAAAAAGTTATGAACATGCCAAATTCTACTACGACAAATTCTCTAAAAAAGACAAATTTATAGATGAGGCAATTGTAAAGAGAATCGTCCGTGCTTATGTACAATCTGCGGATATAATGGTGAAATCGGGGTACAATTCAGAAGCAATAAGATTTCTGAAAAAGGCTGAAAAATATATGCCCGATGACACAATAATCAAATATAAACTTGCAATTGTTCTTGCAGATACTGACCCTGAAAAATCAGTAGAATATTTTGAGCCGCTTCTTGAAAAAATACCGCAGGATATTGATTATGGTGTTTATGACAGTGCGCTTATGAAAGCGGCAAATATTGCAGACCTTGACGACCGCCCGACAAAAGCAAAATATTACAGATACAGAATTCATTCAATAGATATGTTCATAACACGGAAAGTCGTTTATAAGAACGATATTGAAACAAACCTTACTGCTTTTAATGTCAGAAAGGCACTGTTTACTTATCCGCTGAGAGCGACCTATTCCTTTAAAAATGTATCAAACAATAACATAATCAATCTTATGGGAGATTTTGTTCTTTGCCGTAATGATAAGCCTGTTGAAACAATTACACGAGTAGTATCCGATAAAGATAAGCCGTTGTTAATGTATGAACAGGAGCCTAACTCCGTAAATATCAAGTTTAAAAAAGCAATCTTCAGTAAAAAAGACCTTGAAGATTACACTATAAAAGTATATTTATACAAAGACGAAAAGTACAAAACTCTTGTATTCGAAAGTACTATTCCGGTAAAATCCTTTGATTTAAGCAAATAAAAAAGCTTCTCTGTTTGAGAAGCGGAGGAAATAGGGAAATTTAGGAAAGGATTTAGGATTAAACTTTTTGTTCTTGCATCTTACATATATATAAAGTATATAAAAATACTTCAATTTCAGATTGGAGTATTTTTGTTACAAAACTTAATATTTAAAATTATCTTCTTAAGGAAGGAACAGAAGACAAAAGGGTTTTGGTGTATTCTGCCTGAGGATTATTAAAAATCCTTGCAGTATGATTTTCTTCAACTAATTTGCCATAATACATTATTCCGACCCTGTCGGCCAAATACCTGATTACGTTCATATCGTGAGAAATGAATAATATGGCTAAATTGCGTTTCATTCTGAGCGATTTCAAAAGGTTTATAATCTGAGCCTGAATGCTTGCATCTAAGGCACTCACGGGCTCGTCAGCAATAAGAAGTTTCGGATTTAATATCAATGCTCTTGCTATTGCAATTCTCTGTCTTTGACCGCCCGAAAACTCATGTGGGTATAAACTCAAACAACTTTGCGAAAGTCCGACATCGTCGAGCACTTGAGAAATCATCTCGTTCTTCTCAGATTTATTGTATTTTGTATTAATATCAAGCGGCTCTTTTAAAATATCACCAATCTTCATTTTCGGATTTAAACTCGAATACGGATTCTGAAATACCATCTGAACATTCAGCGGATATTCTTTCTTCTCAATTTTTGACTGAGAATATATTGATTTTTGGTCAAAAAGGATATCTCCGCTAACGGGTGAAATAAGTTTAACAATTGCTTTTGCTAAAGTTGATTTACCGCAGCCGGATTCGCCTGCAAGCGCATAAATTTCACCTTCTCCAATCCCCATGGAAACATTATCGACCGCCCTGGTAACTGACGTCCGCTCCCGGTTAACATTCTTGTATTCAATAGACAGATTTTTTGTTTCAAGTAAAAATTTCATATATGTATATTAACATTATTCATAAATAAAATAAATGTATATGAAGGCAATTCTATGGTAAAATTGTCATAGTTAGAAACAGGGGGATTAATAATGTTTGAGAAGGGATTTCAAAAACACATTACCGCTAAAAATATAATATTTTTTGTAATAACAATATTATTGCTTGTATTTATTACCAAAATCAAAGATATCGCAATATTATTTTTTGCGGCATACGTAATCGCATGCTCTCTCAATCCGCTAGCAGACATATTGGAAAAGAAAATGAAACGAAGCGTAGCATCTGCAATAGTTATTTTGCTTGCTTTATCGTTAACTACAGCCTTGTTTATTCCGATTATCGTACTCGGCGGGCAGGAAATAAAATCACTTATTGACCACTTCCCTGCTTATATAGATAACATAAAATTATTTATGACAAACACTCCGATAATAAACAATTCACATATTGCGCAAATGGATATGGGTGCATTTATCTCATCTGCATCGGGGTTTACTTCAAAATTTGTTAACCAGTCAATAAATGCGAGTATGAATATGGCGGCGGCTTTCATTTATATCATCGCCGCAGTAATTATAATATATTACTTTATGGCTGACAAAAAAGTTATTAAAGATGCTTATTTAAAAATGTTCCCGTCAGAAATGAAAGATAAGGCGGGCAGCATACTTGATACGATTTCACAAAAAATCGGCGGATATGTTATTGCACAAGCCGCAACAATGACCAGCGTAGGAATAATAATGGGGTTTGGATTATTCATCTGCGGTATTGAATATGCCTTTCTGCTCGGCTTATTAACTGCGATTTTGGATATCATTCCCGTCATCGGTCCTGCAATCGCCCTTTTAATCTGTCTGATAACAACATATAAAGCAGGTGCGGTTGCAATGGGTTTGGTTGTTCTTGTATTTGCGGTAGCACAACTCGCAGAAAACAATCTGTTAAGGCCCTATATTTTCGGGAAGATATTAAACATACACCCGCTCATCATATATCTTTTTATATTTATAACCGCGCAATATCTTGGGCTTATCGGAGTAGTGTTTGCTCCCGCAATCGCTGCAACGGTATGCGTTCTTGTCGATGAACTGTACATCAAGAGTGTAAATTGAGTATGGAGAAATTCCTTTATAACAGAAACAATTCGGGATATATAAATCTTTTGATGGGATTTCCTGCCCCTAAATCATTTGCATTGTCTTCACTTGGTTATATGTGGTTATATAAACTTTCAGACACAACCGACGGTATCAATTCCCGTATGGTATGCAAAGATACCTATGCTGATATTGACATTAATAAAATCAATGCCATTTCTTTTTCAATGTCTTTCGACTTTGATTTTATGGGAGTATTTGAAATCTTGGACAAATACAAAATCCCGCTTCCGTCAAAGGAACGGGGCGATAGTTTTCCGCTTATATTTGCGGGAGGGCCGGTTATAACAACAAACCCCGAACCATACAAGCAAATCTTTGATTTTATGGTGATAGGCGACGGAGAATCAGTATTCCCAAAAATATTGGAAATCTTAAAAATGGACGTGGATAAAACCCAAACTTTGGAGCATTTATCAAAACTTGAAGGAATATATATTCCGTACAAAACCAAAACAGTAAAGAAACTTACGGAAAGACTTAATAATATAATCTACACACCCGTAATTAGCGATGAAAGTTATTTTAAAAACACATTTATCATAGAAATCGCAAGAGGCTGTATGAACAGATGCGCATTCTGTACCGCATCATACATAAATCTTCCGTTCAGAAGTTATGGCTATGACAAAATTATTGAAGCAATAGGAACAGGCCTTCAGCATACAAATAAAATTGCTCTGTTAGGTGCTCAAATCAGCGCTCACCCGGATTTTAACAAAGTTATGGAATATTTACGCAACAAGATTGAAGCAGGTAACAATATTGAACTTAGCCTGTCATCTCTGAGAGTAGATGGGATTACACCGGGACTTGTACAAACGCTCGTACTCGGAGGACAGAAAACAACCACAATAGCAATTGAAGCCGCTAGCGAAAGGCTCAGAAAATTCATAAACAAAAACATCAGCGAAAAACAAATATTTGAAGCCGTAAAAATAATAAAAGAAAACGGGCTTAAAGGAGTTAAAATTTACGCAATGATCGGACTTCCGAATGAAACGGACGAAGATATACACGAATTTATCCTGCTTGCAGAAAGGTTAAAAAAAGAAAATCCTAAGTTTGAACTCACATTTTCTTTTTCAAGTTTTGTTCCAAAACCTCACACCCCTTTCCAATACTGCCCGAGAGAAGATACAAACACTCTTGAAAAGAAACAGAAATATCTGCAAAAATCTTTGGCAAAACTCGGGATTGAAAGTAAGTTTTCGAGCATAAAATGGGATTATATACAAACTCTGCTTTCAAGGAGCGGAGAGGAAATAACACCGCTTCTGATTGATGTTTATAAAAACGGGGGAAAACTTGGTGCATACAAACAAGCCCTGAAAAAATTTAAAATTAATACCGAGCCTGCAATAAGCGGATACAAAACAAATGAAACATTACCCTGGGAATTTATCGAATTTGGGACCTCCAAAGATATGATAAACAGTGAGTTCCGACGCCTTAACAAATTTACGGATTGTAAAGAATTGTAACAATTTTATCCAAAATCCTAAAGTTTTCAGTAAATATGCCGTAAATACTACTAAAGGAAAACTAAAAGGAAAGACTAAAATGGGAATGTCGGCGTCACAAGCGAGATTGCTCACTCTTACGAGCAGGCTTCACGATATAGAGTTAAAGGCTCAGAATATCGAAGCGCAAAAGATTGCTCTTGCAACCCAAAAAGACGGGTTGTACCAAGAGTACTGTGATGCATTGGACGCAAAAGCATTTAAGATTAACATCGGAACGGCTTCAAATAAAAATCTTATTGATGCAAACTTCAATTCTCTTTGCGGATACTACGACGGAAAATTGAAAGATTATACACTTATTGATAACAAAACTAATTTGTTGCTTGTTAACAAAGAAACAGAAGCAACATATAAACAATTCAGAATGGATAAGTATGCCTTCGCACTTGCAATGATGGGCGTTTTGAAATCAAATGCAGGTTACGATGACATTGGAAAAGAAGTGGAAAGAGAAGGCTACAACGATGAAGATGATTGGCAGACACTTCTTCACGGCGGTGAGGGCGGCAGTTATACCGAAACATCGGTTATTGCGATGACCCCGTTGGAAGAAGCAATTTATAACAGCATAATAAGCAGCGGAACGGAAAAGTCTTCAACATTAAAGGCTAAGTACGAAGCAGTACAGGAAGCAAATGACAAAGAATCACGTGCAGATGCAATGACAAAATTCAGAGAAGAACTGATGAAACAAGGCGGAGCACAAATGTATTGCTACCTCGCATCTCAACAAGGTGTTTCTGACCCTGAATTTGATATGGCAGAATTTAATCATTATGTACACTTGTGGGAAGCAATAGATGAAGCAGGCGGCTGCACAGTTATTGATAAACAATATGAAGGCGGAGAAGACGGAACGAAATGGTTTAAAGATATGGTCGAATCCGGTCTGATTACTATACGTGCTTATGGCGACAGCGCTAACCCTAAAGGCTGGTCTGATACAAGTTTTGCCACAAGCACAAACTACAACTTCCTGCAGGAAGTAAACGATGAAACAAATGTTAAAAAAGCAGAAGCAAAATATGAGCACGAGCTTAACATTATAAACAAAAAGGATACAAAATTTGACACAGAACTAAGCAAATTGGAAACAGAAAGAACAGCAATTACCACAGAAATGGATTCTATCAAAAAGGTCAGAAATGACAACGAAGAAAGAACCTTTGGTATATTCTCATAGATGTAAGATAATTCCCTGAGAGCGGACGCTCTCAAATTCACCTAACCTTTTTCCTTTTTCCTTTTCTTTAGCCGCTTGATTTCCCAAGCGGTTTCTTTTTTTATTTACGATTACACCACTTGACAGAAAAGTTTGGTTTTGTTAATATTTAGTTCTAATCGCAGACAGTTAGTATCCTCTTGTTAGGATTTAAATTAGATTAAGCTAGCCGAGATTGGGAACCGGGGACAAAGGTCTCCGCCTAATTTAACACTAATAATATAAATAGCTTATTATTTTGTGGATTTTGCGATTAGAGCAAAATCTTTTTTGTATGAAATTTTAAATAATCTGCAAAGAAGGTTGAAAAAAGCAAAATCTTTTTTGTATGGAAATAAAAATTAGGTCGAAATTTTTGGAAAATTACAGAATAAAAGGAGCAAAAAATGTCAACAAAAGCTTTTAAAGAAGACAAAATTTCTCTAATCAAAGAGAAAATTGACAAAGCTCAAGTTGCTATTGTTACCGAGTACAAAGGATACACAGTTGAGGAAATTACTAACCTCAGACGCTCACTTCAAAAAGAAGGCGGCGACTACATGGTTACTAAGAATACTCTTGCAAAACTTGCCATTAAAGGTACTCCTTATGAAGTTTTGTCTGAAATCCTTAAAGGTCCGATTGCTATTGCATTCGGTTTCAATGATCAGGTAGCACCTGCAAAAGCATTGTCAAAATTTATTAAAGATACAAAGAAAGGTGAAATTCTTGCCGCAGCAATGGACGGAAAACTTATGACTGCTGCAGAAGCAAAAGCGCTTGCTACTCTTCCTTCAAAAGAAGAAATTTACGCAAAAATGCTTGGCTGCCTCAACTCACCTGCTTCAGGTATCGTTGGTGGCATCAACGGTGTTATGTCGGCTCTTGTCAGAGCAGTTGCAGCCGTTCGCGACCAAAAATCAGCATAGTATTTATGCTTAGTTAAACAAAAAGTAATACTACAAAACATAAAGGAGAAAATCATGAGTGTAGAAGCAATTTTAGAATCAATCGAAAAATTAACATTATTGGAAGCTGCTGAATTAGTTAAAGCAATGGAAGAAAAATTCGGCGTATCAGCTGCTGCTCCTGTTGCAGTTGCTGCTGCTCCTGCTGCTGCAGCCGGCGCTGCTCCTGCAGGTGAAGAAGAAGCTGCTGAAGTAAACGTAATCTTGGCATCAGTTCCTGCTGATAAGAAGATTGCAGTTCTTAAAGAAGTAAGAACTATCACGGGTCTTGGCTTGAAAGAAGCTAAAGATTTAGTTGATGGTGCACCTAAGGCAGTTAAAGAAGGTGTTAAGAAAGAAGAAGCAGAAACTATCAAGAAACAACTTGAAGCAGCAGGCGCTACTGTTGAAATTAAGTAGGTTGACATTTAAACTTAAAAAGAGGTATTTGATAATTCAAATACCTCTTTTTTTATATTTATTAAATTACTTTTTCTTTATAATCAAAAACGATTTGAGAGCCCGACCCGTATCCCCCGAATCCTGGGTAGAAACTACGTGTATATCTTTGTAATCAAATGAAGTCGAACTTCCTCCGTCAAAAGCCATTGCGCTGTCGAGACCGTAACCTGCGCATAAGTCTCTTGCCTCCTGCATAGTCATCGGATTTGCATTTGTCACTATGAATATATGAACTTCCTGTTCATCTTTAGAATTATTCTTTATTCCGATTAATGTCCTGGGTACTTTATGCAGCACCGAAGCGGATTCTCTTGTGACATTACCCTCTTCATCTTTGACAACAAAGAATTCTTCCTCAAGCCTCAAATTCGGGAGTAACATAGGTCCGCCTTGCGCTGAAGTCTTTATATCACACAAAAAATCAGGTCTTGAATTGTGCGAAGCAATCTCAAACTTAATTTTACCGTCACAATCCATAACTCTGAATTCAGACCTGTTTGTTATTGCCTTAAGGTTTTTACGCAAAACGGGGTTATACATCAGATTTTCATTAAACAACGGGTCTTCAACCGTTTGTGAATCATTTACTATATAAGATATCGTCTTTTGGTTTTTGGGGTCAAAAAAGCCTGCATTAACAGTCATAAGCGATCCTGAATTAAGGTGTGCCTCTTTATTTGTAATCAGGTTTGGAGATGAAACAAACACCATTCGTTTCTGTATCTTATTTCCCGTAAGCACAATGTGGTATATTCCGTTGTCATAATCTACGTCAATGCCGCTTGCGCAGGCATACGCAACTCCAAAAAACAAACATAATAAAACTAATATTTTCTTCATTTTAAAAATCCCTTGATTTATAAAAAGCAACTATTGCGATTAAAAAGCATACAGGCGAGAAAGATGCCGTTATTAACGGAGGGAGAATACCTTTTTCTGCCATCAGATCAAAGAACGGCAGGGTAATATAATAAGCGAATATACAGCCTATTGCTATCGTGAAACCGATAAGTTTCTGTTCTCTTGGTTTTGAAAATCCTAACAAAGCACCGATTATTGCAAACAACATACAGAGGAACGGGTGCAGATATCTTTGCAGATACTTGTTATACATCAGACGGTATTCTTCGTCCATATTCTCTTTTTTCAGTAATGCCACGTATTTTCTCAAATCGCCGTTGGTAATTTCTCTTTCTTTTTTTGTGGAATACTGCATTAATTTAAATGCATTTTCAGAGACCTCGCCATCAAGAATATTCATCTTATCAATGTGCCTTATAGCCTTGAATATTCCTTCTTCACTAATATCATAAGATTTGATGTCCGAAAGTTTCCAGCAGGGAACACCTTCGTCATTTACGCCCATTTCACCGTGTTCTGCGACAATTACGTTCTCCAAACCGTGCAGGTCATCAAAAACCTTATCTGCGAAGTCCATATATATTACATCAGACATAATCCCGTTATTATATCGTGATACAACAACTGCGTGCTCGGGACGATTTTTTGCATCTTTTTGGGTATAAATAAACTGCGTTACAAAATTCTTTCCTTTTATTTCCAACGACTTTTGGCAGGAATAAGGTATCAGTTTATCATAGGTTATAAAGCATAATACCGTTACAATAAAACTCAAAACCAAAAGCGGTCTGATAATTCTACCAAAAGACATTCCGACAGCCCTGAAAATAGTGAGTTCCGAATCTTTGCTCAGTTTATCAAAAGTAAATAACGTTCCGAGCAACAAACCGACAGGAAGGCCTTTCCCCAATATTTTAGGGATTTCATACAACATTCCCATTATACCGACACGTACGGTATATTCGCCCTTCATAATATGTTTTATGGTATTTAACAATTCTTCAGGCGCAAGCCATACAACGGTAAACAGAAGTATTGCAACCAAAGTTGAAGTCAATATCTGCTTAAAAATATATTTATCAAATACCGTAATGTGTTTATTCATACTATAATTGGAAATCCTTACCCAAATAGAGTTTCTTTGCTATCGGGTCATTTGCAACCCGTTCACTGTCACCCTCAATCATAATTCTGCCGTCAAAAATCACATAAGCCCTGTCTGTTATGGATAATGTCGCCTTCGGATTGTGGTCGGTAATCAACACTCCCAAACCTTTTTCCTCGGAAATTTTTCTTATGTTTTCTTTAATATCGACAATTGCAATCGGGTCAATTCCGGCAAACGGCTCGTCAAGAAGCATAAAATCAGGACATGCGGCAAGCGCACGAGCAATTTCAACACGTCTTCTTTCACCGCCTGATAACGCGACTGCAGGAGTTTTACGCAATTTTTCTATACCGAATTCGCCCAAAAGTGTTTCAAGCATTTTCCGTTGCTCGTCAACCGTCAATTTCTCGTTCATTTCAAGAACAAGTTTGATATTTTCCTCAACATTAAGTTTACGGAAAATAGAATTTTCCTGAGGTAAATACCCTATACCTGCTCTCGCTCTCAAATTCATCGGCCATGTTGTTATTTCACGGTTATCAATATAAACAGAGCCGCCATTTGGCTTAATCAAACCGACAATCATATAAAAAGTTGTCGTTTTACCTGCACCGTTCGGCCCGAGTAAACAAACAACCTCTCCTTTATCAACATGAAATGTTACGTCATTAACGACACTTCTGTCACCGTATATCTTAACTAAATTCTTGGCTTCAATCCTCATAATACTCCCCTTTTTAACCATGATACAACAAATATATAATACTGTCGTGTTTTTTATTATTGTTAAGAATTGTAAAGAAAATAGCCTGAAATGCGCAATTATTATAAACAAAAATACTTTATTTATATGTAAGGTAAAAGGTTAATAAAAAATATTGTAGGAGGTTGCTATGGCACCAGGATTATCCTTAAACGGAATATCGCCATTAGGTTTATACGGGTTAGGCGGAACAGGCGCATTCGGGTCTTATGATTCATCTATGCCATCATCAATGATGAGCGGTTACGGAATGGGAGCCGGAATGGGAATGGACAGTTCAATCTTCGGTATGGGCGCAATGAATCCTTATACAGCAGGAATGGGACTCGGCGGATACGGAATGGGAGCAATGCTTCAATACCCGCTTCTCTACGGTCAAATTCAGGCTCAAATGGAAAATAACCAATTGGCTCACGCAATACAAATGCAGGACGGAATGAACAGATACGGCGTTCTCGCACACAGATCTTCAGACAGAGCATTGTTTGAAAAGGTTGCGAACAACGGACAAGTTCAGTACGGTATTGATAACTTGTATCAGGTAGTCAGAAAAGGCGACCAAGATGCAATTAAGAGACAATACGACGAAGTCAGAAACTTCATTCTGCAAACTTACAGAGATGAATTGAACGACTTGGGAACGGAAATTAACCCGATCGTAACAGCAAACGAATATATTAAAAGAATTTACAGCACCTCGGTTTCTGCAAAAACAGGTCAGATAGCCGATTTGGAAACAGATATCGTAAGATACGGTGACGGACCTTTTATGAACGGCTTCTTACAGAGTGTAAGAAAAGGTCATCACGGATCATATACAGATGAAACTCTTCAATACTG
>DBYM01000033.1:0-3293 GCA_002309875.1 Cyanobacteria bacterium UBA1186
GTTGAAATGGAAGTTAGAGAACTTCTTACTTCTTATGAATTTGACGGTGACAACATTCCGTTCATTCATGGTTCAGCACTTAAGGCTTTGGAGGCTGTTCAGGCTAATCCTAAGATCCAGAGAGGCGAAGACAAATGGGTTGACAAGATTTGGGAACTTATGGACGCAGTTGATACATACTTCCCGACTCCTGAACGTGACTTAGACAAACCGTTCTTGATGCCTGTTGAAGACGTATTCTCTATCACAGGTCGTGGTACAGTTGCTACAGGCAGAGTAGAACGTGGTATTGTTAAAGTTGGTGACGAAGTTGAATTGGTTGGTTTAGGCGAAACTAAGAAGACAACCGTTACCGGTGTTGAAATGTTCAGAAAATCTCTTGACCAAGGTCAGGCAGGTGACAACATTGGTGCATTGCTTCGTGGTATAGATAAGACTGAAATTCAAAGAGGTCAGGTACTTTGCAAACCGGGTTCAATTCACCCGCACACTAAGTTCACTGCTAACGTTTACGTTTTGACTAAGGAAGAAGGCGGACGTCATACACCGTTCTTCCCCGGTTACAGACCTCAGTTCTATATCAGAACAACTGACGTTACCGGTTCAATCCAATTCAAGGGCGAAATGGTAATGCCTGGTGATAACGTAGTTATGGACGTTGAATTGATTTCACCTGTTGCTATCGAACAAGGTATGAGATTCGCTATCCGTGAAGGCGGTAGAACAGTTGGTGCCGGTGTTGTTGACAAGATTATTGCTTAGTTGATAACAAAGGCGAATAACTTTTAAAGGGTTGAGTCATTTGGCTCAGCCCTTTTAATTTGCTTTGTCGTCATTATAAGTATAGCAAAGTGTTCGGCTATTCAGGCCAAGTGTCTTAATCGGGATATAATATTTACCCCCCCCCCTTATGCAATAGCGTTAAAATGCTTGCCTGATTTATGGACAAGTTCTATCGTAGCCTGAGAGTTGAGGAACTCTAATGCGCCCATGAAGGAGGTCTTTTTGTGTAAAGATTCTCTTGCTTCATTCATGGCCTCTCTTGCTGCGGAATTTGCTATATTTTCACTTGCGGTTTTGTTCGCATTGTTAATTTGTTCTCTGATTTCGTCTGCTTTTTTTCTTGCTTCTTTAACTTCTTCGGGCTCTTTTTCTTTTGCGGTATTCTCTAATGTTTTATCGAATGAGAACGGGTTTTTGTTGGCAACAAAGGAATCTCTTGCAATTTCCATAATATCCGCACGCATTGATGTCGTGTAAGAGTTCTGTGTGTCTTCATTGAGTTTTTCGGCACGTTCTCTTACACGCTTAAAAATCATCTCTTTAAGCGCCTCTGCCTCGGTTTTCGATACTACTGAATTGTAATTGTAATTGCCCATGATTTGCCTGTTTTTATAATAGTATTCTATATATATAAAGACCAAATTGTAACAAAAATTGACAATTTTGTATATAAAACATATATATTTGTTACATAAATTTACATTTTGTAAAATTCTGCATGCTCAGCCTGAAATCTTATAAATACAAGGAATTACCATAAATCAGTAATCTGTTTGGGGGAAAAACGTAAATTTTTGTTTGTATTATTTGTGTTTTTGAGAAGTTTATTGTATAATAATCTTGCTATTTATATTTCGGCTAGTGTAAAATCTTAACAGGAAGGATTTAACCGACCTGTTTTCTTTTGCCCTTTTATTTTTTTTTCATTGACTTAAATAGTGCAAAAATGTAAAATAGAATAAGGTTAGTTTATAGGAGAATTTGTATGAAAAGAAAAGGCTTTACTCTTGCAGAGGTTTTGATAACTTTGGCAATTATCGGTGTTGTAGCAACAATGACTTTGCCTGCATTGATTTCGAATACTAACGAACAACAGGCAAGAACAGGTTTGAAAAAGGCAATTAACACATTGACGGAAGCAGGTCAGATGAACATGGCGGTTGATAACTGGGCTTATGACAACGTAGTTGCGTTGGCAGGCAACCCTGCTGCAAACTCAGTTGATACTCAGTCATTATATGCTATTTTGGCAAAACGTCTGAATGTTGACTTCCAAAAGACAACAGGTTTTGGTACGGGCCCTGTTCCTGTTCCGGCTCCGGTTGCGGTTGTTCCTCCGGTTAACACATATTTCTATTTGCGTGACGGCTCTGCTATTTACTTTAACAGAACGACGGTTGGTGCAAACTTTGGTACACTTCAGGCTGACGGATTGCCGTTAGGTTATGATATCATTTATGATACAAACGGTTCAAAAGGTCCGAACATTTTGTCTAACTGCTTAGGTACCGTTGCAGGTGTTGATGACACAAGTACTATAGCGGATTGTAATGATAAATCAAGAAGAGTCATAAAAGACCAGTTTGTCATCAGATTGAGAGGCGCACAGGCTGTTCCGCAAGGTGGTGCTTCAAATTGGGCTTATGCAAACTAATATAAGCATTCATTATATAAAATGTTAAGAGAGAGCCTGACGGCTCTCTTTTTATATCCGCTCTTTCCCTATTGTTAAATTATTGACAAGATTTTCAATTAAAGGTACAATTAACTTGTAATCATTCGTAAAGAAGAGAAAGGAATACAGTAATGAAGAAGAATGGCTTTACTCTTGCAGAAGTTTTGATAACTTTGGCAATTATCGGTGTTGTAGCAACAATGACATTGCCTGCATTGATTTCAAACACTAACGAACAACAGGCAAGAACAGGCTTTAAGAAAGCAATTAACACATTGACAGAAGCAGGTCAGATGAACATGGCAGTTGATAACTGGGCTTATGACAACGTAGTTGCATTGGCTGGTGCTCCTGCTGCAAACTCAGTTGATACTCAGTCATTATATGCTATTTTGGCAAAACGTCTGAATGTTGACTTCCAAAAGACAACAGGTTTTGGTACAGGCCCTGTTCCTGTTCCGGCTCCTCTTGCTGCAATCGGTGTTGATACATATTTCTATTTACGTGACGGATCTGCAATCTATTTCCCGAGAGGTACTGTTGGTGCAACAACAGGTACACTTCAGGCTGACGGATTGCCGTTAGGTTATGATATCATTTATGATACAAACGGTTCAAAAGGTCCGAACATTTTGTCTAACTGCTTAGGTACCGTTGCAGGTGCTCGTGACTCAGTTGCTAACAGTGCTGCTGATGCTGCACAGTCAGATTGTAACGATAAGGCTAAACGTGTAATTAAGGACCAATTCCTTATCAGATTGCGTGGTGCTCAGGCTGTTCCTTCAGGCGCTGCTTCAAAATGGGCATTCGCAAACTAATATAAGCCATTCATTAC
>DBYM01000033.1:3358-13857 GCA_002309875.1 Cyanobacteria bacterium UBA1186
ACTCTGCCCTCTTAAAAATTCTTAACAAAAATCTTCACAATACGTTTTCATAAGAGTATTATAGATATATGGACGATTTAGAGCATTTATATTCTGCAGTTCCTCCGACAAAACTTAGAAATATTTACGAAAAGTTGTGTCCTGCGGCAACAAAGCCCAGGTGGTTCTGGTGGCCGTTCGGAGATTGGGTATTCTTCAATATGCTGAAGAAGCGTTTCTATGCGTTCAGATACAAAGGTCAGGAAAACTTTTTAACCAAAGACCCCGAAGTTCCGACGATTATGTATGCCCCGCACTCAAATTGGTGGGACGGAATTGTCGCCTATGCGGTTTGTCACGGTATTTGTCATCAGGAAATGCGTCTTATGGTAGAGGAGTTGAAAAGATTCACGTTATTAAGACGTGCAGGTTGTTTCAGTATCAACAAAAAGTCTCCGCAGGCTTCAATGGAATCCCTGCAATATGCTATTAATGAAATCGGGGATACAACCTGCAATTTGTACATGTTCCCACAGGGCATAATTAAACCGCCGAATTACAGACCGATAGAGTTTCAGTCAGGACTTGCTTATATAGTTGATAAAGCCGTTAAAAAGTATGGCAGAGTGGCTTTAATTCCGACTGCCGTCAATTTCTTCTTCCTGCGTGATAACCGTCCTGAGGTGTTTATTGAGTTGGGTGAAAGAATAGAACTTACCTCCGGAGAAAAAATTGACCGCAAAGCCTTAACCGAAAAACTTGCCAAGAATCTTGAAGAACTCTGTGACAAACAGATGTATGAAGTTTCACATGCTCAGTTTGCGGGATATAAGACACTGTTCCAGCAAAAATTAAAATGGTACAGACGCATTGAACAGCACCTGAAGCATTGGAGATTACCCGAGGACTAGGACTTTGTAAATCACAAATCCCTGAATTGCAGCGCCTGAGTCAGGTGTTCGGGTTTTATTCCGTCTGAATTTGCCAAATCTGCTATTGTTCTTGCGATTTTCAGCACCCGTGAATAACGTCTGCCTGAAAGTTGGTACTTCTGAACGGCAAGTTTCATAATGTCTTCACAGGGNNTTATCAAGTATGCAGTATTTTTTAATCTGTTCGGCATTCAGTTCGGAATTTGTGAAAATACCTTCATTCCTGTATCTTTCAGCCTGTATTTTGCGTGCCTTAACCACCCGTTCTCTTATTGCGGAAGACGGCTCTGCGTCGTTTTTTGTATTAACAAGTTCCTCCGTTGTAAGTCGGGGCACGTTGATAATCAGGTCAATTCTGTCCAAGAGAGGACCCGATAATCTTGCTCTGTACCGTTGAATCTGAGGCTCCGTGCAGGTGCATTGTTTTTCTTTATCCCCCAAAAATCCGCACGGACAGGGATTCATCGCTCCCAAAAGCATAAATTTTGAAGGATATTTTATTGAACTTTTTGCCCTTGAGATAACAATTTCGCCGTCTTCAAGCGGCTGCCTTAAAACTTCTAAAACGTTTCTCGGGAATTCAACCATTTCGTCAAGGAACAGCACCCCTCTGTGTGCGAGAGTGATTTCACCGGGCTTAGGGTTTGTACCTCCGCCGATTATACCGTTTGGCGATGCGGTGTGGTGAACTGCTCTGTAAGGACGTTTTGTCATAAGAGGCTCGTCCTGACTCAATAGACCGCTTATACTGTATATTTTGGTTAATTCTAGGGCTTCTTCAAGTTCAAGCGGAGGGAGAATTGAAGCCATACATTTTGCCATAAGTGTTTTGCCTGATCCGGGAGAGCCTGTCATAAGCAGGTTATGTCCGCCTGCGGCTGCAATCTCGAGCGCTTTTTTAGCCTTTTGCTGACCTTTGACATCTTTGAAATCATACGTATAATCCGTATTTGAATGGGTTTCAAGATACTTGTCAATATCAATTACGGTAGGCTGAATCGGAGTTTCCGAAAAATGTGCGGGAATATCTCCGAGATGTTTTACACCGTATATATTTACTCCCTGAACAAGAGCGGCTTCTTTTGAGTTTGATTCGGGAACAAAAACATTTGTTATTCCATGCTCTTTGAGCCCGAGGACAAGCGGAAGGACACCGTTCACGGCTCTCAGAGAGCCGTCTAAAGATAATTCACCGATATAAGCCGTGTTTTCATCATCGGGGATATTTACACCTTCCTCTTTGAGTATTCCGATTGCAATCGGGAGGTCAAAATTCGTTCCCTCTTTTCTGATATCTGCGGGAGCAAGATTTACGACAACCCTGCCCTGCGGGAAAGAAAACCCCGAATTTTTTATTGCGGAGCGGACTCTTTCTCTCGCTTCGTTTACCGCATTATCGGGAAGCCCTACGATGCTTACGTTTGGAAGCGAATTTATAACATCTACTTCCACTTCGATTTTATGAGCATTAATTCCAACGGTTGTTGCCGTAATCGCTTTTGTGACCATAGTTTGATTATACTACGCAGACTTCCGTTTGTGAATTATTAAAAAAAAGTGAATATTATCGGAATTTGATATTTGTCGGCTTATAATTATCATATATAATATTGTATGTAGGGAGATAGTTATGGAAAATCCTTTTAAAAAAGCGTCTAAAGAAACTGAAACGCAGGAAACAAAAGAAACAGAGGATATAGAAACTCAGGAATCCGCTGTTGAAGAAACGGTTGAGGAAACTTCCGAAGCAACTCAGTCTGAAGAAGAAACCAAAGACGATACGAATCCATGGCAGGAAAAATATGAGGCTTTGAATAATCAGTATCTGAGACTTGCTGCAGATTTTGATAATTACAGAAAAAGACAACAGGCCGAAAGGGAAGGCTTGTTAAAATACGGTGCCGAGAATACGGTAAAACAGTTAATCGAGGTAATTGATAACTTTGACAGAGGCGCTAAAGCCCTTGACGGTATTGACGATTTGGAAAAAGCAAAAGAATGCTTTAATATGGCATATAAGAATTTTAACGACGTTTTGGGAAAAATCGGGCTTGAAACGATTAAGGCTGAAGGTGAGGAATTTGATCCTAATATGCATGAAGCCGTAATGCGGACTCCGACTTCCGAAACTCCGGAAAACGTTATTATTGCGGAATTGCAAAAAGGATATAAACTTGGAGATAAGGTTTTGAGACCTTCGCTTGTGAATGTGGCAACGCCTGAAGGTTAGTATTACAGCGGAAGATAAAAATGAGTGATTATTATGAAATATTGGGCGTTGACAAGAACGCCACAAAAGATGAGATAAAAAGTGCTTTTCGTAAGATGGCAAGGAAATGGCACCCTGATATAAATAAAGCCCCCGATGCCGAGGAAAAGTTTAAAGAATTGGGCAAGGCCTATGAAACTCTGATGGACGACGATAAACGTGCAACCTATGACAGGTACGGTGAGGACGGACTTCAGAATGCGGGATTTAATACCGCAGGCCCGTTTGCTAACGGTTTTGGTGATTTGGAAGAAGTCTTTAATTCGTTTTTCGGCGGCGGATTCGGTTTTGGAGGTTCACGCAGACAAGATCCTAATGCACCTCAGAGAGGTGATGATTTAAGGCTTGATATTGAACTCGAATTTGAAGAAGCGGTTTTTGGTATGAACAGAGAGATCAAGATAGACCATCTTGAAAGTTGTCCTACCTGCCACGGTACGGGTGCCAAAAACGGCTCGAAGCCTCAGCCATGCCAAACCTGCGGCGGAAGAGGAAGTATTCAGCAGACTACAAGGACCGTTCTCGGGCAATTTACTCAGATTGTAACCTGTCCGCATTGCCACGGCAAAGGAACGGTTATTACAGATCCTTGTCCCGATTGTAAAGGGCAGGGCAGAAAAGATGTTGAGAAAAGACTCGATATAAAGATTCCTGCCGGCGTTGACAACGGCTCAAAGATGAGACTTTCGCAGGAAGGTGACAGCGGTATAAACGGCGGGTCTGCAGGAGATTTGTATATCGTAATTCACGTTAAACCTTCGGATTATTACAGGCGTGACGGGGTTAATGTGTTTACAAAACTTGATATTACGCCTGCTCAGGCAGTTTTGGGTGCGACGGTTAAGATTAAAACCCTTGACGGGGAAAAAGATGTTACGATTCCTGCGGGGATTCAGCACGGTGAAGTCGTAAAGATTAAAGGTGCCGGCGTGCCTAATATTTCAAAGCCGACAGTCAGAGGGGACCACGTTGTAGTGGTTGCCGTTAAAACACCTACGCATATTTCTAATGAGGAGAAAGCCCTCTACCAGAAACTTTTTGCCATTGATTCCGCAAAATTTGGAAACGGCAGTATTAAAGAGCGAATGAAAGGTGTTTTTAAATAATTAATCTTGTGTTAGAATTGTATTGAAAAAGAATGTTGGGAGAAACATTGTGCGCAAACTTCTTACAATTTTAGGAATAATTATTTTTACCTGTACTTCAGCCTTTGCGGCTAAAATTCCTGATGAAGTTGTTGAATATATTAATAAGACGGTTCCCGGCTCGGATATCAGATTTGACGGGGTAATTATACTTCCCGACAATACGGTTTATCTGCCTCTTTTTCCGTCACTGTTTTCGGATATAAATAAATTAAAAATTAAAGAATCTTATCCTGCGGGCAGAGATTTGACTCAAAGGCCCGACGTTATCATATTTAATAACGAGTTTGTAATGATGAAGGTTTTGTCCGACGGAGAAGGTCATAAGACTGTTTTGCATATGACAAATCCTCCGCTTCAGGTCAGAACAGGCTTATTGCCTCAGGACATGCTTGTTCCCAGCGGTTTGGTAATACCGGAAAATATTAAAGGTATTATCGGTAACCTGAAAATAGATACAAAGAACGAAGATATTATCAAATTGACTACAAAAGAAAGTTTTGAAGAACTTTCGGACGCACCTAAGAATACGGGAAGTCAGGCGGTAATTTCTCCGCTTGTAAATAAGACTTTGTTTGTCACAACCAATTATTCCAAGAATATTCAGGTGGTTGATCCGGGGCAGAGTTCTCCAAAGTATTCTTTGGCGCAAAAATCCGTTCCTATTGATGTAGAAACGGTTGATAACGGTAAATTCCTGCTCGTAACTTCTTATGAACGTCCTTATTTGGACATTGTTTCTGTTGCGGATTCGAGATTTATCAAACAGATTAACCTCGGCTCGTTCCTTTCGGAAATTGTAATTGATAAGGCCGCAAACAAGGCTTATGTTACATCTCCGGGCGCATCTACAATCTTTGTAATCGACCTGAAAACAATGTCTTTGATTCAGAAAATAAAAGTCAACGGTTATTGCGAAAAACTTGTTCTTGCGGGCGATAAAATCTTTTATTCCGATAAACTCAAAAATGAAATATGGGCGATTGAAACAAAGAATGAATACACTCTTAAAAACATAGGTAAGTTCCCTAATGTTTCGGGAATAGCCTTTGCAAATAACAAAGTGTACCTGTCAAGCAGAACAAAGAGCAGAGTGGCGGTTGTAGATTATAACACATTAGGGCTGGAAAACGAGTTTACAACCGTGAACAAACCCGTAGCAATGGAATTATTCGGTAATGTGCTTTATGTATTGGGCGCACAGAACAACACACTGCAATGTCTTGATGCCGAATCAGGAAAGATTATAGGCAGTATTGAACTCGGAACGGGCGGATTTTCTGCTAAACTGAGAAGAATACAGGATACCGATTTGGCAATAGTTACCGACGTAAAAAATGATATGTTTACCCTTGTTGATTTGTCAAAGGGCAAGGTTTTAAAGACATATACACTGAGCATTCCGCTTAATGATGTTATTGTTGCGGATAAAGTAAGGTTGTTTGATTAAATGCCCGGTTTTGATGAAGTTACGAACGGCATCTTGGCAGGTCTGGAAGAAACTCAGAAGGAGTTTTGGAACGTTGATCGTAAGACGGCCAATCTGCTCCACTGCCTTATTTTGGCCACGGATTCAAAATCCGTTTTGGAGGTAGGCACTTCAAACGGTTATTCGGGGATTTGGATAACAAAGGCCCTGAAAAGTACGGGCGGAAGGCTTACTACGATTGAATATTATGATAAAAGGCAGAGTATTGCGCTTGAGAATTTTAAAAAGTGCGGAACGTTTGACATAGTAAGACCTTTGCAGGGCTCAGCCTGTGAAATTTTGGAAAGCCTGAGCGAAGATGAAATCTTTGATTTTGTGTTCATTGATGCAAATAAATCCGAATATGTGAAATACTTCGAACTTGTAAAACCTCATTTGTCGGACAAGGCAATGATAGCGGCAGATAATATTACATCACACCCCGAAAAAGTTAAGACGTTTATTGATGCGGTTTCGGAGGACAAAAATTTCCGGCATGAGATAATTAATCTGCCGGGCGGACTTTTACTCGCATACAAGGTTTAGTAGTCGTCTCTGCCTCTTGCCTTCAGATATTCCCTGATTTGGTTAAGCGAGAACTGTATGATTCTTGTAATACGTGAAGGAGAAAGACCTACCATTGTTGCAATATCTTTTGCCTGCATGTTACGGTAAAAACGATATTCTACAACAGTTCTTTCTTTTTGCGGGAGTTGGGCTATTGCCTGCTTGACGAGTTTGCTCATTTCAATGATTTCGGCTTTTTCATCAGGCATAGCGGAGGGGTCTTTTATAAAATCAAACGGAGACGCATTATCCGTTGCCGCTGCGGCTAATCCGTCGATGGATAATATTGTTTCGTAAACCGCTTCACGAACTTTAGCGGGAGATATTGAGAATCCCATATCGGAGGAGTCCATATCATCACCGAAATCAGATGATGAATCTGATGTGTACGAATCTTCCTCTCCTTCGGATTTATGTTTTAAGGTGTACCATTTGTACCGATGGCGAAGTTCATTCCTGATTGCCCAGCGGACAGCCGTTCCTATATAGGCTTCGTTGTATCTTTCAAGTTGTTCTTCCGTTTTATCTTTAATCAAAGTTTGTATAGCAATTACGCCGATACTAACCAATTCTTCGTATTCAATCATGTGGTTAGGTATTCGTCTTTGCTCTACTCTCGCTATCTTTTGTACAATACTTATGTATTGCTTGATTAAAGTATTATTATCCATCATACCTTACATGTTAACCTTATTTAATCTTACCTTTATTTTGATTATTTTTCAAGACTTTAGTCTCATCTGAAAAGATGATTAATGTTCAGACAAGGGCTGATTTTAGAGGTAGATTAAGTCTGATTTTGTTTGTTTTTCAGTCCGTAAACAAACAGTAAGATTTCAGCAACGGCTTTGTATAATTCGGGGGGAATCTGCTGATTGAGGTCAACCATACGAAACAGAGCACGGGCAACGGGCGGATTGTCGATAACGGGGACATTATGCTTTATTGCAATATCAATGATTTGTTTTGCAATAAGTTCTGTTCCTTTTGCTGTCAAAGTCGGAGACTGCATTGTCTCGGCGTCGTATTTTAATGCGCAGGCAACGTGGATAGGGTTTCTTACGACAAAATCCGCATCGGGAACGGAATCCATTGCGCCTCTCTGAAGCATTTGCATACGGCGCTGACGGAGTGCGGCTTTGACGTGCGGGTCTCCTTCCGAGTTCTTGTATTCATCTTTAATTTCTTTAAATGACATTTTCTGATCTTTAAGGAATTTCCATTTTGTAACCCCGTAGTCGGCCGCAGCGATTACGAGAAACGCAATACAAGCCTTGAAGATAAATTCTACAATCAGTTTTCCGAATTCTATCATTATGGCAAAACTGTTGTCTATTGCGGCAAGACCGAGGATTGTTTCAAGATGTTTGGTATAGACAGACCACCCTACAAGACCTAAAACCACAACCTTAACTACGTTTTTACCCAACTCAAAAAGCGTTTTTACCTGAAAGAGATTTTTGAAATATTTCGTAGGATTTAATTTATCAAGTTTAGGAACCAAAGGCGCAGTTGCAACCAAAGGGCCTACCTGTATAAAATCGCCCAAAATCGCCACTGCAGCAGCAAAAAACAGGACCGAGCCTATTATAAGACAGGCCGGAATAAGTGTTACGGTAAGAATATACGTAATACCAATCTGTTCAATGGCCCTGTTTGGAATTTGTTCGTAAAGAGTTCTGAAAAGCCCGACGATTGCCTGCCATATTATCGGGGAGAGTACGTAGATAAAAGTAAACACAAACAATAAAGACAGTGCGGTTGACACATCTTTTGATTTAACGACCTGCCCTTCTTTTCTTGCTCTCTCAAGTTTCTGAGGAGTGGCATCAAATTGTTTGTCTTCATCAGCCATAGTTTAACCTTAGTTGGAATTACCTATATAATAGCATAAAATTGGGGTTTGGGGTATAATTTGTTAAGTACCTGAGTAAGCGGGGTGAGTATTATGGGTAAAGTTTTTATACAGATTATTTTGTTGATTTTTTCGGCGGCGGGAGTTTTTTGCAGCCTGAATTATCTGCACGGCAGATATTCTTTAATCGGTATGTTTGCTGCGGGTTTATTTGCCGGTATCTTTTTAATGAATTTAAAGTTGAATGTCAAAAATGACAAACTTAATTCATACAAAAGAGAACTTGAACGCGAATCGATTTCATCATCTGAGAGCGACGCAAAGGTTAAGGTTTTGGAATCAAAAATCGAAGTTTTGGAAAAAGCGCTTGAAAATGCCCTCAAAAAGTAATATCCACTTTTCTGCTGATTGCACGGGCGGTAAATTTATTGTAAAATACTCTTAAATAAACAAGGAGAGATTTATGTCAGATATGCAGAAAATTCTAAGTTATGTACCGACGGTTATTGAATCTTCGTCACGCGGAGAGAAGTCTTTTGATATTTTCTCAAGACTGCTTAGAGAAAGAATTATATTTTTGGGAACCGAAATTGACGATGACGTTGCAAATTCGGTTGTAGCACAACTCCTGTTATTGGACAGTGAAAATCCCGAAAAAGACATTATGTTGTACATAAATTCACCGGGCGGTGTAATTACTGCCGGCATGGCAATATATGATACGATGAATTTGATTAAGGCTGACGTTCAGACGATATGCCTTGGTGAAGCGGCATCAATGGGTGCATTTTTGCTTTCTGCGGGTGCAAAAGGCAAAAGAATGGCATTACCGAGTGCAAGAATAATGATTCACCAGCCTCTTGGCGGTGCGAAAGGTCAGGCAACCGATATCGAATTGGAAGCCAAAGAAATCATGAGAATGAAAGAGATGTTAATCGGTATTATGGCGGAAAATTCGGGACAATCCTTTGAGAAGGTTAAAGAGGACTGCGAAAGAGACCATTACCTTTCTGCGGCAGAAGCGGTTGAGTACGGCCTGATTGATAAAGTTGTTACTTCAACGGGACAATAATGTTTAAGACGAATAAAAAAAAAGAGATGTCTTGATGACATCTCTTTTTTTTTGTCTGAAAATCTTAATTAAACCGCTTTCTGAACTTTACCTGCTCTCAGGCAAGAAGTGCAGACGGTAATTCTCTTAGTCTGACCGTTAACATTAGCCCTGATTTCCTGTAAATTAGGCTGCTGTCTGTTAGGTATCTGTTTATGAGAGAATGTTAATTTTGAAGATTTTAAAGCGGACTTTCCGCAAATTTCACAATGTTTTGCCATAATTATATTCCTTCTTTCTGCCAGTATAATCTGAGTTTAACCCAAACCCTTTTATTTTACAAGAGTTTTTGTAAATTATTCGTAACAATCTAGTATTCTGACTGACCGTAATCGTCTTCGTCATCTTTGAGTGATGACAAATCGTCGGAGTAACTTGAGTCAAAATCTTCGGGCAAATAATCCTGATCGGGCCAAACTGTTGTATCATCAAACCTTGATGCACTCAGGTTTTCCGCTGCCGAAAAATCAGAATTGGTCAAATCCGCTTCCCTGATTATTGCTCCTGCCAAATCCGCATCTGCGAAGTTGCAGTAATCAACTCTTGCGTAACTGAAATCCGTTCCGTTAAGGAAAGAATCGTTAAATGCACATTCAATCAGGTTTGAACGGGTAAAGTCAACCGAAGTCAGGTCGCAGTCGATAAATTTTACATCTGTAAGTTGAGAATCCGAGAACGAAGAGGAGGTTAAATCAACATTGTTGAAAACGGCTCCTTCTATGTTTATGTTCGAGAAATCGGTTTCGCTTAAATCAGCAGCACCGCCTTTGACTTCTTCGTTAAAAGCCTCAACATCGCTTGTCAGTAAATTTGCCAATTCTTCTTTTGATAGCATTTTATTCTCCTAGTTTATTAAATCTATTTGCATTGCAAGCAAAACCGCCTGAGTTCTGTTAGAAACCTTGAGTTTCTTAAATATACTGTTAAGGTGGGTTTTTACCGTTACATCTCTCACGAACAATTTGTCTGCAATTTCCTGATTGCTTGCACCCTTAGCAACAAGAGCAAGCACTTCTTTTTCTTTCGGTGTAAGAGCCTCTATATTAACATCTTTGTTAAGGGTTTTCTCCTGTTTCGGCTGTTCTTCTCTCTGCCAGTTTGAACGTCTTAAGACTGCCTCAATACGTGCAAGAAGGTTTGGCAGGATAAACGGCTTGACGATATAATCGTCCG
>DBYM01000033.1:13931-14189 GCA_002309875.1 Cyanobacteria bacterium UBA1186
TTTTTTCTTATTGCTTTAAGCGTGTCCCAGCCGTCCATATTCGGCATCATTACATCAAGAAGAATGAGGTCAAACTTTGTGTTTTCTTCTCCAAGAATCTTCAGCGCTTCCAATCCGTCGAGGGCAACCGTAACATCGTAACCGTACATCGGGAGTGCGTCCTGTAAGAATTTTGGGTTATCATCGACCACAAGTATTGATGCAATTCCGTCCATTTTATACCAATCTTTCCTTTAATGCTTTTAATGCCGCCTGAAG
>DBYM01000033.1:14259-15690 GCA_002309875.1 Cyanobacteria bacterium UBA1186
TTGTTGCTGTAACCTTCGGTAATAAGTTTAAGTATTTGTGCTTCTCTTGCCGTAAGGTTGTACTCCCTTTCGGGTTTTTGAGTTTCCTGCTCCTGAAATTTTGCAGCCGCTTCAAGTACAATATGCGCAATGCTCGGATCAAACCATGATGCTCCGTCGAGTACGGATTGTACAACCTGAGTTAATCTAGCAGGGTTGATTTCCTTCGAACAATAAGCATTTGCGCCTGCCTTAAGCGAACTTAAAACTTCCTGAACATCGTTATGAGAAGTTAATACAACGATTTTTATTTCTTTATTCTTATCTTTTATGCTCTTTGTCGCATCAATTCCGTTAATTCCCGGAAGGCCGAGGTCCATTATTATTAAATCGACACTTTCGTTATTCAGACCGTCAAGTATTTCAAAGGCGGTTTCGGCAGAATCCGCTTCGTAGATATTTTCGATAAAATCACAGGATTCAAAGGCTGTTTTTAAGCCGAATCTTGTTAATTCATGGTCTTCTACGATTAAGATATTACTTTTCATACACTCCACCTAATCCGGCCTCATAGTCGGAATTCAGTTTAGAACATCTGATTAACGAAAGGTTAGCCCTTTCCGTATCACCTTTTGCTCTTAGTACCTGACTCAAATAATAATAATATTTAAAGTTGTTTTCGTCAATATAATAAGAGTTATTAAGGTATGTCTGAGCCATATTGTAATTGCCGTCACGGATTGCGAGGTTTGCAAGTCCGAGCCACATTTCGTTATTGGTTATATCTACCGATGCTATTGCGGGCAGATAATAATCGGCTCTTTGCGGGAACACTTTTAAAGAGCCTGCAAGCAGATTCTCGTCTATAACGCTTTTCTTCAGCAATTTATCGTACAGTTTTTTGGACTTTTTGCTCTGCTCAAGTGCAAGGTAGGTCTTGGCCATACCGACAGAAGGTGCGGTATCTTTGGATAACCTTTTTGCCTCTTTGTAGTACTTCAGTGCCAAATCATAGTTTCTTTCGTCAAAATTGTAATCCGCCAAAGTCAGCACCGCAAGATAGTTTCTGCGGTCTTCTTTGTATGCTCTCTGGGCAAATTCCTGCGCTTTTAAAGGCTCTCCGCTGTCATAGAAGATTTTTCCCAAAAGTGCAAAGATTTTTGCGGTATGTTCTTTTGCCTGCAAAATTGCTGACTGAAGAACTTTTGACGCAAGGTAACTTCTGTCCTGAAGATGATAATAATATGAAAGGTGGTAATCCTTTAATGCTTCTTCTTTTGCAACTTTGTACAGAACGTATTCTTCCGCCGCTCTTACTTTGTCCTGGAAATCAACCGTTATAAAGCCTTTTTTCTTGATTTGGGAAAGAACCTTCAGGGCCTGTTTGTTTTTGTTTGAGTCAGCAAGAATTTTTGCCTGAAGTATCTTGTAATTTACGTTATTATTGTTTTG
>DBYM01000033.1:15853-18031 GCA_002309875.1 Cyanobacteria bacterium UBA1186
TCTTTTGATTCAACCATTCCCGACGGATAATAAAAATTCTTGATATCTTTTATGTAATTTTGGGTGTATAAGTTGTTATCAAGTCTTGATATCAAATCCTCCGACAGGTCAAAGAATCCGAATTCGGCCATTTTTATTCCGTACATCAAAAATACGTAATCGTCATGCTCCGCCTTGTTTACAAGGTCCTGAAAATCATCGTGGGAAGCCTTTATATTGCCCTGCATAAACCTGTTTTCCGCAGAAGTGTATTTTGCCTTGATGAATGAATCTTTGACGACCATTTCCATATTGGCAACATTTGTTTCCGCTCTCAGAGATATCGGTTTCTGCAGAGATGATACTTCCGCAGAATTTACGGATTGCATTAATCCGGCAGATATCAGTATTATCGATGTTTTGAGTAATTTATTCATGTTCCAAATCCGTTCCTACATAATATTTGTTAAATACAAGCAGTAACATATTACTGCAATTATTTACTATTGAGTAATATAAGTCAAGTAAATTATACTTTTCCAAAGTAACTTTATCTTCGTCCGACAGAGTCAGGTTGTTATTTTCCGATATAAAGACTTTGACTATTTTATCGAGTTTAATCGACAGGAATTTCTCGACAACAAGCGGGTCGAAGTGGCTTCCTGAGCCTTTCATAATAATTTCGACGACTTTTTCTATCGGCATTTTGTCACGATAGTGCCTCTTTGAAGTTATTGCGTCAAACACGTCGGAAACCGCAAGAATTCTTCCGCCAAACGGAATATCGTTCCCTTTCAGACCTCTGTAATAACCTGTTCCGTCAAATTTTTCATGATGCGAGCAGGCAATTTCGGTTATTTGTTCAAAATCTTTTGACATGTGTATTTTAGCCAAAATGTTGTGCGTGATTTCCACATGCTCCTGAATATGTTTGTATTCTTCGGGAGTAAGTTTTCCTTCTTTTTGCAGAACTGAATCTCTTATGCCGATTTTCCCGATATCGTGCAGGGCTGCGGCTTTTTCGAGAATGTAAATGTCGTTCTTTTCCATTCCGAATTCTTCCGCAATAAGGGTTGCAAACATTTTTACACGGGTAGAATGACCTGCCGTTATTTTATCACGGGCATCAATAGAGGAGGCGAGAGTTTCAATAAAACTGTCAAACAGGACCTGCTGTTCTTCAAGCAGTTTCCGCTGTCTTTCGAAAAGCCTTGCATTTTCAAGTGAAATACCTGCGCTTGATGCGATTGCAATAAGCAAATCCTCATCGTCTATCGTAAAGGTTTCGTCAAACTTGTTCAGGACCTGGAATACCCCGATGATTTCCTGATTAAAGTTTTTAATAGGCATACAAAGAATTGTCTTTGTGTGGTAACCTGTTTTCTTATCGACATCAGGGTTGAAACGTTTGTCCTTGTATGCATCTTTGATATTAATTGTTTCGCCCGTCTGAACAACGTGTCCAGCAAGACCTTTATCTGCGGGTATTCTCAGTTCTTTGACGTCATCAAGTCCTGTTGCGACTTTTGAATAGAGTTCGTTATTCTCTTTGTCATAGAGGAAAACGGTGCATCTGTCAGCATTGAGGGCAACTTTTGTTTCTTCCGCAATTGTGCGAATGAGAGTGTTGATATCTTTTTCTGCGGCAACGGCCTGACCGATTTTAACGAGAGCAATCAGCGGGTCTTTTACCTGTGCGTGTGTGCTCAGATGCGTAATGGGCGGGCAGTTCAACATGCCCGTTATTCTTTCAAAAAAGTTTGTTTTCTGGCTTTTGATTGCAAGTTTTCTTGCGGTATTGTAGTTGATTGAGTAGAGAGAACTGTTTTTTTCGGTAAAACTTATGTAACCAAGGACAAGTTCGTGCAGGATTTTTGTAATACTGTCTTTTGTCTGGTCAACAAGAAAGGCGGCATCATTCATAAATTGGTAATACTCCTCGTACTGCTTGTTTATGAAAGAGCCGAGCGCAAGCAGAGAAAAGCAGATTGCGGAATCATCGTGATAAATGTCTTTATGCTTAATTATGCGTGCCTTTGCTTCCTCAAATTTGCCGTTTTTAATTTCTTCCGCTGATTCGTATATGAATGTTTCCAGCGACATTAAAACCCTCTTCTCTAATCAAACTCTCTTTTTATATCATATACCAAAAGGGCAAAAACGGCAATAGTGTTACATAATAATCAAGTTTACACCTGC
>DBYM01000033.1:18074-24690 GCA_002309875.1 Cyanobacteria bacterium UBA1186
TTACCCCCGGAGTATTTTTGCAGCAGCATTTTAACCCAATTATCGAGGATTTTAAGCGGAGCCCTTGTTATCGCAAGCGCCCATGCGGGGATATCTCTTGTTATAACGCTCAATGCACCGACATTTGCGCCTTCTTCGATTTTTACGGGAGCAACGAGGACTGAGTTAGAGCCGATTTTAACGTTATCTTCAATTATCGTTTTGCTCTTAACTTTGCTCAAAGGATTGTAATTTGCTGTAATTGTTCCTGCGCCTATATTTACCCCTGAGCCGATTTCGCTGTCGCCGAGGTATGTAAGGTGGCAGGCATTTGTGTTTGATTTGATTGTTGTTTTCTTTACTTCAACGAAGTTTCCGATTTTTACGTTATCCTCAAGAACAACTCCGCCTCTCAGGTGGGCATATGGTCCGATTTTGCAGTTCTTTCCGATTTTATTATCACCTTCAATATAGCAGGAGGGATAAATAATTGTATCGGGCCCGATTTCTGTTTCGGGGCTGATCCATGTGGTTTCGGGGTCAATTATCTGAACTCCGTTATCCATGTGTCTGTTTACAATTCTTCTGTTGAGCATTTTTGTTGCTTGGGCAAGATGCGCTTTGGAATTTATTCCGAAGATTTCTTCGTTGTCTTTAAGGGTATATGCCTGAACATTCAGATTGTGTTCGTTTGCCCACTTAACGATATCCGTAAGATAATATTCGCCCTGAGCGTTGTTGCTTTTCAAATCTTTAAACGCAGGTTTTATTTTTTTCCAATTAAGGCAGTAGATTCCGGCATTAACTTCTTTTATTTGTTTTTGTTCTGCGGAGGCATCTTTTTCTTCAATAATTGCTTCCACACCGGTTTTGGAGCGGATAATTCTTCCGTAGTTTGCAGGATTGTCAAAATTAGCACTCATAACGGTTAAATCGGCATTTTTTGAATGATGGTATTCGGCAAATTCTTTAATTGTTTCGGGAGTTATCAAAGGTGTATCTCCGCAGAGTATAATGATTTCTCCGTCAAAATTTTCAAGGTACGGGAGTGCCATGCTGACTGCGTGCCCTGTTCCGAGTTGGGGTGACTGAAGTACGGTTTTTGAGTTCGGGCAGTTGTTTTTAATATATTCTTCAACTTTTTCCGCCTGATGGCCGATTATTACAAAATTCTCATCGGCAAGTTTTGTGTTATTAACTGCGTCAATTACGTATTCAACAAGAGTTTTTCCGAAAATTTCGTGTAAAACTTTCGGTTTTTCGGATTTCATTCTTGTTCCTTTGCCGGCTGCGAGAATTATTGATTTAATCATTTCACATCTCCCTTTTGTTCTTTGACATGATTATACAACAAACTTTGGCGTTCGTACTATTATTTTGTTTGTGTTAAAATTGACATAAGTGAGATTGGTAAGAGGAGATTTTTATAATGACAAACCGTGTACTGTTATGCATAATGGACGGCTGGGGCATATCAAAGGGCTCTGAAAAATATGACGCAACAAAACTTGCTAACCCTGTGAATGTTCCGAAACTGATTAAAGAAGAAACTTCAACGGTTATACATGCGGACGGCGAATATGTCGGACTTCCCGCAGGGCAAATGGGCAACAGTGAAGTCGGACACCTGAATTTGGGAGCCGGAAGAATTGTGTATCAGGATTTATCCAAAATAAACAACGCGATTAAGGACGGCTCATTTTTTAAGAACGAGAAGTTTCTTGAGGCAATTGAGCATACAAAGAAAAACAATTCCGCGCTTCATATATACGGGTTGGTTTCTACGGGCGGAGTACATTCTTCTTTGGACCATCTTTTGGCATTAATTCAACTTGCGGCAAAGGAAGGGCTCAAACGTGTTTATGTTCATGCTTTTCTTGACGGTCGTGATACACCTCCTGCGAGCGCCTGCGAATATTTGCAGATTGTTGAAGATGAACTGAAAAAATACAATTTGCCGCCGATTGCTTCGGTTGTCGGACGATATTACATAATGGACAGAGATAATCGTTGGGAAAGAGTTGAAAAGGGTTATAACTGTCTGCTCTTTGGTGAAGGAAACAAAGCATCTTCAGCGGTTGAAGGGGTTAAAAAATCTTATGACGAAGGGGTTACGGACGAATTTGTTCTTCCGATTGCTGTCGGAGGTGAAGAATCAAGAATCCACGACAACGATGCGATAATTTTCTTCAATTACAGACCGGACAGGGCAAGAGAAATAACCAAGGCAATTAATTTTAAAGATTTTGACGGATTTAACAGAAAGAAAGTTCTGAACAATATTTACTATTGCACAATGACGAGTTATGAAGCGACATTTACTTTCCCTGTTGCTTTTCCGAAAACACAACTTGTAAATATCCTCGGTGATGTGCTTGAAGCAAACGGTATTAATCAGTTCAGGACGGCGGAAACGGAAAAATATGCACACGTTACATTCTTCTTCAACGGCGGTATTGATGAGCCGAAACCTCACGAAACGAGAAAACTTGTTGCATCTCCGAAGGTTCCGACTTATGATATGCAGCCTGAAATGAGCGCTCCCGAAGTATGCGAGAACGTATTGTCGGCCATCGAAAACGACAAATACGGCTTTATTCTCGTAAACTTTGCAAACCCTGATATGGTAGGGCATACGGGTGTTATTGAAGCAGCAACAAAGGCCTGCAAAGTGGTTGATGAATGTGTCGGAAAAATTGCCGAAAAATGCAAAAAATACGGGATTACGATGCTTCTTACCGCAGACCACGGTAATGCAGAGGTTATGGTTGACGAAGAAACGGGCAAGCCTCAGACTGCTCATACAACGAACGAAGTTCCGTTTGTCGTTATAAATCCGCCTTACAAAGTTGAACTTAAACCGGACGGCGCTCTTTGCAATATTGCTCCGACGGTGCTTCAACTTATGGGAATTCCGAAACCTGCGGAAATGGAAGCGGACAGTCTTATAAAGTGAGTTAAAAATGACCGAAGAAACAAAGGCTTTAGATATTGATTTATCGTTAAAGAAAAATGACGTTGACGAATTTTTCTACAATTTGAGCGAAAATCCCGACGGTTTTAAAAACAAGGATTTCAGATACACGCTGAGTTTGATTTACCAACTTGTGGAAGATGAGTTTGAAGGTATTTTCTTAAGCCCGAATTCTCCCGTCAGAAATACGGATTTCTTCCTGATAAACAGGAACGGGAAATTGTCGTTTTTTGTAACTCCGACAAACAATTTTCAGTTTTACCTGAAATCAAAAGGCTCAATGTTCAGATTTACTTCAACCGAACTCAACGGAAAAGTCGGGTATGTAATGCCTTTGGATTTGGTTTTGGATTATTTTGGCGGATTTGGCGAAATCGTTGATTTCTCCTCTTTGACAACGACCTTTGCTTATTTCAACAAACTCACGCACTTTGCGATGAAACTGATTGAAAAACTTTATTTCATACCTTCGGTTAAAAGGCGTGAAGCGGGCGGAGTGAGTTTCTTCAGAATTGTTTATGAGCCGATTTTTTCCAATAAAGAATCAGCAAAGATTATAAACGAACTTGAAAAGAATATTCCTGAAGACCTCTTTATTGAAGGCGAAAAACCCAAAGATTTTGTCGAAAATTTTGTAAGAGAATATCTTAATTATCTTATTTACAAATTTTTAGGAATTAAAGCATACAGATTTAAGGACATAAAATCAGGTCATTATATGCTCAAAGACCTTGAGCAAAAGAGCCTGATGAAGGGAAAAGATGTTGCGGAGAACTTTGCGCAGTGGTTTGACGAACTTTATCTCGGGAAATATGACTTAATACCTTATTTCAAGGTCAATAAACTCAGCGACGACAGATTTGAGTTAAAAGTTCATATCAAAAACCGCAAAACGGGCGAGACAATTTTAATTGACGAATTGTATCATAAGGACAAAATTTGGGATTTGGATTCCGAAGATATCGGAAAAATTGTTGAGAAACAACTTAACTATGCGCTTCGTTATATGCCCGAACTGCAGGATTTGTTTGATGACGAAGATAAACTTGCTCTCGATTTAAGCCTTAACGAAGTTTACAAAATTATTGCGCAAACCGCATATTATCTTCAAAAGGCGCAGATTGAGGTTATCCTGCCTGAAGAACTCACGAATATTATTGTTCCGAGGGCTTCTATAAATGCAAAAGTCAAAGCCGCACGTTCAAATGATTTGATGCAGATATTTAATACCGTTTCTTCAAGTGCAATTTCGCTTGATGATATTCTTGATTTTTCTTATGAGGTTGCCCTTGGTGACGAAAAAATGTCGCTCGAGGAATTTAACAAATTGCTTGAAAACAGTGATGACGGGCTTATTCAGTACAACGGAAAATATATTATTGTCGATAAATCCGAAGGGAAGAAACTCTTTGAACAGATTGCAAAGGCAAACTATAAAAAACTTACACGCCTTGAACTTATACACGCATCAATGTCAGGCCAATTAAACGAGTACGATTTCAATTATGACGATGCTTATGCAAATGTAATAAAAGATTTTACGAAGCCTGTTGAAGTTACAGAGCCGAAGATGCTGACGGGCGAACTCAGACCGTATCAGGTTATCGGTTTAAAATGGCTCTGGACAAACGTTTCCAAAGGCTTTGGCTGCTGTATGGCAGATGATATGGGGCTTGGAAAAACCATTCAGGTCATCAGCCTAATTCTGAAACTTAAAGAAGAAGGCAAATTAAAAGAGTCTGTTCTTGTCATTTGTCCGACGACGCTTATGGGCAACTGGACAAAGGAACTGCAGATGTTTGCACCTTCTCTGAAGGTTGCGACCTATCACGGTTTGGACAGAAAACTCGACCTTAATAACGACGTAATTCTTACGACCTATGCAATTATGAGAATTGATGTTGAGGAAATGAAAAAGCAAACATGGGGAATGATTGTCGTTGATGAGGCACAAAACATTAAAAATCCCGATACGGCTCAGACCGTTGCAATAAAAATGCTGAAATCCAATATTAAGATTGCGATGACGGGTACTCCCGTCGAAAACCGCCTGACGGAACTCTGGAGTATTTTTGACTTTCTCAATAAGGGTTATTTAGGCTCAATGAAAGATTTCCAAAAGAGTTATGCAATCCCGATTGAAAGATTTAAGGAGAAAGCAAGGGCCTCAAAACTCAGATTATCAGTTTCGCCATTCGTATTAAGACGTCTGAAAACAGATAAGAACGTCATATCCGATTTGCCCGAAAAAATGGTTATGAACGACTATTGCTACCTTGAAAAAGCACAGGCAATCCTTTATGAAAAAACTCTGAATGAGATGATGACAAAAATCAGCGGATTTACGGGGGTAAACAGAAGAGGGAATATCTTTAAACTGATTACCGCACTCAAACAGATATGCAATCACCCTTATCAGTTCTTGAAAACAGGGGGATCATCAAAGGATTTGTCAGGCAAGGCGGAAAAATGCGTCGATTTGGTAAATAATATTATCGCAAATGATGAAAAGACCCTGATATTTACTCAGTATAAAGAAATGGGAGATATTCTCGTTAATATTATTGCAGACGAATGCAATACCGAGCCGACCTTCTTCCACGGCTCGCTTACCGTTCCCCAAAGAGAAACCCTGATTGAAGATTTTCAGAATAATCCCGACAGAAAGGTTATGATACTTTCCCTCAAAGCGGGCGGAACAGGTCTGAACTTAACGAGTGCAACAAATGTTATCCATTACGACCTGTGGTGGAATCCTGCGGTTGAAGAGCAGGCAACCGACCGTACTTACAGAATCGGTCAGGACAGAAACGTAATGGTGCACAGAATGATTACCTTGGGAACTTTTGAGGAAAAAATTGACGATATGCTCAAATCCAAAAAAGAACTTGCGGATTTGGCCGTCTATGAAGGCGAAAAGATTATTACAGAATTAAGTGATGAAGAAATCTACGAAATCTTCTCCCTAAGCGCAGGGTAGGGGGTAAATAGGGGTAGGGGTAAATGTATAAATATTTAGATGGGGTGTGTTATGGAAACGGAACAGTTTATTAAGATAATACCTTCGTTATTTGAGATAAATCTGAATGAGAATAAATCGGGCAAAGTTATGTTTGAAAAATTGGCCGAGATTTTGAGTTTTGATGAGGGGTTTATTTATTTTGTAAATCCCGACAGTCTGCAACTAAAGTACACATATAAAACTCATAATAATTACAAAATCAACGAAACGTTTGACCTCAAGCCTTCATTAAAGAAGAAAATTTTTAACAAATCAGGCGAAATCTTCGGTCAGGGTGCGGAATTTCTGAAGGTTGTCGGTTTGGACGGACTGAACAAAAAATCTTATATTCTTTCAAAAATCTCAATAAAATCAACAGTTTTTGGGGTTATTTTGCTCGCTAACAAGGCGCATAACGCTTATACCGAAGAAGATTTAACAATACTCGATGCTTCCGCCTCAATTCTTTCTTATGTACTTAAAGATATGGAACTCTCGAATGTTTTCAGAATTCAACTCAAGGCGCTGAAAGACGGTATTGTTGAAAAGCAGGAAGCGTATAAGACGATTAAGGAGCAGAACGAGAGAATTCTTGAAGCGGACAAGGTTAAGAATGAGTTTTTGGCAAATATTTCGCACGAACTCAGAACACCGCTTAATTC
>DBYM01000044.1:0-1631 GCA_002309875.1 Cyanobacteria bacterium UBA1186
ATTGATGCAATCGTCTTTTCAGGGTTTAAAATTGCCTGACGTTTTGCCAACTGACCTACCAATCTTTCGCCTGTTTTTGAAAAACCGACGATAGAAGGAGTTGTTCTCATACCTTCCGCATTCGCTATAACGGTTGGTTTACCGCCTTCCATAACCGCTACTACGGAGTTTGTTGTACCTAAGTCAATACCTATTGTTTTTGCCATTTTTTTATCTCCTATATTAAATATGATTACATTTTCCTCAACATTACCATTTAAACACCTTTTTTGAGTAAACTTTAAAAAATAAACAATTTTTTAATATTTATAATATTTATATGTAAAGACATCTTAAAAATATATTATTAAATCTGTGATTTAATTGATTTTGTTGTATAATTTTTCTATAAAATAACAACTTACGGAGAGGTTTATGGAAGAAGTTATCGAAAGAAAATCAATCAAGAACATAGATTTTAACTGCGACCTTGCACAGGCGTACGGAATTTATAAGAATAATACCGAATTCGAACTTTTGGATTATGTAAGTTCGGTAAATATTTCATGCGGATTTCACGCAGGCGACCCTGTTACCATAAAAGATGCACTGCTGAAAGCCAAAGAAAAAAATCTTGCAATCGGTGCTCATATCGGGTTTAACGATATTCAGGGATTCGGTTACAGGCCCGTAGAACTCAAAGAAGATGAACTTGAGGCTCTTGTTGTCTATCAGGTCGGTGCAATTATGTCGTTTGCAAATGCTTACGGGCTCAGTATCGAACATGTCCGTCCGCACGGCGCAATGTACAAAATGGCGGGAGAAGATTTTACTTTTTCCTGCAACCTTGCAAAAGCAATTAAAAAGTGTTCCGAATGGCTTGTTTACTATGCTCCTGCAGGTGATATCACGGCTAAGGTTGCCGATTATATCGGAATACAGACGGCTCAGGAACTCTCTTTGGAAAAAACTTATAATGCTGATTTAACAATTGATTATACGAAAGAAGATAATACGAATAATTTTGAGTTAATCAAACGTTTTCAGCATCTTCTTCATACTTCGCAAATTCGCAATAATTTGGGCGGAATGAGTTTTGCGGAAGTTGATACAATACATTTCTCAAACAAATACAAAAATTCTTTGGATTTAATTAAGCAGGCGCATGATTTAATCACTCCTGCTCCGGTAAATTACAATAATGCTAAGGTTTCAGGTTGGGTTTAATATATGCTGAATTTAAAAGATAAAACAAAAGATGTCGGGTGGTTAATCCCGGGTTTAAACGTAAAAAGATGGTTGTTTTTAATATTTTTGGGCTCTGTCATGATTCTTTTGGGATTTATGATAATCCTTGATATAAGACCGATTTATTTAACAATGGAACTGATTCGTCAGGCGGCACTTGTTTTGCCTTCAAACGCACTTGCCATAGCCTTCATAATTATCGGCTCGTTTATATTCTTCAGCGGGTGGAAAAAGACAACGCTTTCAATAATAGATATGGATTCCTACAAAGGAAATGTATCCTTACTTGAAAGACTTTACAGAAGAAACAAATTAAACAAAGGCGCAAAGGTCGTTGCAATCGGCGGCGGAACAGGTCTCTCAATGCTTTTGCGCGGAATAAAAAAATATACAAATAATATTAC
>DBYM01000044.1:1690-9040 GCA_002309875.1 Cyanobacteria bacterium UBA1186
GATATCAGAAACTGTATTGCCGCACTCGCAGATGACGAAGATTTGATTACAAAACTCTTTCAGTATCGTTTCAAAAACGGAGAAGGGCTTGCGGGACACAGTTTCGGGAACTTATTCCTGACCGCACTCTGTTCAATTACGGGCAATATGGTTAAAGCGGTTAAAGAATCCTCAAACGTTTTAAACATAAGAGGAGTTGTACTTCCGACTACTTTAGACGATATGAAACTTGCGGCCGAATATGAAGACGGAACGGTCGTCAAAGGAGAATCAAATATTCCCGAAGCACATAAAAGAATAAAAAGATTATTTACCGAGCCTGCAGACTGCAGAGCATTACCTGAGGCCCTTACCGCAATAGCAGAAGCGGATTTGATTATTTTGGGACCGGGAAGTTTATACACAAGCGTTATTCCGAACCTCCTCGTTTCGGGAATTACAGATGCCATTGAACAATCACAGGCAAAGAAAATATATGTATGTAATATAATGACACAACCCGGCGAAACAGATAACTATTCGGTTGCAAGCCACGTTAATGCCCTGTTAAGCCATGCAAACGGAAGAAGAATTCTCGATGCTGTTCTTGTAAATAATTCGCTCCCCGCAAACATTTCCGAAGGGTATGCAAAAAGCGGATCAATTCCCGTAAGGCTTGATATGGAAAACGTTGCTCCTACGGGTGTTACGGTTGTTTCACAGAAACTTATTCAGGAAAACAAAGAAGGTCTTGTACGTCATTCTTCAAACAGAGTCGCAAGAGCAGTTTATTACTGGTACAAAAAATCGTTAAAGAAATAAGGTGATTACGTGGGAAAAAGCGTATTAAATTTTCAAAAATTAAAAGATAACAATGAAAAAATCGCAATGCTCACTGCTTACGATTATTCGACCGCTCAGGTGCTTGATAAAGCGGGAATTGACGGAATTCTCGTAGGCGATTCTCTTGCAATGGTCGCTTTGGGATATGAAAATACATATAATATTACAATTGATGAAATGCTTATTTTCGTAAAAGCGGTCGCAAGAGGTGCCAAAAATTCTTTCATAATCGGCGACATGCCGTTTATGAGTTACAACCTCACTGTTGAACAGGGACTTGAAAATGCGTCCAAAATGATTAAAGCGGGTGCAAATGCCGTTAAACTTGAAGGGTGCAACGACCACATAACAGAACTCACAAAAAGATGCGTCGAATCGGGAATCCCCGTCTTATCGCACCTCGGATTTACTCCTCAACTTATGAATACGCTCGGAGGACACAAAATTCAGGGTAAAACCGCAGATAACACCGAAAAAATTCTTGAATGCGCAAAACAACTTGAAAAAGCGGGTGCTTTTGCGGTTGTTTTGGAATTAATCCCTTCCGCAAGCGCAGAATATATTACAAGAAACCTTACTATCCCTACAATCGGAATCGGAGGAGGCAGAAACTGCTCGGGACAGATTGTCGTGACAGATGATATTTTAGGCAAATTTACCGACTTTACGCCCAAATTTATCAAAAAATTTGCAAACCTACATGATACCGTTCTTTTGGGAGTAGAAAACTATAAAAAAGAAGTTAAGGAGGGCCTGTTCCCTTCCGATAATGAGTCGTTTGAACTGGCAGAAAATGAGAAAGAGAAACTGAATGTTACTGAATAAAATAGAAGAAGTCCGTGAACAAATCAAAACATGGAGAAAAGAGGGGTTTACAACAGGCTTAGTGCCCACAATGGGAGCCTTGCATGCCGGACATCTGAGTCTTATAAAAAGAGCAAAGCAGGAATGTGACAAAGTCGTTGTTTCTGTTTTTGTAAACCCTATTCAGTTCGGACCTTCCGAGGATTTTGACAAATATCCGAGAACATTGGAAGCGGATACAAAATTATGCGAACAGGAAGGTGTGGATATCGTTTTTGCTCCGACTCCCGCTGAAATGTACGGTGAAGGAAACAGACTGACAAACGACACTTTGACTTATGTCTGCCCGCCATTTTTCTATGTAAACAAATTGTGCGGAAAAACAAGAATCGGACATTTTGACGGTGTATGCACCGTTGTAAACAAATTGTTTAACATTGTTCAGCCTGACAAAGCATTCTTCGGACAAAAAGATGCTCAGCAGGCAGTTATAATAAGAAAAATGGTTAAGGATCTGAATATCCCCGTTGAAGTTATTCAATGCCCGATAATCCGTGAAGAATCAGGGCTTGCGCTGAGTTCAAGGAACAAATATTTATCGGAAGAAGGAAAAAAAGATGCACTTGTTTTGAGCAGAATTTTAAACAATATTAAAAACTGCTATAAAAAAGGAATTACAGATGTTTCCGCCCTAAAAGAAACGGCATACCCATTCCTGACCGAAAAACATGATTTGGAATATTTAGAAATTCTTGACAGAGAAACTCTTGAAGAAAAAGAAAAGGCGGATAATAACACAATCGTACTGATTGCGTGCAGAGTTGAAAACGTAAGACTGATTGATAATGTCTATTTGGAGGATAAATAGTTGAACAAATTAATTTTGGAATTTTTTAAAAAACTTAAAATGTTTGTTGAATTTTTAAAGATAGTTGTTGTCTTTACAATAATGCTGTTTTTCCTGTTTTGGGCAGAAACCCTTATCGGTACCTCGTGGTCTTTCCTGAATTTCATAAGACCGACCTTCGTAAACCTTGTAGGCTACGGAGAAGGTATCAACAACGGCTCAATGATGCTTTTTGCGGCAGTTTTTAAATACAGTTATATGATTGCTTTCATCATATTATTGTGTTTTTACGGGATTTTTCATCTGTGTTATAAAGCCGTTTGTGTGCTTCAAAATTTATACGAAGAAGGTCATAAACAAGTCAAAAAATTAAGTGAAGCAACTCTGAATAACGAACTTTCAATAACTCAGGTTTCCGAACAGAAGAAAATGCAGCGTTATGCAATTTATATAGCAATTTTGCCTAAAGTAACACGGCAATTTCATGTAAAAACTCTTGACCTTAACGAGCAGGCAAAAGAAATGAACAAATTTTTGATAGACAAAACGGGAGTAATGCCTGAAAAATTTGAAGACGGGTTTTACTACGAGTTTGAAAGATTTGATACCATCGATTCTTCGCTCGATGCGTTTTGTCATGTTCTGAACTCCGAAGCCCCTGTTGATTACAGAGTTTGCTGCATTTTGTACGAAAAAGACAAATATACCGCAAAGGTTGCGCTGAAAAAACTTATTGAACTTAATCTGCTGAACAAAATCGCCATGTTCTCAAATACCGCTTACAGATACGGCTTTATTGAAAAGCCGCGGTACGAAACAATTCAGATTGGTTTGTATCAAAAAGAAGGGGACACATTTGAGATACATGAATTTGTCAAAAAGGTATAGTTTTAGTTATTTTTGGGTTAGAATAAAGTGAAAAGATTATAAAAAGGAGTATAATTTATGAGATTTGATGCCGGAGAAGTAATTACCGCAATGGTTACACCGTTTAACGAAAAAAGAGAGGTTGACTACGAAAAAGTCGAAGCTCTGGCATATCAACTTATAAATACGGGCTCTGACGCAATTGTCGTTACGGGAACTACCGGCGAAGCACCGACTCTCAGTTTTGATGAAGAAATCGAAATTCTGAGCAGTGCAAGAAGAGCCGTAAGCAACAAGGGAAAAGTAATTATGGGTGCAGGCTCTAATTCAACCGAAACTGCGGTTGCAACCGCAAAAAGAGCCGAAAAAGAAGGTGCTGACGCAGTTCTTTCCGTCGTTCCTTATTACAACAAGCCTTCTCAGGCAGGCATGATTGAACATTTTTCCGCCATAGCGGAAGCCGTTGAAATCCCTGTAATTCTTTACAATATTCCGTCAAGAACGGGCGTGAATATGTCTGCCGAAACAGTTAAAACACTTGCAAGAAAATACGAAAATATTGTTGCTCTGAAACAGAGTTGCCCCGATATGGACGCACTCACCGAAATAAGAGCAATCTGTCCTGCGGATTTCACAATATATTCGGGCGATGACAGTCTGACGCTTCCGATGCTTTCACTCGGCGCTCACGGTATTATTTCGGTTGCGTCTCATTTATTCGGAAAAGAAATCAAATCAATGATTCGCAATTTCAAAACAGGCGACACGATGACTGCAAAAAATATGCACGTCAAACTCTATCCGATATTCAAGAAATTGTTTATGGCGCCAAATCCTGTTCCCGTTAAGGCTGCTCTTGCCTACAAAGAAATTATCGAGGAATATGTAAGACGTCCGCTTGTCGAATTAACAAAAGCAGAAAAAGCTGATTTAATATTCACATTAGACAGCATTTAAAATGTTTGAACTATAATTAAGATAACAGTTAAAAGGAGTACATAAATGAAAAACAAGCTATATTTGTTCTGGGCTATTGTAGTGCTTGTGTTGGTTTCAATATTTATAATAGCAAATAAACCTACAAAACTCGGATTGGATTTGGTCGGCGGATCACGCCTTGTGCTTGAAGCACAGCCGTTAAACGGTGCTCAGGTTACACCTGATATGATGGCAAGTTTAAAATTTGCAATCGAAAACCGTGTTAACAAACTCGGGGTTTCGGAAACAGTTGTTCAACAGATTGGGGATAAAAGACTTGTTGTAGAAATACCTGATGTTTCGGATTTAAATCAGGCAAAAGCATATATAGGCGAAACCGCAGAACTTGAATTCAGAAAACCTGTTATGCAAAACGGAATGGAAGCATGGGCTCCTACAGGTTTAACCGGTAAAGATTTGACAAAAGCCAACTTGAGTACAAATTCTCAGAACGGTCAATGGGTTGTTGATTTGGAATTCAACGGAACGGGAACAAAGAAATTTGCGGATTTGACACGACAGATGGTCGGTCAGCAAATGGCAATCTTCTTTAACGGCGAATTGCAGTCGGCACCTGTAATCAGAGAGCCGATAACGGGCGGAAGGGCTCAGATCTCGGGCGGAGATAACGGGTTTGCTTACGATGAAGCAAAAACTATGGTTGACCTGCTTAATGCAGGTGCGCTCCCTGTTCCTGCAAAAATTATTGAAGAAAATACCGTAGGTCCTACCCTTGGTGCAGACAGCGTTGCAAAATCAAAAATGGCAGGTGCGCTCGGTCTTGGTTTCGTAATGATATTTATGGCGCTTTATTACAGGGCTCCGGGACTTATTGCAGACGTTGCACTTATCCTGTACGGAGTTTTCCTTTTTGCAATATTCAAAGCAATCCCTGTAACACTTACTCTTGCAGGTATTGCAGGTTTCATTCTTTCAATCGGTATGGCGGTTGACGCAAATATCCTTATTTTTGAAAGAACAAAAGAGGAACTGAAAGCCGGAAGAACACTGTTTACCGCAATTAATTCGGGTTTTGACAGAGCATTCACAAGTATTTTCGACTCAAATATGACGACTATTATCACCTGTGCAATACTTTATTTCCTCGGAACAAGTATTGTTAAAGGTTTTGCTCTTACTCTTGCAATCGGTGTTATGGTTTCAATGTTCAGTGCAATCACTGTTACAAAGAACTTTATGCACCTTTGCTTCGGAACGGGTAATCTTAAAAATCCCGGCATGTTCGGCCTGAAACCTGAAGAAATCGGTGAAGGTTATCAGGTTGTTGAAACACAAAGAGAAAAAGCAAAATTCGGTATATTAGATTAGGGAACGTTAATTATAAAGGGTTAAAGAAATGAATAAGATAAGATTAAACATAGTTAAATACAAATTTTTATATTTGTGTATTTCAGCGATATTACTGCTTCCGGGAATTTGCGCAATGATTTATTCGTCAATAACATATCCGACACATTCTCCTTTGAAGGTCGGTATTGACTACACGGGCGGAACAACGCTCCAATACAGTGTTAAAGAGTCGATTACAAACGAAAGACTTGCAGCAGTTCGTGAAGGTTTGGTTAAAGACGGAATTGAAAACCCTTCTTTGCAGATTATAAACGTAAATGCCGCAAATGACGATAATCTGAAAGCCATCTTGGCAGTCAGAACAAAGTTTATCGATGAAGAATCACAAGATGCGGATAAAATCACAAACGTTGTTAAAACACAGTTCCAATCACCTGAATTGGTTCAGGTCTCATCAGTCGGCCCGACTCTTGGAAGCGAATTGTTTAAGAATTCTCTGATTGCATTGTCTTTAGCACTTTTGGGAATTGTCGCATACTTAACTTTCAGATTTCAGTTTGATTACGCTCTTGCCGCAATCTTAGGTCTTGTTCACGATACATTGTTCGTACTCGGTGTATTTTCAATTTTGGGACTTGTCTATAACGTGGAAGTCGATGCACTCTTTGTAACCGCACTTCTTACCGTAATTGGTTTCTCAGTTCACGATACAATCGTCGTATTCGACCGTGTTCGTGAAAATCTGAAATATTATTCAAAGAAGATGACCTTCGGAGAAATTATGAATGCAAGTATCAATCAAACTCTTACGAGAAGTATAAACACTTCTTTAACAACTTTGATAACACTTGCAGCACTCTATTTCTTCGGCGGTGTTACAACCAAAGACTTCGTTCTTGCAATGATTTTGGGTATCTTTATCGGTACTTACTCAAGTATCTTCTTCTGCTCAAGTCTTATTGAGATTTGGGAAGACAAAAAAGTTTAACCAAAATCATTTAAAAATAAACAAAAAATCAGGCTTTACAAGGTCTGATTTTTTTATTAAGAATTGTAACAAATAGTCTCTTTGCTGAAATCAGAAGATGTTTCAGGACTTTATATACATGTAAGATTTATTAAAGAGAGTAAAAAATATGTCCGAAACCTATTCAGCAATTGAAAGAAACAAAAAACCGGCAGGCTCGCTTGAAATACCTGACAACTTCGATTTGTATTACCTGAACAAAAAAGACAGGCAAATGCGATTTAACAACGGCGGCGACCCGCTTTATGCTATTTTTGAAAAAATAGACCAGCGTCCTTTGTCAAAGATTGCAAGAGACTTTGTAAGAGAACTGAAAGACGATACAATACGGTTTATTTCAACCGCATTGAAATAATTACTGATTTTTCAGGTGTTTAATCTTTATTTCAGGCTCAAGCACTATTGAAACAACATCTATTCTGAATTTTTTATATTCGGGGTTTTCTTTTAAATAAAGGAAAATCCCGTTTTTGATATTCTGATATTTTGTTTGGGTTACCGCCTCCTGCGGAAGGCCAAATTTATCTGTTTTTCGGGTTTTTACCTCAACAAAAACAAGGGTATTTTTATCAAGCGCAATAATATCTATTTCGCAAAAACGTGAAAAGTGTTTATTGGTCTCAAGGATTTTGTAACCCTGTTTGACAAGATAATCCCTCGCCAATTCTTCACCATATCTGCCTGTCGAAATATT
>DBYM01000044.1:9109-11633 GCA_002309875.1 Cyanobacteria bacterium UBA1186
CAGAATTTACACTTTGTAATATTTTGTTACATAAAAAGGCAATTTTTCACTTGTTTATGTTTTCATGTATATAGAAGGTTGGAATATAAATGCAAGTACAGAAAATCGACAACAGTGTGTATCAAAACCAGACTGCCCCTGCGCCAAATTTCAAAGCAAAAGGGTTAGATCCTGAAATTATTAAAGCCATTACAAAAGACAGCGGCGGCTTTAACAGATTTTTAACATACGCCGGGGAAAAACAGGGAGAGGCTCTAAATATCCTTGTTACGGCATTCGGTACTGCTATTGTCTGCCCGATGTTTATAAGATTCAATCCGTTCTCAAAAGAAGATAAACAAACAAAAGCATACTCCGCTTGGCGTCAGCCGATTTCTGCAATTATTGCAGTTGCAGCACAATTAACAATTACAAGATGGTTTAATAATCTGTTGGCAAAGAAAGCAAGTACAAGCAATAAATACGGCGAAGCAAATTTTGCAAGAGCAGATTTGAGAAATAAACCGCATGAACGTTATTTGAAAAATATAATCAAATCAGAACAACCAAAATGGAACATAGGTCTGCTTGCAAAAGAAATTAAAAAAGAGCACCCTGACTGGACTAAAGAACAAATTGACAAGGAAGCCGAACGTAAATATTCCGGCTGGGCTAAAGACCAGACTGCAAAAGAAGTTACAAGAAGACAGGTCAGCACTGAGAAAGCCGCAATAGCAAAAGCAAGAAAAGAAATGAAAAACGATGTTTTTGCTACGGATATGGTAATCAGCCAAAATCCTGAAGGAGATGCAAAAAAACAAATTTTTGACAGATTAAAAGTCGAATTCAAAGAAGAAATTAACACCAAATTCGGAGAATCTGCAACTCAGGAAAATAACAGAAAATTAAACAGATATCTTGAAGGCAAACTGAAAGAAAAAGCAACTGAAGCAGGTATAAGCGAAACTGAATACATAAAAAATGAAGCCAAACACATGGTTAAAGGTTTGTTATGTCAGGAAAATATGGACGATGCTAAGAAAGACATATTTGATAAATTCAAGGTTGAATTTAAGGAAGAAATCGAAACCAAATTCGGCAAACCTGTTGAAGAAATAAGAAGCATAAAACTTAATAAATTCCTTGAGAAAAAACTCAAAGATGTAGCCGCAGCGGCAGGAATGGACGAAACTGTGTTCATACAGAAAAAAGCAGCCGCAAAACTTGAAAGAGAAATTTTGGGTGAAGCAGTAATTAAGGGCTACGTAAGAAAACTTGTTGAAGAAGACAATGGTATAAATACCGCAAAACAGGCTATGGACTTTAGCGAAGAAAATACAAAAAAATTCATGGACGGGCTCGTTAAATATATTAAAGAAGACCTGAAAGATGTAACAAGTCTTGAAGAAAAAATATTCGGAACGGGAATTTCAGCAAAAGCCAAAAACGCAAAAATACAAGAATTTGCAAAAAATATCATTGAAAAAGTTAATTGTGCAATTGAATACTCCGCCGAACATAATATACCTATTAAAATGTCCCTTCCAAAACTTGGCGACAGTTTTGATGAAATCACTCAAAGTGTATATATTAAAAGATACATTAAGGGCAAATTATCTGATGCCAAAAAAGTATTTAAATTAATGAATACTCAACTTGGTCTGTTAGTAACCCTTGCAACATTACCTATAACCTGCGGTATCCTTAACTGGGCATATCCGAGAATTATGGAATACATTATGCCTGAAATGGCGGCAAAGAAAAAACAGGCTCAGGCTCCTGTCCAAAAGGAAGGAGGCGATAAGTAATGGGAAAATTAAACATTACTAAAATAGTTGACTCTTTCTATAATGGCGGTGTCGGGCAGAAATTGGCAAACCCGAGAGCCACAGCCGCTACTGCTGCCGCAATCGCTACAGTTTCAAACGTTTCCAAAGACGCTGTTAACTGCGCATATTATACTATGCAGTCCTTGAACAATGAAAGAATTCCTGAAGACCAAAGAAAATTCGTCGGTGCTTTGGACTTGTCAAACGGTATTTTGAACGTTGGTATTCAACTTTTAATGTCATTTGGTATTGCAGATTTAATTACAAGTCTGTTTGACGATAAGATTGCAAAACACCCCGACTTTAGTCCGAATGACGAAGTAATCAAAAGAAAATTTGAAAAACTTTCTGCAGAATTAAAAGCAAAAACATCACCTGAAGAATTTGCAAAAGAATATTCAAAACTCGTAAAAAACAGAGCTAAATTAGCAAGAACAGGCTTTACGGTTTTGGCTGTTAATATCGCAATGCAGATTTTGACAAAGAGAATTATCACACCTCTTATTGCAACGCCTATGGCTTCTTTCTTCAAGAAGAAATTTGAAGAGGCTGAAGAAAAGAAAAAGGCGCAGCAGGGCGAAAATGTTATCGCAAACGCATAGTGTTTTATAATTATCCAACCTTGCAACCCTCGTTTTCACGGGGGTTGTTAACTGTTTTGTTTACTTAATTTATAAATTATCGGATTTTCCCAATTATTTACCTTACATTTACCC
>DBYM01000044.1:11681-13212 GCA_002309875.1 Cyanobacteria bacterium UBA1186
CCCCCCCCTTATTTACCCCTTTTTTTGTTTGTGCAATAATATTCTCAGACACATTTTAGGGGAAATGAGAGAAGTATGGGTATTTGGGCTAATATCAGACATTTTTACAGAGTTCCTGAGGCTGCAGAGCCGATTACGGATAAGGAAACCATTGATAAAACTTATGCTATGTGGAGAATGAGAATATTTTTATCAATGTTTGTCGGGTATATTGTTTTCTATATTTGCCGAAAAAATATTTCCGTTGCACTTCCCGCAATACAAGACGCATTGGGATACAGCAAACTTGAACTCGGTTTGCTCGGAAGTTCGCTTTATTTCTCTTATGCGGCAGGTAAATTCATTAACGGTATAATTGCCGATAACACAAACGCAAAAAGAATTTTGCCTACGGCGCTTTTTATCTCCGCATTGGTTAACCTTTTATTTGTTATATGTGCCTACCTTGTATCACCAAATTTAACGTTTTGCGGATTCTCGGTACTTTTGATGCTTTTGGCATTCTTCTGGGGCGTAAACGGTTGGTTTCAGTCAATGGGCTTCCCGCCGATTGCAAAAAACCTTTCTTATTGGTTTGCCAATAAAGAAAGAGGGGTTAAGTGGTCTTTGTGGTCATCTTCCCACGAAATCGGAACTTATCTCAGCATGATTCTTTCCGGATTTCTGATTACGCATTTCGACTGGCAATCCGTATTTTACGTTCCGGCAATTCTTGCAATGATTTTTTGCTTTTTCTTCTACAAAAATCTTCAGGACAAGCCCGTAAGTATCGGACTTCCGGATATTGAAAAATACAAAGACCCGAATTATGTAGAGCCTGTTAAGGAGGCGGACGAAGAAGACAATGTCACATATTCCGACATTTTCAAAAAATATATTATCAAAAATCCGACCGTATGGCTTTTGGCAATTGCATATATCTTTGTTTACGTCGTAAGATACGGGACAATTGACTGGCTTGTAATGTATCAGGTTGATATGAAGCATTACAACATCGCTGATGCTGCAAAAATAATAAGTTTTCTGCCTCTTGTCGGGGTTTTGGGAACAATAGGGGCAGGATTTGTTTCCGATAAGTTTTTTGGCGGCAAAAGGGCTCCTGTAAACATTCTTTGTTTAACCCTTTTGGCAATCAGTATAATTTTATTCTGGCATAACACAAACCCGATTTTGGATTATGTATATGTTTCTGCAATCGGCGTCTTCACCTGCGGTCCGCAGGTGCTTATAGGCGGGCTTTCTGCGGTTGAATCGAGTTCTAAAAAAGTTGCATCAGCCGTTACGGGTTTTTGCGGAATGTTCGGCTATATAGGCTCAATCCTTTCGGGGGTCGGCACAGGGTATATTATTGATAAATTCTCATGGGATTATGCAATCGGATTTTGGGTATTGTCGGCATTGATTTCACTCGGTATATGTATCGTTTTGTGGTTTACAAGAGAACGTAAAAAGGTATAGTTTTTGTTGACTTGAAAAAATCAGCATGTAACATGTGAATATACCATGCGGGGGTAAATGAGACCTGAAAAGG